>JARFPZ010000035.1 GCA_029288035.1 Desulfosarcina sp.
CAATTGGAGTGGATCAATGAATAATGAGTCCCCTCACCGAAACACAGCCTGTCGACCAGGCCGGGCGTTATTCAGCGTGACAGCAAGCGTCGGCCAAGCCGGCGCCTGCGGCCTTATCAATAATTAATTTAAGGCTGTTAACCGCAGTTACACATTCAGCTGCAGTCAAACAACGCTGTGTCTCGAAGGACAGAATACTGCGAGTTAATTAACGACAACAAAATGGTCCCGTCTGTTTTTGGCCCAGGCTTCTTCATTCTGTCTGGGATCGACCGGTCGTTCTTCGCCATAGCTGATGGTCGTTAATCGGGAAGCATCAATACCTAAATCCACCAGAAATGCTTTGGCACTCTCTGCACGCCGATCACCCAATGCAAGGTTGTACTCATTGGTACCACGATCATCACAATGACCTTCGATCGTTACCATCGCATCGGGATTCTCACGCATCCATTCAGCCTTTTGCATCAGATTATCCTGCGCGGCCGGTGTCAGGATCGATTTATCAAAATCGAAATAAAAATCTTCCTGCATCACCATATCCGAAATTCTAGGCTCCGGTGCAACCACGACTTCCTCTTCGACGACGACTTCCTCTTTCGGCTCTTCCACTACGACCGGCTCCGGTGTTGCATCGACCAACTTCTTTTGACATGAAACGGTAAACAGGAATCCAGGAATTACAAAAACCATCGCCAAATAAATCCATTTCTTCTTTTGCATTTTTCCTCCTTTCGCATTTAGAAACACTTCAGTTTTTGAAATCGTTCATCGACCACTTTGGGTTTGTCTGCTCTCCGTTCAGCGTAAGTAACCGACGCTGATCGGTGCCAGATGCAGTCATTACATATATTCGAGAAGGTCCCTCTCGGGTTGAGCTGAAGACAATCAGACTCCCGTCGGGCGACCATGAGGGTGCTTCATTATCTCCTGCTTCAGAGGTCAATTGGAGTGGTTGCCGACCTTCGACATCAATCACATAAATATTATGGCGATCGTCTCCAAACGACGCATATGCAATTTTATCACCGCGAGGGGACCAGCTTGGTTGTGTGTTGTAATTGCCCTCGTAGGTTAATCGTCTCACTTTGCCGGATACCATATCCTGTATGTAAACCTGAGGGTTTCCCGATCGATTGGAAACGAAGGCAAATTTCTTGCCGTCCGGTGACCACGTGGGAGAGATATCGCTGCCCCGCATGTTTGTTAATCTTTTAATAATTTTACCCGATCCAGTCAACAGATAAATTTCCTGATCACCAGAAAAGGAAAGTGTTGCCGCCAGCTCGAATTTTCCCGGGACCCAGGCCGGCGTTATATTAAGGCCTTTGCTGTCAACGGATGTTTCCTGCATTTCCGGCAGGTTTTTTATGAACAGATCGGGTTTACCCTGTTTGTAGGATGTATAGGCCAGATACCGTCCGTTTGACGACCAGGCTGGAAATAGGGTAATTGAATGATTGCGAGTCATTTGCCGGGGATCGTAACCATCAAACTCACAACTGTAAATCTCTTTGTTACCGGAACCGTTGGAAACGAATGCAATTTTGCTGGCGAACACCCCATTGCTGCCGTTTAGATACTGCATGACTTCACTGCAAAATCGATGTATGATCCGTCGCTGATCGCCCGTCTTGCCGGAATACTTTTTACCCAGTATACGCTGCCCCTTGAACGTGTCGAAAAGGCGAAGCTCCATCGCAATGTTTCCGTTGTTCTCCTTAAAAAGGCCTGTAATCAGGAGTTCTGCCCCAACAACGGTCCAATTTGAAAAGTTGATCTGGGGAGTCAGAATTCCATCGGATTGCGGTTCGAAAAGAAACGCCCGGCGATCAAGTATTTTAAAATATCCGGTAAATTCAAGGCTGTCAGCAAGCAATTCGGCGGATGTTTTCGACAATCGGGCTTCTTCCGTTGTTCCGGTTTCATTTTTGAACAACGGAATCGCCAGTGGAATTTTCCTTAAAAACGGGTTGCTGATGTCTATATAATCATAAGGATCGATGCCGCTTTGGGCGAAACTCGATCCGGAAGCAATCAAAATACAGCTAATGATTATATGCGCGCTGCGTTGCAAACAACGAAAAATCATTCCGATATCCCTGCTATTTTTAAATAGGCTGCACGGTTCAATGTTCAAGATTCCCGCTTAAAGTGCTCAAACTGGTCTCTAACAATAGCATGATGCGTCAATCCCAGCAAATTTTAACTTTCTCCCCTTCAGATAACGCCTATCTGATGCCTTGGGGCGTAAATCTGAGCGCCACCGTCACATACAACGCCCGGACCCCTTGGGGATGCGGTGATACCGGGCTGGCCTTGACGACCGCCTTGTAGGCCGACTCATCCAGATATGAATTACCGGACCGCTCGGTAAACCTGATATCGGTGATCTCGCCGCTCGGCAGCACCCTGAACACCAGGCTGGACTGCAACGCCCGGCCGTCTCCGGCCAGTTGCTCGGAAAACGCCCACTGTCTTTCCACCTGAAATGCAACTTCAATTTTATAGATGTCTATGAGTTCCAGAGCTCGCTGGCCACCGGATCCCGTCCCACCGGACACACCCGCACCTGCCGCAGCCCTGACGCTCTGATCGGTTTGTGAGGGTGTTGCTTCGGTCTGGGCAACCTTCTTTTTCAAAGCTTCGATGGCTTGATTGACGGAGTCGGATTGAGATTTCTCAACTTTTTTTTGAACCCCGGAGACAGCTTGATCAATCAATTTCCGACGATCCAAGGTCTTTTTCTTAAGGGATTTCTTGGCCTTCCATTTTCTATTTACTGGCGCAAGTGAAACCGTCTTTTTAGGCTCAGCTGCAACCGCAGGCGGCTGGGGCGACGGCGCTTTAATCACCGGCGCCTTGGCGGTCTTTTTTACCTCGGGTTTCGGTGTGACCACGGCCTTGGCTTCAGGTTTGGCAGCCGGCGCCGGTGCAGCCGCCGGGGGACCGGGCAGCGATACCAAACTGACGTTAATCGATCCGGGTGAGAACCGCCGCCTGGGGGCCGATTCTGGTAAAAATATGATGTACCCGATAAAACTTAGATGAATGAAAAGTGAAATTCCAAAGTAAAACAGCATGGTACGCGAATCAGTTCCCATCCCAAACGGGTACGCCTGCAATTGTATGCTTCTTTTCATCAACTTTTCGCGTTTTGCGTGTCGCTTCTCTTTTTCGGGTCCGCCGGCTCGGTGATCATGCCCAGCTGTTCGATGCCGGCGTTTTTTATTTCCGCCATCACCTGAACAACGATTCCGTATGGAATCTTCTTGTCGGCTTTGAGATAAACTTCCAGATCACTGCGGCCTTGAAGCATTTTATTCAATTTTTCGCCTAAAAATTCGACGTCAATCTTAAAATCGTTGATATAAACCAGCTGGTTATTGTCGATCGTAATGACAAGATGTTCTTTTTCAGAATCAAGCGGTTTGGCGGTTGCTTCAGGCAAATCGACGTTTAACCCTTCTACCATCATGGGCGCGGTGACCATGAAAATAATTAAGAGAACAAGCATGACATCCACAAATGGGGTGACATTAATGTCGGACATGAGCTCCCGCTGATTCCCTGCGTGGGCCATTATTTTCTCCTCTCGATCCGCAAGATATCGCGCTCGATGATGTTGAGAAAATCTGCCGAAAAACTCTGCATTTCAGTCTCGACAATTCGGATCTTATTCATAAAAAAATTAAAGGCAATGACAGCCGGTATGGCGGCTGCCAATCCAGCAGCCGTCGCCACGAGCGCCTCGGAAATACCGGGTGCGACCACCGCCAGGCTGGCAGATCCTCGCTGACCGATGCCGCTGAAAGAATTCATGATTCCCCACACCGTTCCAAACAATCCGATAAATGGCGTCGTGTTTCCGGTGGTTGCCAGAAAGGGAACCATCTGAGTCAGGCGGGTCATCTCTGTATTTATGGCCCGGCGTAAGGCCCGATTGACATTGCCCATTCCACTGAATCTCGTCCCAAAGGAAGAACTGTCTTCGTTTTCATCGGATGATTGCACCTGATGTGCGTCACCGGATTGACTCGTCTTTTTTAGTTCCACATAGCCGATACGAAATATTCTGGCAACCGGGCTTCCATGAAGCTGCTTGGCCCTTGAAAAGGCGTTGGAAAGGTCGCGGCTTTTCCAAAAAAATTCAGTGAATTCAGCGGACTGTTTGAATGCCTTTTTGATATATCGATATTTGATTAATATGATTGCCCATGAGGTAACGGAAAAAAACAGCAGCAAAACTAGAACCAATTGAACGATGAGGCTGGCATTGCCAATCATATGAATCAAGTCAATTTGGGCAACCGGCATATAACACTCCGTTATTTATTCAGTGAATGGGAAATGGTCGTCTTTTGTAATCTGGAATATAAGAATAAATCTACAGTAAACAAGTGAAATCACCGACCGCAAACGGACATTAATTAAATGTTAGCTTCAACAATAGCAAGACGCAACACATATGTTCTATATTGAAACGCATGTTTTCATGGGGTGATATGACCGGTGAGCATCATCAAAGAAGGTAGATTCAACATTTTTTGTGGAATAGACCTTTTTCCGCCTTTTATACCCAGTCTTTCAATATTCCACTATTCTCTCCGAGGCGCAGGCTTAGGCTCAACGAGCCGGAGGCCGACGTTCTATGAGGGTCACTGAGACAATGACCGTAAAAAGCATCGTTATTCCAATAAATTGTAGAAATCCCGATATACTTTTACTTATATCAGAAATGAGAAGAGTGTCAACATATTTGAATGCTGTCCGGCTCAATTGAGATTTTAAGCTTGCCATCGAGGCCGGCGGCATTTATGAATGAAGATCCAACCAACCCGTTGACAAAGGATGCGTATGAAAAAGATTGCCAATTTATTGTTTGAAGCCAAAATGCTGAAAGAAATTCCCAGGTCGGGATACCAATTTTTGGGTGCCGGAAACGAATCTGTGGCGGAGCATTGTTTCAGCGTAACGTTTATCGCCTACGTAATGTCGCGTATGGAACCTGATGTTGACGCTATGAGATTAATCAGCATGTGTCTGATCCATGATCTGCCGGAAGCCAGGATCGGGGATCTGAACACCGTAAATAAAAAATACCTCAAGTCCGACGAATCCAAGGCGCTTGGGGACACCATCAAGGGCCTCGCTTTTGGACAAAATATGACCGATCTTTTCAAAGAATTTAACGACGGCAGCTCCCTGGAAGCCAAGCTCGCCCACGATGCCGATCAGCTCGCGCTTATTTTGGAGCTAAAGGATCTGATGGATATGGGGCATAAACCGCCTGAAACCTGGATCGGGAATGTGATCGACCGGATTGAGACTGAAACCGGCCAGAAAATCGCACGCGCCGTCATGGATACCTGTCGCGATGAGTGGTGGCGCGATGATTGATTGAAGATTTAAGGTCCGCCCGCGGCGGATCAATTTTAAAAGAGCTTGGCAAAAAAATGACGGAGCGAAGCGGCTTCCACAAATCTTCAATATTCAATTCCCCGATAAATCGGGATTTACGCTTCGCTATAATTGGTTTCTCCGGGTTGGGATAGAACCACTGCCTTGCCTCCCTTCCGCCGGCGCAACAATTCTGTTGACAGGCAAACCGGAAATTATTAAAAATTGGATCGTTATACATGACCTAATGGGTGTTCCAACGAAAACAGGGAGAACAAAATGAACTGGATAAAGCAAACCCTCTGGTCCTCCATTGGCAAAAAGTTGATGATGGCAGTGACCGGCTTGGCGTTCATAGGTTTCCTGATGGCGCATCTGGCAGGAAACCTTACCATTTATGGCGGCGGAGAAGCATTTAACGCTTATGCCGAAAAGCTGCATTCCCTGGGACCGCTGCTCATCGTTTTTGAATTGGGGCTGGTGTTGTTTGCAGGGGTGCATATCGTGACCGGGATTGCGTTATTCCTTCAAAACCGACAGGCACGGCCGACCGCTTACACACAATATGAATCGTCCGGCGGTCGCACCCTGAGCTCGAGAACCATGCCATATACCGGTCTGATCATACTAGGATTCGTCATCTTTCATTTGATTAATTTCAGTTTTGTCGATAAAACCGACCGAACCATTTTCCAAATTGTCTCCTCGGCCTTTGCAAACCCGCTGTACGTTATTATCTACATTTCGGTAATGATTATCGTGGCCTTACATGTACGACATGGATTTTGGAGCGCATTTCAGACTCTCGGCGGCAACCATCCAAAATATATGCCGGCGCTCATGGTACTCAGTATCGCGATCGGGGTTGTGGTCGCAGTCGGATTTGGCTTTCTTCCAATCTATATAGCCCTAAGTGTTTAGAGAGGACAACCGATGCAATTAAATGCCAACATACCTGGCGGCCCCCTCGAAGAAAAATGGGATCGCCACCGTTTCGACCTTAAGCTGGTTAATCCGGCCAACAAGCGTAAATTTGAAATCATCGTCATTGGCACGGGACTGGCGGGCGGATCCGCCTCGGCCAGCCTCGCTGAGCTTGGATACCATGTAAAAACATTCTGCATTCAAGATTCCCCACGACGCGCACACAGCATCGCCGCTCAAGGGGGAATCAACGCCGCTAAGAATTACCAAAATGATGGCGACAGTATTTGGCGGCTTTTCTATGACACGATAAAGGGGGGAGATTTTCGATCCCGCGAGGCCAATGTCTATCGCCTGGCCCAGCTGAGCAACAACATCATCGATCACTGTGTCGCCCAAGGAATTCCCTTCGCTAGAGATTACGGTGGATTGTTGGATAATCGTTCGTTTGGCGGCGCTCAGGTGTCCCGGACTTTTTATGCCAGAGGACAGACGGGACAACAGCTGCTGCTTGGTGCTTACGGCGCTTTGATGCGCCAGGTAGCCGCCGGAAATGTTGAGATGTTTCCACGCCGCGAAATGCTTGATATTGTCATCGTAAACGATCAAGCCCGGGGGATTGTGGTCCGCAATTTAATCAGCGGTGAGATTGAGTCTTACGCTGCTGATGCCGTTATAATAACTTCGGGCGGTTACGGTAACATATATTACCTGTCTACCAACGCCGAATCTTCCAACGTAGGAGCCTGTTTTCGCGCCTATAAAAGAGGTGCCCTATTCGCCAATCCGTGTTTTACCCAAATCCACCCGACTTGTATTCCTCACACAGGAGACCACCAGTCCAAACTGACCCTGATGAGTGAAAGTCTCAGAAATGACGGCCGCGTATGGGTGCCTCGCCATACCGGAGACATCCGCGAACCCCAGGATATTCCGGAGTCGGATCGATTTTACTATTTAGAAGAAAAGTATCCTAGTTTCGGCAATCTCGTCCCCCGGGATGTCGCTTCTCGCAACGCCAAGGATCAATGTGATGCCGGTCGCGGCGTCGGCTTGACGCGATGTGCAGTCTATCTCGATTTCTCAGATGCCATCGCGCGTGATGGTAGAGATGTCATTGCAAAAAAATATGGCAACCTTTTTGAGATGTATGAGCGCATCAGTGATGAAACCCCCTATGAGGTGCCGATGATGATATTTCCAGCTTCGCACTACACGATGGGAGGATTGTGGGTGGATTATAATTTAATGAGCAATATTCAGGGGCTGTTCGTTCTTGGAGAAGCAAATTTCTCAGATCACGGCGCCAACAGGCTGGGCGCCAGTGCTTTGATGCAGGGCCTTGCCGACGGTTACTTCATTATTCCTTACACCATTGGCGGATACTTCGCCGGAACTGCTCTTGATCCGGTTACAACGGACCATGCCGCGTTCGATGAAGCGGTTAAAAAAGATCGGATGAAAATTGATAAGCTGATGTCCATCCAAGGCAAGCGCACGGTAGATAATATTTCCCGTGAACTGGGAAAAATCATGTGGGAATATTGCGGCATGTCCAGAAATGCCGAAGGTCTGGAAAAGGCCTTACAATCGATACAGAATTTACGGGCCGAGTTCTGGGAAAATGTCATTGTCCCTGGAACCGAGAGGGATTATAACAAGAGTCTTGAGAAAGCTGGCCGTCTGGCCGACAGCTTGGAATTTGCAGAAACCATGGTCTTTGACGCGCTGAAACGGGACGAATCCTGCGGTAGTCATTTCCGAACGGAATTTCAAACCGAAGATGGTGAAGCCAAGCGTGATGATGAAAATTTCTGTCATGTATCCATCTGGGAATATCAGGGCCAAGATAAAAGACCGGCTTTTCACAAGGAGCCCTTGATCTTCGAGAATGTCGAATTGTCGCAGAGGAGTTATAAGTGAAAAAATTACCCAAAACAATCAATATCACACTCAAAGTTTGGCGCCAGCAGGGACACGAAAGCAAGGGGAGATTTGAAAACATACCGGTAAAGGATGTATCCGTACATATGTCATTCATAGAGCTGTTGGATACCGTCAACGAGCGGCTGACGCTTGACGGCAAGGACCCCATCGCCTTTGACAACGATTGTCGGGAAGGAATCTGCGGTACGTGCGGCACGGTAGTAAACGGGCGGGCACACGGGCCGGAAAAAGCAACGACGCTTTGCCAGCTTCACATGAGAAAATTTTCAGACGGCGATACGATTGTCGTTGAACCGTTTAGAGCCAGAGCATTCAAGCTAGTTAAGGATCTGGTTGTTGACCGCAGTGCCCTGGATAAGGTCATCCAGGCCGGCGGATATATATCCGTCAATACCGGGGGTTCGCCGGACGCAAACGCCCTGCCGATAGCCCAGGAAATAGCTGACAAGGCAATGGATGCCGCTGCCTGTATCGGGTGCGGAGCCTGTGTTGCTGCCTGCCCCAGCGCATCGGCAATGTTATTTGTCAGTGCAAAGATTTCTCAATTAGCCTTGCTGCCCCAAGGCAAGCCCGAAGCAGCAAAACGTGCCGTCAGCATGGTCAGAGCGATGGATGGCTGCGGATTCGGCAATTGTTCCAACCATCGCGAGTGTGAAAATACATGTCCAAAGGAAATCTCAATCGTCAACATTGCACGCCTGAACCGGGAATTCCTCAAGGCTAGTTTTGCTTCTGAAGAATACTGAAAGTAAAATCGATGATATTGTCTTCGAGCTTTTGGCCAGATTTTCCGGCTTCATTATATTGGCCACCGCCGTTATCATTTCCCTGGACCTTCTGGGCCTTAATGTTGTCCCGTTTATTGCCGGTGCCGGTGTGGCGGGGGTAGCGATCGGTTTTACGGCTAAGGACACCTTGTCCAATCTAATCGCCGGCATATTGCTCATCATCGATCGGCCTTTTGAAGTCGGGGATCGCATCGAAGTCTGGAGTGCACCGGCGGGGACCGCAACCTGGGGAGATGTGATCGATATCGGATTGCGGGCCACCAAAATTAAGACCACGGATAACATCGTCATCATCATCCCCAATAATGAAATCATGGTGCGCGACATCATCAATTACACCACCATTACGGAAAAAATACGGTTACGCATCAATATCGGGATCGCCTATGATGCCGATATGCAAACGGCCAAAGATATCATTCTTAACGTGGCAGATTCGGCCGAATGGGTGGCAAAAGAGCCACCACCGGTTGTAGTGGTGAGAAATTTTGGGGATTCTTCGGTCGACCTGCAACTGAGGGGATGGATCGATGACGCCCGCAAACGCATGCGCACGATTTCAACTATCACCGACCGGGTTAAAACAGCGTTTGATGAGCAGGGAATTGAGATTCCCTATCCGAAACGGGATATATACATTAAAGGGAAGATTTAGCAACGCTTTGCTACAAACCGATAAGTCGATGAGAAACATAGCCAGTCTGCGATGCCACGCGATATTGGATACTGGATGCTGGTTACTGGATTCTCGATCCTGGATCAGCACTAAAATTCCATCCAAAGCCAAATATCTGGATGCAGGGGAGAAGCGAGTCGCTCTATTTTTATATATAAAATCGACAGAATACCTCGTTTATCCAGTATCAAGCATCCAGTATCCAGCATCTTGGTCGATTACAGGCGCAGATTTTTTGTCCAAATAAAAGGATTAATCGTCTGCCCGCTGAATCACTGGCCTAGGATCGTTTCAATATCCCTAACCAAATGAAGCAAATCAAAGGGCTTCGACAGAATATTGGTAAAACCCAGTTTAACGACTTCATCAAGTTTGGAGTGATCCGGATGTCCGGTGGTAATGATAACCTTTAAATCCGACAACGCAGGTTCACTGCAAATACTACGGCACACCTCCAGCCCATCCATTTCCGGCATGAATATATCCAGGATGAGAAGATCCGGGCGATAAGTCCCCAGCTTAATCAATGCTTCAGTGCCATTGGACGCCTCTTTCACCAGATACTTCTGATCCATGGTAAGTGCCTCGATGAGAAGCTCACGAATGGCATCATCATCATCCACCACCAGAATTTTGGCAGCCCGGTTTTTTAACAGTGTCGGCAAGTAAACATTAAATGAAGTTCCCCGATCCCGGCTGGTCTCAAAGTCAATTTTACCATCATGGGCCTTAACCAGAGAATAGGTAACGGAAAGCCCGAGACCGGTGCCACCTTCGGATTGTTTGTCCGTTACAAACGGTAAAAAAATTTTATCAGAGATTTCCGGAGAGATGCCCCGGCCATTATCGGTGATGCGGATATAGATCATTCCGTCTTTATTTCTCAAACCCGTTGTAATTTCGATCTCGCCCCGGTTGTGATCAACAGCATGGACGGCGTTGATGGTAATATTTAAGATGATCTGTTCGATGCTTTGAAGATTGCCTTCAATGTCGGGAAGATCATCCGCCAGGTTGAGCTTAATTTTCACGTCCGATGACCGCAGGGTGGTTTGGGCCAGTCGCAAGGCGTTTTTCACGGCGCTGTTGACTTGCAGCGGCACCTTTTCGGCGACATTGGACTGCCGTGAATAATTTTTCAGATCGGAGACGGTTTTGGCGATACGCTGGGCAGCCATCTCAATGTCGACGACGAGTTGACTCAGATTATCCGCCAAGAAGTCATAGTCAAAGCCGCCAAATTTTCGTTCCGGCTCTCTTTGCCTTCTTTCCATCAGGAGCGGTAGGAAATCAACCCATATTTTTTTCAGAAGAGGGATGTTGTACATTATCAGGTTAATCGGATTGTTGATTTCATGGGCCACGCCGGCCACCAGTGTTCCCAGGGTTTCCATCTTCTGGGCCTGCTGAAGCTGCGGCTGGATTTCACGAAGGGCCTTTTCAGCATGCCGCTGCCCCGACTCTGCCTGCTCGATCAGCAGCTTCATCTCGGCCAATTCACGGACCAGTCCCGCTTTGGTTTTGATCTCGACATTCTGCGGTTTCAGTTGTCTTCTCCCAGGATCTTTTTTACATATTTTTGGACTGCGTCGATGGGGACATCGGTCTGAATTCCGGGACAGGAATCGGCCATGATCAGCCAGTTATCAGCATCCACCAAAATACTCTCAATGAAAGGCCATTTCCGGCACATCCGCGGCTTGACCGGATGAATCGTGCACAGTTTATCCCAAAAAATGCAATGACCATCCAACCCTTGTGCCAATACCAACTTTGAGCCGGAACGGCTGCAATAGCGGGCAATCAGTTTTTCAGGATGAAGGCCGATATAACGGGAGATGGCTTCGATATCTTCATCGGCGAGATAGGTGCCGCCAAATCCTATGCAGCAATCACCGCACCGGCGACATTCAAACAGCGCTTGTGGTCCGATGCAATCAGAGGGCATGACGGGTATCCATGGCTTTTTTCAGCGTAACCTGGTCCACATACTTAAGATCCCCCCCCATAGGAACCCCCGAGGCAATCCGGGTTACTTTGATCCGCTGATTTTCCAGGAGCTGAGCGACATATGAAGCAGTGGCCTCGCCCTCAACGGTGGTGCTCGTTGCCAGCACAACCTCTTTAACCTGATCTTTCTGAACCCTGGCCATCAGCTCTCGGATCCGAATGTTTTCGGGACCAACGCCGTTCATGGGTGACAGCACGCCCGAGAGAATGTGATACATTCCCTGAAAAGCACCGGATTTTTCAACGGCCACCATATCCGCCGGTTGTTCGACCACGCATAGAAGCGACGGATCTCTAGCCGGGTCGCTGCACAGGTTGCATAAATCACCGTCACTTAAAGCGAAACACCGGGTACAAAATCTGACTTTTTCTTTGATATCTAGAATGCTTTGTGCCAATTGCTCGGCTTCATGTCGAGGTGCCCGCAGGAGGTGCATGGCCAGACGCTCGGCTGTTTTTTCACCGATGCCCGGTAATTTGGCTATATTTTTTATCAAATTCTGAATCGAAGCTGGATAATAACCCATGAATAAACGCCTAAAGTGCAGAATTATATAATTTTGTTGCGTCACAGCAGGCTTATTTGACTACAGTCGTTCTACTGAAACCCGCAACCCGTAGCCCGCAACCCGCAACGCGGATCACGTTAATCCCGGTATATTCAGCCCGCCGGTCAACTTGCTCATTTCGCCGCTGACCATTTCTTGGGCCTTTGCCAAAGAATCGTTGACCGCCGCCAGAACAAGATCTTGAAGCATTTCGATATCATCCGGGTCGACGACCTCTTTTTCGATATGAATCGATACGACTTGCTGCCGGCCGTTGGCGACAACTTGAACCATACCACCGCCGGAACTGGATTCAACCGTCTTTTCAGCCAGTTCTTCCTGCATTTTCAACATTTTTGATTGAAGCTTCTGGGCCTGCTTCATCATATTTCCCATACCCTTCATAGATGAACCTCCATAATAAATGTTTAGGGTTAAGGTATATTGTTTGCTGTTATGTTAAAATCCGCTAAGGGGCCGCAAATTTAATATTGAAAATTGAAAATTGAAGATTTGTTGATGTCGCTTCGCTCTGCCTTTTTTAGGATCTTTTTTTTTAAATTGATCCCGCCAAGGCGGACCTTAAATATTCAATCTTCAATCGACAATCTTCAATCAATTGTATCTGTAATATGCTGAAACCTTGATTACTTTACAACATGTTGTCAAAAAAATGAGATAGAGGCCTAAATTATTTTCACATCAACTAGCTTACCATCGAAGATCTCAACGGCATCCGCCACCAATGGATGGCTGAGCGCTTTTTTTTTGAGTTCATTGTCATGGGACTTTTTTTTTTGATAACTCTCATCCGGTCCTGTCCCGGGCGTTAATCGAATATCTTTCTGACTGCCCAACACATCCGCACAGACCTGCCGCAACGCCGCCATGTTTTTTTCTCGCTGGATCATCTTCATTGTAATTCCATTACCTGGCACTTCGACTTCCAGTTGATGATCCTCTATTTTCTTTAGTTTGCACTTTGCCAGATTGACGGCCAGAGATGGATTTTTATTTGAAATAACCTTTGAAATTTGTTTCCAGGCCTCAGCCGGCCGATTCGACCCAAATGCTCCTTCAGTTTCAATCCCGGATTTCCTTGCCGCGATGGGTGGTGAATCCAATGAGGTTTCGCCTTGAGATCCGGATGAAAGGTTCTCTGCGTTACGCGTCGAACCCGGTGGGATACCGGAAAATTCCTGTGGCTGGCCGTCGCCGAGCATCTCTTCTCTGAGCATATCGAGTTTGTC
>JARFPZ010000071.1 GCA_029288035.1 Desulfosarcina sp.
CTAAAAAAGCTGAACCGTTCCGCCAGTTCCATCACGGCGCTGGCTTCCGCCTGCGAGGGGGTTCCGCCTTTGCCCATCTGTTTTTTGGTTCCAATGACCGCTGCGGCATCCTTACCGCAGGTGCTGAAATAAATCGGGATGTTCAAGCGACCATTGTCGATGCGAATCGTATTTTTTAGAATATCTAGATCAACTTTTTTTAGCTTCGTCTTGAAACGTTTTACCGTTTCTTCCGGTGGCAGTATTTTATCCTGATCTAAAGTGTACTTCTTGTAGGTATCTCTTAAGGAAATGGTATATTTCATCGAGCTTCTCCTGATGGCTTTGCTGCATAATTTTTCAACATTCAACATAAAACCGAAATCTGAAATTTCCAGTAGAATATTCAATACGTTTTTCAATTGACCTTGTATTGTTGATTTGATAAATTAATCTATTTAGATATCTCAACGGAACGGTTCCAGGTTCGGGGTTCAGGGTTCAAAGGTTAAAACGGATGGATACTACTCATAATATTAATCAAAATCCGGCATAATCCTCTAACCCCATTGAGTGAGACGGGTTTATAACCAGATAAAGACACAATCCCTTTGATAGGCGCTGTATGGCTTTTTTAACCCTGAACGTTGAACCCTGAACCGTCCAACCTAGTGATATGTGGGGATGTAGCTCAGATGGGAGAGCGCGGCGTTCGCAACGCCGAGGTCAGGGGTTCGATCCCCCTCATCTCCACTCATCAGACAACCCGCAAAGACCGGAGGCGATGCTTCGGGTTCATCGAATAATATCCTATAGTTTATGAATCTGATAGGATATAAAAGTTCAATCAGCTCGGACGACTAAATTATTTCCAGATAAGTTGTAACCATTTTACACCGCTTTGGCTCATTACGAACGATGGCTCATTCAAGCTGAGTCGTCTCAGAGTAAGTACGTGATAGTGCTTCATTCTGACCTCCTTTCGCGGGTGGTCTGCTTTGGTGGACCACCCACTTATTATGCCGGCATATCCTGAAGGCATATTTCCCCAAATTTCAGAACTTTATGAAATAGCATTGATTATTGCTGAATATGATTTATCTTTTTGATGACCCTGGAAAGACCGGCCAGTTCCGACATTTCTGTTACAAATATTTCGACCGATGGGATCAGATAAACTGGTATGGCTATGTTATTCAAACTTTGCAGAAGGACTACAGATGCACAACATGAAAAGAATAGCTGAGATTGAGCGAGAAACAAAAGAAACCCATGTGCGAGTTTCCTTGACGGTGGATGGACGGGGACAAGCGGAGATTTCCAGCGGTATTCCTTTTTTTGATCACATGTTGACATTGTTTACCGTTCACGGTTTCTTTGATCTTTTCTTGCATGCCAAAGGAGACCTCGACGTCGATTTCCATCATACTGTGGAAGATGTCGGGCTGGTACTTGGACAGGCAGTTACCAAAGCGCTCGGCGAACGCAAAGGCATACGGCGTTACGGGCATGCCGTTACACCCATGGACGATGCGCTCGCCGCCGTCACCGTCGATTTGTCAAATCGCCCTTTTTTGGTATATAACGCATCGGAGCCGGCGCCATCAGATACTGTGTTAAGCCCTTCTTTGTCCAAGGAATTCTTTAGGGCACTGGTGAACCGAGCCGGCATGAATTTACATATTAATGTTTCATACGGAGAAAATGAACATCATGTGACTGAATCGATCTTCAAGGCATTTGGCCGGGCTCTGGATCAAGCTTCAGCCTTTGACGAGCGGGTTACCGGGGTTCTATCGTCCAAGGGGGTTTTGTGAATATTATACCCGCAGTTGATATCAAAGATGGAAAGTGTGTAAGACTCCTTCAGGGACGTATGGAAGATGAAACCGTGTTCTCCAATGATCCGGTTGCCATGGCTCAAAAATGGGCCATGGCAGGCGCTGATTTAATTCACGTAATTGATCTGGACGGTGCTTTTGAAAAAAGTCCGCGAAATGTTGCTGCTATTCGAAACATACTTAAAACCGTCAATATCCCGATTCAACTCGGCGGGGGTATTCGCACTGAACAAACTATCAGGATGTTTCTTGATATGGGTGTAAATCGGGTCATTATTGGAACTGAGGCGATAAACAATCCGCAATTGGTGGAGCAGAGTTCGCGGTTATTTCCCGGTCAAATCATCGTTGGCATTGATGCCCGTGAGGGACGTGTTGCCATCGAAGGGTGGACCAAAACCACCCATATCAAAGCCCTTGATCTGGCCAAACAATTTGAAAATTGTGGCGTTGCGGCGATTAACTTTACCGATATTTACCGGGATGGAATGCAAACGGGGCCGAACATATCAGAGACTCGACGACTCGCAGAAGCCATTAATATTCCCGTTGTTGCCTCCGGCGGGGTCTCCAACATCCGGGATATTCAAAATCTTCTACCCCTGGAGGAAATTGGCGTCATAGGGGTCATAACGGGGAAAGCCTTATACAGTGGATCATTGGATTTTAAAGAAGCGTTATCGTTAGGCAGGAAAAAAAGTCTTGACAAATTTAGTGTTGAGAATTAGGTTTCCCTGTTAAACTTGGCTTGAATGTGTCCTGGGCGCAGATTGCATTTACTGGGGAAATTATCAGAAAATGGACGTAAATTCGGATACTTCAATTTTGGCATTTTAGATGACAAAATGTTGACTCAAAGACCCTACCACTAATTTTTTACTCTTACCTGTTTCATAGCATTGGAGGTTACTGTTATTGGCAGGTTTTATTCCTGAAGATAAGATTTCAGAAATCAAGAATGCGGCTGATATCGTGGATATCGTTTCAGAGGCAGTGCTTCTGAAAAAAACAGGTAAAAACTTCAGCGGTCTTTGTCCGTTTCATACTGAAAAGACGCCATCTTTTACGGTAAGTCCGGATAAGCAGATTTTCTATTGTTTTGGATGCGGCAGCGGGGGGAATGTTTTCAGTTTCCTTATGAAACAGGAAGGACTCTCATTTCCGGAAACTGCCCGACGACTTGCCAAACGTTATGGTATCGATCTCCCGATCAAACGGCTTTCGCCGGATCAAAAAAAGAAGATCGGTGAGAGGGAGAGCCTGCTCGATATAAACCGGCGGGCCATGGACTTTTTTTATCAGGCCTTGTGCCGCGGCAAAGCAGGGCAAGCGGCGAGATCATATCTTGAGCGCAGGGGGGTATCGCAAAAAACCATTGATGACTTCAAACTCGGTTATGCATCTGATAGCTGGGACCGTCTCCTGAAATATCTTACTAACCAGCAAATTTCTCCCGCTGTGATCGAAAAATCCGGCCTCATCCTCCCCAGGAAAAATAAGAGCGGCTACTACGATCGCTTCCGGAATCGGATTGTGTTTCCGATCATAGACACCAATATGCAGGTGATCGGTTTCGGCGGCCGTGTGCTGGACGATTCCTTACCGAAATATCTTAATTCTCCGGAAACTCCGGTGTATAACAAGGGTCGTTCCCTGTACGGCATTCAACAGGCCAAAGATAAATGTCGATCCACCGGCACCGTATATATTGTCGAAGGATATTTGGATCTTTTGGCGCTGTATCAGCATGGTATCGAAAATTGCGTAGCGACCCTCGGAACTGCCTTAACATCAGACCATGTCCGGCTGTTGACCCGCTATGCCGGACGCATGGTTTTGGTATATGATTCCGACGAAGCCGGTATCCGTTCTGCCCAACGTTGTATCAGCACTTTTTGGCGGGAGCATATTGATTTTCGCAGACAGGATGTCTTCAGCGAAGATAAAGCGGATACTCATATTCTAGTGTTACCGGCTGGTCATGACCCGGATTCATTTGTATTTGAACACGGACCGGAGGCCTTCATGGAAGCTGCGTCCAATTCGCCGGGGATCATAACATTTCTCATGAACCGTGCTGTTGATAAACACGGCCTTTCCACCGAGGGGAAGATACATATTATTTCAGAATTACAACAATCTCTGGCGGCCATCAATGATCGTGTTGCTCAGGCATTGTACGTCAAACAATTATCTGAAAAAATCGGCATTGCTGAATCCACTATTCTGGAAAGGATAAGATCTATTTCAACTAAAAGTTCCAAGATCGGATATCCCGGCCTTCCCACTAATACACTTCGATCCGGTCTACAAACGCGTGACGAGAAAAACACGGTTTTGGCGGCGGATAAAGGACCAGCGGGCATATTAGCCGGCAACCGCGTCGAACGGCAGATCATAGCGATGATGATTCAATTTCCTGATATTTTACCTGATATAAGAAAATATAACGTACTGAAATTATTCAGTGATAATACCCTAAAAGGAATTGGAGAATCTATTTTAGACTTTAACCCGACCAGCGCCGACCAGGTTTCAGAGTTGATGTCTGGAATTGATGACGGACCAACGCATGCGTTAATTGCTTCTTTAGCGATGGGGAATGAGTCCTGGAATCGGAAAGGATGTCTCCGGCTTATTGGGAAATTTGTTGAAAGTGGGCGGAAACTCCGAGATGGTGGGTTGCTGGAGAGTCAGATCAAGGATGCTGAAAAGCGCAATGATCACAAACTGTTGTTAAAATTGTTATCTAAAAAGCAAAAAATGGCCGAAAACAGTGAGAAGCAAAAAATGGCCTTATTGAATGAAGTATAAAGGTTTCAGGCTATTATATTTTCCCAGACTGCGAAGGATTTTGGTTCCGCTTGCGGTTAATAAACTGAGGTGTTTGGGAGGCATGGTTCTATGGTCAGAAAAGCTGCTGAAAAAAAGCAAAGCAGTAAGAATACTCAAGTGAAAGCATCCCCTAAAAAAGGTGCTGGAAAAAAGAGAATCGTCAAAAAGAATGTTAGAAAGACGGTGGCGCAAAAAGGTACCTACCATCGGAAAGAAGACAAAAACATAACGCTTAAGGCAATCAAGGCGCTGGTGGCCAAAGGAAAAAAACAGGGCTATCTAACCTATGATGAAATAAACGAGATGCTGCCCAAAGATATGCTGTCTGTCGAGCAAATTGATGAGACGCTGATGCTGTTTTATGCCAACAATATTGAGGTTGTTGATGAAAAGCATCAAAAGAAAGTCGTAAAATTAAAAAAAGCGAAGGAGAAGAAAGAAACTAGCAGCAGTGCCGCCGCAGACTTTGGAACCGTCACCGATCCGGTTAAAATGTATCTTCGTGAGATGGGCCTCGTCACCCTCTTAAGTAGGGAAGGGGAAGTGGTCATTGCAAAAAAAATAGAAGCCGGCGAGCAGGAAGTCCTACGAGCCCTTTTGGATAGCACGGTGGGGGTCGAGTCTATCTTAAACCTGGGAGACAATATCGCCGATGGGGCGCTACGCCCTAAATATGTGTTAAGGGATGTCGATGAGGGCGACACCTATGCCGATGAGGTCGCCCAGACTGAAAAATTTCTTGACACCATTTTCGGAATCAAGGCTTTGCACGAAGAGAACAAGGCATATCGGGAAAAGCTTTTTAATGACGAGATGAAATCCGATGAGAAGCGCCGTATAAAACGAAATATTGCCCGCCGCTCAAATAAGATTTTTGAATTAATAAAGGATTGGCGTCTCGAAACCAGTGTCATCGAAGGTATCGAAAGTAAAATCAAGCAACATATCGGCTGGTTCGACGCGATCAACAAAAGAACCGCCGAGAGCGTTGACAAATTCGATGCGTCGGTGGCAGACGTTAAGAATCATTTGAAAACCAAAACCATGTTCGTAAAATGGGCGGCCTCACGCTGTGACTTACCTAAAAGTGAGTTGGGAACCCGATACAATGAACTAAAAAAATTAATAGAAGACGTCAGAGCAAAAGAAATCAGTATAAAGGCCGACAGCCGAATGTTGAAAAGAATCATGGCCAATGTTGAGGAAGGGCGATTCAGGGCAAAGTTGGCCAAAAGCGAACTTACCAAAGCAAATTTGCGGCTGGTGGTCAGTATCGCCAAAAAGTATACCAACCGTGGTCTACAGTTTCTGGATTTAATTCAGGAAGGAAATATCGGTTTAATGAAAGCCGTCGATAAATTCGAATATCGGCGGGGCTATAAGTTCAGCACCTATGCGACATGGTGGATTCGACAGGCCATCACCCGAGCGATTGCCGACCAGGCCAGGACCATTCGAATTCCGGTACACATGATTGAAACCATCAACAAACTCATCCGTACCTCGCGATACCTGGTGCAAGAGGCGGGACGAGAGCCCACACCAGAGGAAATCGCCGAAAAAATGGAGATTCCTTTGGAAAAGGTTCGGAAGGTACTAAAAATTGCCCGGGAACCGATTTCGCTGGAAACACCGATTGGAGAAGAAGAAGATAGTCATTTGGGTGATTTTATCGAGGATAAAAAATTTATGCTTCCCTCCGATGCGGCGGTTAACATGAATCTGGCGGAACAAACCCGCAAAGTTTTGGCAACCTTGACACCCCGCGAGGAAAAAGTGCTGCGGATGCGCTTTGGTATTGGTGAGAAAGCCGATCACACCCTTGAAGAAGTCGGGCAGGATTTTTCGGTAACCCGTGAACGCATTCGGCAGATTGAAGCCAAAGCGCTGAGAAAGTTGAGACATCCTACCAGAAGTCGTAAACTGAAAAATTTTATCGATACTTGACAAATGGACCATGGACGGATAGGAGATTACTCAATTTATAAGCTACCGGCTATGTCTGTGAGAATTTAAAGATTCTACCGTTTCCGCGAGGGCATACTCGATGGGTGCAAATCTGATCGATGCCGGCGGCTTATGAATTGAGATAAAAAAGAATTTTTTCTTATTTATTACGGTTAATTGGTATACGTCAGCCGATTAACCAGCAATAAATTCGACTGATGCGACAAAGATACTGTCCATGATGAATCAGTCAAGTCGTCATAAACACTGACAAATCCGATAAAACAGAGAGCAAAAATTCTTTTAAAAATCAGCGACCACCAGCAGAGGTGGTCCGGTCCATTCCAGGGGCCATCCTCATGCTCCCAGCTCTGCTGGTGGTCGCTGATTTGTTGGACGGGCCCATAGCTCAGCTGGCAGAGCCACCGGCTCATAACCGGTAGGTCCCTGGTTCGATCCCAGGTGGGCCCACTTTTTACCAAATTCTTTCAGCTTTTTTAGCTGGCGGGGATCTATTTACTATGCAGGCAGTTGACAACAAACAGGAAACCCAATGCCAACCATCACCGAAGAGCAGATTGTCACGCTGGTTAAGCTTCAAAAAATAGATACTGAAGCCCAAAAGCTTGAATCCATATTAAAAGAAATACCGTTACGGATCGGAATTCTTGATGAGAGACTGGGAAAATTTATGCAAAGCGTCGAGGAAGATGAGAACCTAATCAACGAACTCAATAAAAAATACCGCACGTATGAATCCGATGTTCAGTCGAACCTTGGCATGATTCAAAAAAGTCAGGAAAAACTGCGATCGGTTAAAACCAACAAAGAGTATCAGTCATCATTAAAGGAAATCGAAGAGATAAAGTCAAAAAATTCCAAAATAGAAGATGAGATGCTGGAATTCCTGGAACGAATCGAAAGCGCCGAAAGCAACTTAAAGGCGCGACGGGATGCTTATTCAAAAATTGTTGATGAAACAAACCGGGAAAAGGTTTCTATCGAAGAGGATAGCAATCAATGCAAACAGAAACTGGTTGAACTGGAGTCCGATCGCAAGGCCGTCATGGAGCTGCTGGACAGCACGATACTTGACATATTTTATCGCGTAAAAGCAAAACAACCGGATTCCGTGGCGATAGCGGAAGTTAAAGATGCCGTCTGTCAGGGGTGCAATCTTAATATTCCACCCCAACTATACAATGAGCTCCAGCATCGCAACAGCTTGAAAAATTGTCCGAGCTGTGAAAGGATAATCTACTGGGAAGATCATAGCAAACGGTCGGAGTAACACAAACGATCGCTGGATCAACACGTTGGTCCGGAGGAAAGTCCGAACACCGTAGGGCAGGGTGCTTCATAACATGAAGTCGCGGAGACGCGAAGGAAAGTGCAACAGAAAGTACACCGCCCGGATACCAGACCATACGGTCTGGAAACGGGTAAGGGTGAAACGGTGCGGTAAGAGCGCACCAGTTCTTCGGGTGACCGGGGAAGCTTGGCAAACCCCACCTGGTGCAAGACCAAATAGAGGAGCTTTTGAGGGTGGCCCGCCCGAGTTCCCGGGTAGGTCGCAAGAGAGGTCGGGCGACCGGCTTCCATAGATGAATGATCGTTACCTGGTTTTGGGGTAACCCGGATCAGGGACAAAATTCGGCTTACGGGTTGCTCCGGCCGTTTACTCCAAGGTTGCATAAGCAACATGGCAAAGAATATGATTTTTACCACACAACATGCTATCAGAGAAACCGTACAAGGACCTATGCCGGCTTCCCATTACCAGCAGCCAGCGACCCGCAACCGGCCACTCAATCACGACTTAGGTTGATATCTGACATATTGTGAACTCACGATCCGATCACGAAAATTCTTTTGAAAAAAAAGTTCGCATTTTTTCACATGATTATCTGAAATGTTGCGTTTATGTATCCGAGGTAAGTAATCCCAAAAATGAATTTTCCAAAAAACTCTATTCAACGCTGATATCAACCTCCACGCAACTTGAGGATTTTCTGGATTACCATGGTGCCAAAAATAACAAAGATTGGTATTATTACCGTGAACTTTCGGCAGCCGTGCGGCACCTGAGCCTTGGTGCCATTTTTCAAAAGCATCTGGCCAATCGTCTCGCTTTCTACGATCTTCCGGAATATGGCGACTTTAAAAAAGAAGGGGAAGTTACTCTCAACTTTTTAACCAGAACCTTGATGGAAATGTCGCCGGTCATCCTGGAGGAAGCCCGACTGCATGCCATTTCAATCCCACAAGAGCGGTTTGTGCCCGATGATTTTCCGAGCATAACCACTCCAGATCTTCTGCGCTATGACATTGACGATCAAGACAAGGATTCACAGAAAAAGAGCATTGTTAAAATTGCCAATGACTTTCTGAACATCACCAAAGATTTTGATCAGCTCAAATTCTATGATCCGTATGACTATGAGGGTATCCTGGCCCTTGTTCCAGATAGAGTCAATGAAGTCGAGATTCGGCGTCATGAGATGCTTTTGCATAATCTTCAGTCTTCTTTTGATACCTATGTCATTCATGGTGGATTCCTATACGGTAATCGAAAATTAAAGCAGTTGAGAGGTTTCTTCTCAGTGGTGTTTCATCTCCTTCAGATGGTGGGGCGATTGCTTCACTTTTACGAACGCCACCTGCACGAAGCCGGTTATAAAAACACCTATAAGGTCATCCAGGACCGATTATCCTCCTTGGTTGATCCCGCGACGCTGCTGGACAGGACCATAAACTACGGCCTATTTTACGCTTGTCACTTCTTGACCGCCGGTCAGGAATTGGCACGGGAAATTCTCAATGAAAATATCGAACGGGCAAGGATCGTCGTGGGTATTCCACAGAAACTCGGTTTTCACGCACGCCCCAGCCTGCTGGTTGCCAAGATCGTTCAGTACTATGGTGGACAAGTTGAGATGTGTATTGGCAATGATCGCTTCGATGCCAGCAGTGTGCTGGATATTCAGTGGGCAGGTGGAAAAATTCAGAAGGAAAAACTTAGTGAAGTTGTGTTTGAAGGTGATGCCCGAACCCTAAAAGATATTGAAACCCTTGCCAGTGTCAATTATGGAGAAGACACCATCGGCAAGGGGGTTCCGTTACCGGTGGAGTTGAAATATTTAATGTAGTGAATACACAGCTCTCTTCACCCGTCTGTATTCTTCTTCGAATTCACTGTACCTCTCCATAAACCTGGTTCAGAATAATGGAAGCTTAAAGGGGACAGAGCCAGTTTGGATCTGTAAAAAGAGCTTTAACCTATGTTGACATATGGACTTCCCATCCTTACTCTTACTCAATTCCTAAGTCAGCTGCTACAACGGTGAGGATTTAAAAGGTTCTACCGTTACCGCGCGGGCATGCTTAATGGGTGCATACCTGATCGATGCCGGTGGCTTATGAATCTGCCTTATGCAGCTATGAGGTTTTAAGAAATTGAACCCTGAGCCTCTTAACCTAAATTATAGCACGGAGAAATGAACATGCAACAAGACACGACCCATGTGGATACTCCCCAGAGCGATATGGCCAGTGAAGCTTACCTGGCTCAACTTAAAGCGACCTTTGAACAATTACCCAATGACATTCCGCTTT
>JARFPZ010000148.1 GCA_029288035.1 Desulfosarcina sp.
GATCCGGCAGCCAGTGTTCGGTTTTATACATATCCATGGTTTGCCCGGTTGAGAGAAACTCCCCACCGGGGCCCACTTCTTCGATCACGTCCAGACCGATATGGGCATCGTCCAGGTCAAACCCGCGAACAAACCGTTTCACGTAGCTAATGATCTCATCACACATGACCAGTCCCCCCGGATGACCGATGAGTCCCTGGCCCAGATAGCCGATATCGTGGACCAGATTGGCCCCGTGCATGGCATCCATCATGATTGAGACGGCCCATTCCATCCCGGCCTGTTGATCCAGACAGTTGGCATCGCTCACACCGGCGGTGCCCCACATGGGCAAGCCGTAGTAATGGTAGAGGTCGGCGCAGGCGGAAAGCGCCAGGCGGTATTCCGGGCACCCGTAAATACAAGTGGAAGTACGCATGTCTAAGGTGGACATGCCGAATCCGGAGATGATGGGTGCGCCTTTGGCCCGAAGCTGATGCATCACCAGGCCGCTGAGAGCCTCGGCATTGCCCACGGTGATGGCGCCGGCCAGGGTTACCGGCGCGCTGGCGCCGGACATCATTCCCGGCGTGTAGTTGATGGGAATGTTGTGATCGGCACAGAAAAAAAGCTTCTGTACGGCACCGAAACTGTGGATTAGCGGGCTCATCGGCTCGGCATAGTGGATATGAATCGGTTTCTCCTGCAACGACACTTCACCGCCAACGACTGCGGACGCCATGGCGTTGATATAGGTGATATCCTCTAATCCGGCGGCGGTGTAAAAAATCGGTTTGGTGGAATTTTCAAGTTCGGTTTTGAAAGAATCCAAATACTTCAAGTTGGTGGGCGAATCAGCGGCAAGGGCGTAGGACCCGATAAAATCAATATGTTGCAGGGCATCACCGATTCGAGCGGCGGCGGCCACGTCTTTGAGCCGGGATTGGCGCAATTCACCGCTGTCAAGGTCATAGGTCTTGATCAGGTCCGTACCCAGACCGTAATGGACGCGTCGGCCTTCAAGGCGCATGGCTACATTACCCAATCGGTCATAAATGGTAATGCGAGACGGGGCGCTTTGGATGGCAGCTTCCACGAGCCAGTTGGGGATCCGGACCCGATAGTCCGCTTTGAGCCGACAGCCGGCATCGGCCAGCATTTGCCGGGCCTCGTCATGGTGAACATCGACGCCCACCGTTTCCAGCAATTCAAGGGTGGCGGTGTGGATCGATTGGATCTGTTGCGGGGTCAGCAAGTGATACGTTGGAACGCACTGGGATTTGTATCCGCTGAGCATGGTTTCTGCTCCTATACCCTTTACAGGAATTTCTCTTTAATCTGCGCCGCGTAAATATCGACGTGGTCCTCCATGGCGGTGCGGGCATTCTCCGGTTCTTTCTGTGCCAGGGCTTCGAACACCTTATAAAAGTTTTGAGCCTGATGGATAAAGCCGATAGCGCCAAATCCCACGTGAAACCAGATTCTGAGCATGACAATGTGCAGGTCCTGCAGGATCTTCACCAGTTTCTGGTTTCCGGTCGCCTGGTAGAGCAGACTGTGGAATCGCGTGTCGAAATATTCTGTGATGTTGGAAACGTCTTGCATCTCGACGGTTTCTGTTTCGGCCTCACGGATGATGGTGCGCAGATATTCCAACTGTTCAGGGGTGATCCGCTGGGCCGCGAGGTACCCGGCAAAGCCCTCCAATTCCCGGCGCAACTCCACTAGTTCGCGCACATCGGAAATATCCAACGTGGTCACCATGTAACCCAGCCGGGGCAAGGGTTTGATCAGGTTTTCCTCCTGCAAGCGGAAAAGGATCTCCCGCAACGGAGAACGACCGATGGCAAGCTGAGCCATCAAATCCTTTTCTTTAAGGATCTCCCCGGGAGCAACGCCGTTGGTGACAATCCGCACCCGCAATTTTTCGTATGCTTCTTCTTTGTTCATAATCGTTTCCCAATGATAACCGACTGATTTAGAATGTCAACAAGAAAATATCAATAATAGCTTGACAAAAATATTAATAATATTTTATAAGCACCATCTGGTTTTCAATGTTCGAATAAACGTCACCAGGGAACGAAAAATGCACCAGGCAAATGCTTCCATGATCAATCCAGATGTGGCGGCCATTCCCATGAGCAAACGGGAGGCTATCTGGAAAGCGATGGAAGGGCGAAATGACTTGGCCAATCTGGCGTCGGGAAATCCCGACATGGTCATGCCGGAACCGGTTCGCAAAGCCATGCGGAAACAAGTGGATGAGGGCTATGCCCGCTATACCGACTATTACGGGTTTAAGGAATTGCGGGAGGGTATCAGTGGCATGCTGGCGCAGGACTGGTCCCTTCAGGCCAATTCCGAGGACGCAATCATCGTCACTTGCGGCGTTCAACAGGGACTTTATGTCGTGATGCGGTCTATCTTCAAACCAGGCGATGAGGTAATTATCCCCAGTCCCCATTACGGCACCTATTATCAGAATACACTGGCATGCGGCGCCAAACCCGTCCTGGTTCCTTTGGCGGAATCCGGTAATTTCGTGCCCGATTTCGAGCGGCTGGCCGCCGCCGTGAGCGCCAAAAGCCGGGCCATCGTGTTTTGCAATCCCAACAATCCCCTGGGGGTGGTCTGGTCTCATCAGACCCTGAAATCCCTGGCCGAATTCGCCCAAGCCCACGACCTTTTGGTACTGGTGGATGAAATTTACAGAGACTATACCTTTAACGGGGAACCGCTGAGCATCGGCTCGCTGCCGGGTATGGCGCAGCGCACCTTCACCTTCGGGGGGTTTTCCAAATCCCACCTGATGATGGGTCTCAGGATCGGATTTGTGGCTGGCCCGCCGGCCTTGATGCATACGGTCAAAAAGCTTCATTACTGCGTGGCCCTGTGCCCGTCCGTGATTAGTCAGGCGGCCGCACAGGCGGCTCTGGCATGCACCGATGCAGACCTCGCCCCCATCCGCAACCATTTTGCCGCCAAACTGGACCACCTCTACCGGCGTATTAAGGCGCTTCCCAGCGTCAGCTGTGTCGCTCCGGGGGGTAGCTTTTACGTGTTTCCCAACTTCAGCCGATACGATTCCGACGCCATGACTTTTGCCATTCGCCTGATCGAGGAGGCGGGCGTCGTGACCTTGCCGGGCACCGAATTCGGAAAGCTGGGTCAGGGCCATCTGCGACTGTCGGTATGCGCCACCGAAGCGGAAGTATCCGAAGGTATTCAACGGCTGGAAACTTTTATCCATAAACTACACGGATAACCGTTTAAGTGAACATTCCTCCTGCAGAGCGGGAGGCATCATGATACACATAGAAGGGGACGTAGACAATAACGCGACTATTTAAAACCGAAATCTGAAGCACGAAGCACGAAACACAAAACAAATTCGAATGACAAAAATACTAATGACAAAAACCTAAAACCGTCATGCCGCTCACCGCTATAAAATGGCTTAATCGGTTATTGCTATTAGACGTTGCCCTTTTATATTCACCGTTTAAAGAATTTGAACATTAGGATTTGATAATTGTTTCGTATTTCGATGTTCGGATTTCGTATTTAATATGACTTCGATGTTTTCTCCATTATTGCCATCATTGCCGTACGGGGTATTAACCTTGATCGCGGCCTTTTAATTAAAAATGAAGGAATACAACCATGCCACCCATTATTGATCAAGACCTCTGTCATTGTTGCGGCACCTGTTATGATATGTGCCCTCAGGACATATTCGGGTTCCGGGAGGATGAGATTCCGACCGTCGATTATCCGGATGAATGCTGGTATTGCGGGGCCTGCGTTATCGACTGCCCGGTGGACGCCGTTCGTTTGCGGCTGCCGCTTCAAATGCGCATCGTTCCCTCTCCTGCCAACTACGGAGAACCCGGCGCTGACGAAGCCGGCGCACTGGAAAAAGCCGCCGCCTTTTCACGATCCGTTACCGAAACATAAAACAGGAGAAAAAACATGCCGGAATTTAACATCGTCGAACATACCTGTGACATTTGTGTCGTCGGCGGCGGATTGGCCGGATGCATGGCTGCCATTCGGGCGGGTGAACTCAATGACCGTGTTATTTTGGTGGACAAATCCAACCCGGAGCGTTCCGGCTGCACCGCCACCGGAACCGATCATATCTGGGCCTACTTTCCCGACATCCAAAAGACCGAAGGCGTCAGTCTGGACGATTTGGTGGAGGATCATGTCCGCAGCTTGGCCAAAGGTCTGATCAACAAGGAAATCATCCACTACATCGCCGCCACCGCTTACGACCGCATTCTGGATCTGGAAGGGTACGGGATGAAAATGCGATACGCCGATTCCACGCTTCCGGGCAACTTCCGGCTCCAGTATCAGCTCCACAGCTGCCGCAACACCCTCCATTTCGACGGCCGCGACGTCAAGCGGGTTCTCACCGAGCAGGTTCGTAAACGCGGGGTCAAAGTTGCAGATCGCGTCATGATCAACGACCTGCTGGTCCATGAGGGCCAGGTTGCCGGGGCGGTGGGCTATGGTACCAGGGACGGAAAACTGCACGTTTTTCACGCCAAAGCTGTCATTATGGCCGCGGGTCGGCCCAACCGGCTTTATAAAACCTATTCGGGATTGGTCTTCAACACGCGCATGCCCCCGGCTTTGACCGGAGACGGCAAAGCTGCCATGTTCAGGGCCGGCGTCGAATTGATAAACATGGAATTCGTTTCCATCCCCGGGCGCTGGTCTTCCAAAAATCTGGTGCGCGGCGGCGGCCTGCCCGGGGGCTCCTACCAGCCTTGCGGTATCGGTGTCAATGGTCTGGACGAGGTCATTCGGCCCCGCAACCATGAGATGGGCCAATGGCAAGGGCCGGCCACGCCCTTCGGTACAGACAAGACCTTCATGGGTGAATTGAAAGCCGGCCGCGGACCGATCTATGCCGATATGTCCTGGGGCAGCGAGCAGGATCAGACCTATATGCACTGGGCCATCGCCAACGAGGGCTCGGGCTCCTGCTTCCACCATTTAAACCAGCAATATGGTATCGATTTCCGCAAACACAAAATCGAACTGTGGCCTTTGGAACCCGAACATTCTGCGGCTGCAGCCGGTGGGCCCATCATCGACGGCAAATGCCAGACTTCCCTGCCGGGATTGTTCGCCGCCGGGGATGAAGCCGGTGGCATTCCCCAGAGTGTGGTCCCGGGGGCTCTGACCATGGGCCATTTGGCAGGAGAATCGGCGGTCGCCTTTGCCAAGCAAATGACCCATGTACCGCCGGGCGGGAATTTCGATACCTTGCTAGAATTCAGCAGCCAAGTGAAGACCCGGATGCATGGCGATGCCTGGCAGGAGGCCCAGAGCTTCATCCAGAACGTCATGAGTGACTACAACATCGCCTACCGTTCCGGAACCATGGCCCAGCGGGGCATCGACTCGTTGACCTATTTGAAGCAGAACATGCGTTTAAGCGCTGCCAATCCCCACGAAATGGCCCATTGTCTGGAAATGCGCAACCTGATCGAGTGCGGTGAAATCATTTTCCGCGGCACCATTGAGCGTCGAGAAAGCCGTTTTCGAATATTTACCCGCCTCGATTATCCCGAACGCGACGATGCCAACTTTTTCTGCTTCCTAGGTCAGCACCTTGAAGGTGAGCAGGTGGTGTTTCAAAAACACGCACCTTAAACTATTGAAGATTGTCGATTGAAAAATGAAGATTTAAGGTCCGCCTTCGGCGGGATCAATTATTAAAAAAGACAAAACGATCCGCCGGCGGACCACAATGCGTCATTCGATATTCTACGGCTCGCTTTTATAGTAATATATATTTATATATAATTATTTTAATAGGTTATTTTATGAGACTTAATGTGTATTAGGAGGAATATCATGTCATTGGACCAGTTAAGCAAACTTGTGGAAGATGGTGAAACGGAAGAATGCGAGGCCATGGCCCGCGAACTGTTGGCGGGTGGAACCGATCCGCTGGAAATCTTGGACAAACTGACCCAAACCATGCAGCGTGTCGGTGATCTGTTTGCCAACTTAGATATATTCCTGCCCGAGGTGATGCTGGCCGGCGAAGCCTTGACCGCCGTGGTCGATATCGTCAAACCCGAATTGAATACCCTTGATCGGTTACTCGTCAAGGGCAAGGTGGTTATCGGCGTTGTCAAAGGTGATATTCATGAAATCGGGAAAACGATTGTCAAACTGATGCTGGAGACCAACGGTTTCGAAGTCAAGGATCTTGGTTATGATGTGGATTCGCTGGATTTTATCAAAGCCGCCGAAGAAATGGGGGCCGATTTCATCGGCGCTTCCTCCCTGATGACGACCACCATACCGCGCCAGCAGGAGATCATCGAATTTTTAAAAGATAAAGGTTTGCGCGACAAATACAAGGTGGTGATCGGCGGCGCCCCCACGTCCCAGATGTGGGCGGATATGATCGGAGCCGATCTCTATTGTGAAGACGCCAATTGTGCCTCCCAGAAGATGGCTGCCTTGAAAGATTAACCCTGAACTTGGAACCGACCACTTTAGGATTAAGTCAATTCTGTGCTATTGTTCGAAAATACTATCGAACCGAAAGAATAAATCAAAGCCGCTTCCCATATGCCCGTTTGGGGACCGGCCTAACGACTGAACGTCAACACCGGGAAATGCCAGCTCCGGCAAGACGCCGCTGAGGGGAGGAAAAAAAATGACCACGGCCTATCGTATATGGGAAATGATGGAACGGTCTAAGACCGGTCGCCATATTGAAGAAGACGATTTTCTACCCAAACTGTTTACCCCAACCCTGAAAAAACTGATCAAAGAATACGAAATAAGGTATGATCCCGCTACGCCGGTGCCGGCCGACGACGACCTGGCGGATCGGATCTGGCAGGCCGGCTGGGACCTTTTCCGGGAAGTCGGTGTTTACAACACCGATTCCCATCGCATCATCCAGGTCAGCGACGAAGAGATCAGGGAAGCGTTGTACATTGCCAAAGACCAATACTGGGTGGGCGAGGGAAAGGATGCCAAGCTGTGGAAGCATCGCCAGGTCGAAGACACCGAACCGCCGTTTTGTATCTTCAGCCCGGATATAACGGTCGACGAGCACCTGCATCATTCCATGTGCGCAGCCTATCTCAAGGAACCGCTGCTGGACGGTTTCTGCGCTCCGATCCTGGAAAATGCGATCGGTCAACTGATCGAATCCGGCGGCCCCACCGAAATTAACGGTTGTATCCAGCACATCTACAACATGCGCCTGGCGGCCAAACAGGTGGGACGGCCCGGCACTTTTTTCGTGGCCGTGGGCACGGCCGAGCATGATGCCGGCCAGATCGCCGTCTCTGACAACGCCTGGGGCGTTCGCACATCCGATGCCCGTTTGGTGGGATCGTTAACCGAATTTAAAACCGCCGACACCCTGCTCAACCGCTCGGTGCATTACGCCCAGTATGGCTGCTACACCGGCAACCTGACCGGGCCCATATACGGCGGCTGGTGTGGCGGATCGGAAGGTGTGGCAGTCACACTGGTGGCCTACAGCCTCAAAGGGCTTTTGATCCACGGCGCCATCTTCAACCAGCATTTTCCCTTCCATCTCAACTACGGTTCCAACACCACCCGGGAATTGTTGTGGCCGATCGCCATGTCGGGCCAGGCCCTGGCACGCAACAGCAAACTGCTGCATACCTCCAATGGTTTTGCCAATGCCGGCCCCATGACCGAAATGCTCTTCCGAGAGACAGCCTGTCATGCCCTGGTCAGTACCGTCTGCGGCTGGCACCTGTGGGAGATGGCCTCCACCCGCAATAAATACCGTAATCGCGCCACCCCCCTTGAGGCCCGTTTGGGCGTGGAAGTCGGCCATGCCGTGGCCAACATGGGTATGAAACGTGAGCAGGCCAACGACATCGCTTTGAAGCTGTTGGCCACCTATGAAGATCAGGCGGCGACAGCCTCCAAGGGTAAAGAATACCATGAGTGCTACGATGTTCATAAGGCCCTGCCGATCCAGGAACATTACGACATGTACCGCAAGGTGAAAGACGAAATTGCCGATATGGGTGTGGAATTTCCATTTTAACCATAAACCGGACAGGCCGGAATTGAAGAATGAAGAATGAAAATTGAAGATTTGTTGTATCGCTCTCCGAGGCGTAGGCATACAACCCATACGAGCCCGCTTCCAGCCCGTAGGCATCACGGGCTTACAGGCCGGAGGGGAGGCTTCGCTCTGTCTTTTCTATTAAAATCGATAGCATCCCTTCTTATAGAAACAGATTGAGCGGAGCGTCTCATTAACTTTAGGCATTTTAGGCAACTTAGTTCATTTTAGTCATTCGGTTGTTATGCTATATCAGCCTGTTATCAAAAATTGCTGAAGTTTAAGCAAATATGACAAAGCAGGATCAAGTAACGAGGAGTTAATATGGCCAAACAGATGTTAATCGAAGCCACTCGGGGCAAACAGACCGAAATGCCACCCTGGCTGCCATATGCCGGGGTGCATTCTGCCGCGCTGATCAATCAACCGGCCGACACATTTATCAAGGACGCCGGGTTGCTGGCCAAAGGTGTAGTAAACGCGGCGGATCTTTATCACGCTGACGGAATTCCCCTTCTGTTTGACCTGTCGGTGGAAGCCGAAAGCATCGGTTGCGAGGCGGCATACTATGAAGACAATGTGCCATCGATCATGCAACATCTTTGCGTAGAGAAAACTCCTGAAGAGTTGGATCTTAAGGTTCCCTCGGCAGCAGATGGCCGCTGGCCGGTCATCTTTGAAGCCGCCCATTTGGCCAAACCCCGGCTGGAAGCCTTGGACTGTGCCATGCTGGGGCTGCTGTGCGGCCCGTTGACCCTGGCTTCTCATCTGGTCGGCCCTCAGATATTTCCCGCCCTGCTGAAACGCAAAGAGTTTGCCCGGGCCGTCTTGACATTCGCCGGCAAGGTGGGTGCCCAGGCCGCGCGGTTTTATGCTGAAATGGGGTGTGATATCATCGCCATCGTAGATCCGGTGGCATCTCAAATCCGCCCTCAAATTTTCGCCGAATTCGTCACGCCCAATTGCCGGCCGGCCATCGATATCATCCACGGCGCCGGATTGACATCCAGCTTTTTCATTTGCGGCAACTGCAGCAAAGTACTGGAGGAAGTCTGCAAGGTACCCACCCACGGGTTTGCCATCGACGAACAGATGAATTTGAATTATGTGCGCGACATGGCCTATAAATTCGGCAAGGGTTTCGGTGGTAATCTGAAGTTGACCACCAGCCTGATGCTGGGGTTGATCTCACCGCGCGAAGATGCACTGATCAGCCTGGCGATCGGCGGTACTAAGGGCTACATCTTTGCGCCCGGATGAGATATTCCCTATGGTGTTCCGTCGGAACACCTGCTGCAAGCCTACGAGGCACGGACCTGGTTTATGGAACACTATGCCCGTTATCCCCAATGGGCTTGACCTGAGGTGATGATAATTCACCTGTACCTTGATGCACATAGTCTTAAATTTTTATACCTTTTTTATTCCGAAAATTTGGTTTCAGATATAAGGTGTCAGCCCAGCTACCAGCCAAAAAAAACGAATAACGAATAATGAATGTCGAATATCGAATATCGAATGTTGAAGGTATGTATGCTGTCTATTTTAATTAAGAGAATGAGCAAAGCGAAACCATCCTTCGTAATTCTGCGGTTCGATATTCGATATTCTGCGGTTCGTCGTTTAATCCAGGCCATCGAAGTAAGCAGACTAATTAGCCAGCACTAACGGCGAATAAGGTCATTGCCATGGACATCACACAGATCGGCAGCAAGTTCAGAGCTCTTCTGTCGGGTAAAATTAAAAACCGCCCGCTGGTATGGCTATGGGGGGCGACACCCTCATTTGCGGTGCAAAATGCCGGATATCCGGTGGCAGCCGCCTATAACGATCCGCAGAAAAGCTTCGATGCCCAGATCGAAACCATCGCCCAATTTGGTGAAGACGGCATACCCCGCATGGCAGTGGGCGGCGCCTCGGATGTAACCTGGGCTTTTGGCGGCACGCTCAAATGGCCAGCCGACGAATACTCGATGGCGCCCACGGCCACTCGCCACCCGGCCAATTCTGAAGCCGAGGCCCAAGCATTGTCGATGCCGGATGATGTTGCCACCGCCGGGCCCTTGCCCCTTTATTTGGACTTTGCCCGACGCTGTCAAAAAAATGGTCTGCCGGTTTTCCCCTTTATTACCTCGCCCATCGAAGGCGCCCGCAGTTTGTGCGGCCCCGAGCTTTTGCTGCGCTGGATGATCAAACAACCCGAGCTGGCCCACCGGCTGCTGCGCCTGGCCACTGCCTACAGTGTGGCAGTGGTACGTCTGTTTGCAGCCACCTTTCCGCCCGAGGACATACTGACTTATCTGGCTGCGCCCACGGCTTCCAACCAGATGCTCTCGCCCCGGTTTTTTGAAACCTTTGTGTTGCCCTACCAGAAAAAATTGCATGAAGAAATTCTTCAAACGGGAATTCGACACATCTACTGTCATATCTGCGGAGAGCAAAACAAGAATCTACCTCTGTGGCGCAAAATTCCCATGGGTAATCCGGGCATCGTCAGTTTCGGTCATGAAGTTGATATCGATACGGCAATTAAATTCTTCGGCGAGCGATGTATCATTGCCGGTAATATTGAACCGGCAATCATTCATTTGGGCACCCCCGATCAGATCTATAACCTCTGCCGGGAAGCCCTGACCAAAGGGATAAAGGCACCCCGGGGGTACATCCTGATGCCGGGCTGCGGATTGCCGGCCAATGCACCCCCTAACAATGTTTTCATCCTAAAAAAGGCAACTGAAGACTTTGACCGCAATAGACAGATATAAACTCATGAAATAATAAAGTTTATTTCGATTGTTTGATCTGTCACCGGATGAGCACCTTTACTGGTTATCGGCGTTTAGCAATCATTAAGATTGCCGATATTAGGACTGAAAAAAAACTTTTTCTGACCAGAAAGATAGGATATACTAAACGCTTTTAATTGCGGGAACGAAGCTATTATTAAATGTGTTTCGTTTTAATCTCTCCTGGGTTTAATTCCCCGCAGCTTGCTGCGAAAAAAGAGAGTTAAATCCCAACCCGGACAAGACGGAATTGAAGATTGAAGACTGAAGATTGAAGATTTGTGGTTTCCCTTCGCTCTATCTTTTTAATTTAAATAAAATGTACTCTGTCTGTTTAATAATGACTGAGCGAAGCGATTCCACCATTCGTCAATCGACATTCGTCATTCCGTTGTAGTTTCATATAAGGAGGCTATCAATAAGTGAAAATCATTTTCGTCGAACTCGATCGGTGCCTGGCCTGCCGCAACTGCGAACGGGTGTGCTCATTTCAGGAAGCCGGCGGATTCAAACGCGAAGACTCAAACATATGGGTCCAAATCGACCTTGAAAAGCGCTCCATTTTTACCATGACATGCCTGCAGTGTGAAACTGCCCTCTGCTTGGAAGTCTGTCCCACCAAAGGGCTTATGCGCGACCCTAAAACCCATGCCGTCGTGGTGGACGAAGCCGCCTGCGTCGGCTGCAAAATGTGTGTGGCTGCCTGCCCTTTCGGCAATATTCATTTTGAAAGCAAGAGACAAGTCGCCGCTAAATGCAATCTTTGCAACGGCGACCCGCGCTGCGTGCAAAATTGCATGTCGGGCGCTCTTCATTATGGTGATATCAATGACCTGGCAGCGATTAAACGAAAACAGATGGATAAAAAATTGATTCCCCATCCTGCCGGTGCACAGGAGAAGGCCCCCTATGGAAGTTAAAACAGTTAAGCCGGATGGCGTGGTTCGAACCCTGTGCCGCATGTGTGACACCCGCTGCGCCATTAATGTCCATTTGAAGGACGGTGTCATTGCCGACATCACCCCTTTTGAAGGGCATCCAGTCAATCAAGGCAAAATATGTCCCCGGGGAAGTGCCGCCATCGACCAGTTTTATCATATCGATCGGATTACCAAGCCGCTGAAAAAGCAGGCCGACGGTACCTTCATCGAGATTTCAAGAAAGCAGGCCCTGGATGAAATTGCCGCAAAGATTGATGAACTCAGGCAATCCCACGGGGCCCGATCCATCGGGGTTTGGAAGGGCGAAGGCATGGGATTTCACCAGCAGGAGGAATACATCCGACGATTCGCGCATGCGCTGGGTTCACCCAATTATTTCTCTAATGATTCTGCCTGCTACAACAGCCGTTTTCTCGGTTATAGCCTCGTCACCGGATTCTGGAACTCATTTCCGGAGTTTTCAGATGCAGACCTGATTTTATTGTTCGGCACCAATCCCCCGATATGTCATCCGCCTTTTATGCGGGAATTCGCAGATGCCCGCCGCCGCGGCGCCAAATTGATTGTTATCGATCCGAGGTTGAACCCCATTGCCTGTTATGCCGATATTTTCGCCCAACCCTACCCGGGGACCGACGGAGCATTAGGATGGGGATTGATCCGATATCTGATTGAAACCAAAAGCTATGATTTCGAGCTGGTCGAGCGGCATTCCATCGGGCTTGAAAAAATGGCACGCTACGCCGAACGTTTCACCCCGGAATATGTGGAAGAACAAAGCGGCATCTATCGCGACGTTGTGATTGAAATTGCCGAGATGATCGTAAAATATAGGCCCCGCATGAGCATCTTTCCGGGCACCGGGCTGGAGCATTATGAGAACGGGGTCAACAATGTTCGGACCCTGGCGTCTTTAAGCTGCTTGGCCGGGGCGCTGGATATCAGCTGCGGTCTTTTCTGGCCGGAGGAGATGGCGCGACGTAAACTCACCCTCCACGACGAGCTGCCCCTCCTCGATCAAAAACCGATCGGCGCGGACAAATTTCCGGTCCTCTATGACCGCCGAAAAGAGTGTCACACCATGACCGCCATAGACGCCATGCTGGGTAACAGCGACTATGCCTTGAAAGGACTCATTATTTCAGCCGCGAATCCGGCAGTCACCAACCCCAATACCCGCAAAGTGCAAAAAGCGCTGTTGAATCTCGACCTGCTGGTGGTTAACGATCTCTTTCTTACCAAAACGGCCCAACTGGCCCACTATGTTCTTCCCGGGGCCAGTTTTCTGGAAAGATCTGAAATTCACATTCACCCCAAACATCAGATGGTAACATTATCGCAAAAAATCGCTGAAATTGAGGGTGTCAAGGATGACTACCAACTGTGGCGCGATCTGACCCATCGCCTGGGCTTCGGCGAAAAATATTTTCCCTGGGCAACCGAAGAAGAGGTCATGCAATGGACGCTAGAACCTTCGGGGATAAGCCTGGAAGCGCTGCGAAAACATCCTGAAGGTCTGGTTTACAAACCCCTGCGATATAAAAAATATAAGACCCGGCCATTGCCGACACCGTCCGGTAAAATAGAATTCGCCTCGCCATACCTGAAAAAATTCGGCCTCTCCGAAATACCCGAATATATTCCTCCCTATCACATGCGGCACAAAAGCAAGGATTTCCCCTTTGTTCTCACCACCGGCGCAAGGAAATCCCTGTTTTATCATTCCAGACACCAGAACATTGCACGCTTTCGAACCGTGCATCCCACAGCGGAAGTCGAGATTCACCCGGAAGATGCCGCTGATTTGGGAATAAAAGACAATGAAGTGGTGCGCATCGTTTCCGAAATCGGCTCACTTGAAATTCCGGCCAAGATCGTCGGCAGATCCGAGCTGCGTAAGGGAGTCCTTGAAATCTATCACGGCTGGGAAGAGTGGCGCGTGAATTTTGTCACCCATGACGATATCAACGATCCTATCTGCGGGTTTCCTTTGTTAAAAGGTGTCCCCGTGCGAATTGAAAGAATTTGACCCCGCCCGTGAAACGATTCAACCCACCCGCAATTTTTGCGTGCTGTCTCTTCGCCTTTCTGCATATCCATTTCCTCAAACACCTGTCTGAAAGGCTCTCTTCGGCAAACTCAAGGAAGGCTTACGTGTCGTTATTCTGTTACGGTCGGATAGAAAGCTAAACTAGGAAAAGGCATTTTTTATACTATGGCCAGGGTGAAGATTTCATTTGAGTATCATCGCGATTAACAATCTGTTAATATTAAAG
>JARFPZ010000169.1 GCA_029288035.1 Desulfosarcina sp.
CAGATGGTCATTCGGTACAATTCAGAAATCCGGGTCTGTTCCATCAGTTTCAGCAGTTTTTGCCATTTATCCGGAAAATTGGCCATTCGTAACCGTTGAGGCAAAAAGTTATGTAACGGTAGATAGCAATTTTCGACCCAAGATGGTGGAATGAAACCCAAAATTTTTGCAATGGCCTTTTTTAGCGGTAAGGGCAGGCGGTGAAAACCCGCTGCCATCGATTTCGTCGTCCAATATCGGACATAGCCGCAAAACTGTTCATCTCCCCCGTCCCCGGAAAGTGCCACCGTCACTTGTTGGCGCGTCAGGTGGCTCACCAGGTAAGTTGGGATCGCTGAGGCATCGGCAAATGGTTCATCATAAATATCGGGCAGTTGGAGAATGACATCAAGGGCGTCTTTGACGCTGACATATAGCTCGGTGTGTTCCGTATTCAGATGTTGGGCGACCTTTGCAGCCCAGGGCGCCTCATTATAACCTTGCTCTTTAAAGCCTATGCTGAATGTCCGCGACGGTGTTGAGCTAACCTTTTGCATCAGGGCAACGACCACTGATGAGTCAATCCCACCGCTTAAGAGGGCTCCCAGAGGAACATCGCTGATCAGCCGATCGGATACGGCGGTCGTAAGTAAATCATCCAGCCGTTGGAGACAGTCCTCCTCATTAAGCTCTGGACCGGTGTCGTTTATGGGGGGATCGGGTAACCGCCAATATTCTTCTGTTTTGACATCATCACCATTATATGTCAGAAAATGCCCCGGAAGCAGTTTATACGTGTTTTTAAAAATTGTACCCGGCGCAGGAATATATTGGTAATGCAGAAACAGCGGGATGGAATCAGGCGCGACCACTTTGGCAAATCCGCCAAAGGCCATCAGTGCCTTTAGCTCAGAGGCAAACAGCAGGGTATTTTGATTTCTACTGAAATGGTAATAAAGCGGTTTTATACCAAGACGATCCCTTGCTAGAATAAGGACCTGACTGCGACCGTCCCAAATGGCAAACGCAAACATTCCGACAAATTTTTCCAGACTATCCATTCCCCACTGAAGGTAAGCCTTTAGGACAACCTCGGTATCGGTGGTGCTCTTAAACGTGTGGCCCAATGTTTCAAGGGTTTTACCAATTTCTTTGAAATTGTAGATTTCACCGTTGTAGGATATGAGTACCTTGCCGTCATCACTTTTCATGGGTTGATGTCCGGCACTGGAAAGGTCGATAATCGACAATCTCCGGTGGGCCAGCCCCACCCCGGTGGGCTCATCAATAAAAAGACCCGAGTCATCCGGTCCGCGGTGGACAAGACGCTCACAGGCTTCAGGCAGCGTCTCCCGTAAAATTGGAAAATTATCTCTGGATCTAAAACCGACAATACCGCACATGATATCAGTTCTCTTGACTCATCCCGTTGCTAACGCAGTGTAACGATGGAATAATTACCAACGTAATATGGGTTGATAAAAAAGCGGATGACTGCAGTTTACCAACAGCCATGATTTACACTCGATGTTGATCGTACGATGGCGTTTTGGACGGGGCTTCATTCAGAGAGGGCCAACTTCTCATAAGCTGGTACAACAGCCTTTGCATCAAACTTGTCCGGTAAGAGAGAACCCTTTGCATGTCTATGAGATCTCATCTGTTTTTCAATCGCCTTTGATAATGCGTGCACATCATTTTCAGGAACCAAAGCGCCTTGTAATTCATCGACGATTATTTCATCAATACCCCCTGGGCAGTTAAACGCAACAACCGGAGTACCGCAAGCCAAGGATTCGAGCATGGCATTTGGCAGGCCCTCATAACGTGAAGAGAGCACAAAAAGATCGGCTTTTGAGAAGTATGTAAACGGATTAATCTGATAACCCGCAAGTCTTACATGGTAAGAAAGGTTCAGTGAATGAATCTGTTTTCTGAGGTTTTCTTTCTCCGGACCATCACCAAGTAGGGTTAAATGGACCTTATGGTTCTCTTCAACAATAATTGACATCACGTCTATGAGTAAATCAAAACCTTTTCTATATTCCAATGTCCCGGCTGCAACGATGTTATAGACTGAACTAGGTTTGCCTGGATGATGCGGCGGCATATGGGATCTAATCTCTTCAACCTGAACAGGATTATAAATTGTTATCATTTTATCAGGACTGATCCCAAAATTTATCTGAAGATCATTCTTGATTGCATTAGCCGGACATATGATCCTGTCGGCAAACTTAAGCAGCCTTTTTTTTAACATACGAAAGGCAACGTTTTTAAATCCATTTTCAAGGTTGCTCGATGTAAGATTGCACTCTCGCAGAAAAAGAAGTGTGTTGTTAGGCAAAAACGGTTTAACAAGTAATAGGGCCAAATTAAGGTGATCTAAGGTCGAGATGATTATATCCGGATTAATTTTCCTGATCGTATTTACCATTTTAGGAATCGCCCTACTCACTTTTTTATATCCAAGGCCATGAAAAGCGATATCCTCAGGAACTATTGATAGAAAGGGTCCGCTGGGATCTATAACGATCATATGCAAAAAAAACCTGGAACGATCAAATTCTTTTAACAGGGTAACGAATACTCTCTCGGCCCCTCCGGCGACGAGGCTTGGCAGCATAAATGCAATTGTCTTTTTTTTACTTGCGGCCATCGTCGTGAAAAAATAAATTTCGATTTTTCGACAAAGGTCTAAACTTCATTTTCATTTTTTGGGTGGCTTCGTGTCTTAGTGACTTGGTTTTTAAAATTTATTGTATTTGACGTCCTTAAAATCTTCTCTATTATATTATCCCATTGACCCATTATCGAATCAATATTCAACCGATGAATAATCTTCATCGCTTCTTTGCCGATCCGTCGCCTTTCTTCGATATCATTGATTAATAAATTTATTCTTGTTGAAAGCGCATGAATATCTCCATTTTTTACCAAGTATCCATCTATTTTATCGGTAATAATTTCATTCGGCCCTGCAATGCAATCAAAGCTGACACAGGCACAGCCATACGC
>JARFPZ010000175.1 GCA_029288035.1 Desulfosarcina sp.
CGTAAGGAATTCGAGGACGCCGAAAACAACCTGGATTGCGAAAAAAACAATTTGCTGGATCAAAAAATCCGCTGTAAACCGATTATGTCGGTTCGAGGGTTGGAAGCCGGAGAAGATCTGGTGCAGCTGGCAGATGAGCACAAGGCCGATGAAATTGTTATTGGTGTCCGCAGAAGATCAAAGGTCGGTAAGCTCATCTTCGGTTCCACGGCCCAATATGTGGTCTTAAATGCATCTTGTCCGGTGGTCTCCGTCAAATAGCTGCCGAAATCTACGATGGCGGAAAGCGATTCCATCATTCGTCAATCGTCATTCGTCAATCGTCATTAGTCAATCGTCATTTTTTAAAAGAGGCAGGATTTGAATATATCGTTTGTTTGGTTCGATATCGGTTACACCTTGCTTTATATGCAGCGGGAAACCACCTATCAGCAAGCATTGCAGGAATTCGGCATCGATATCCCGCTGGCGGATCTCGAAAAAGAATTTCATCTGACGGACAAGTTATTTATGCGAGAGTATCCGGGTTTTTTCTTACAGCCGCGGGAAGTATTCATGCCTGCTTACCTCGGTATCATGAATTATCATTTGGGACTGTGTCTTAACCTGTGCGAACTGGACACCTGTTGGGAAGCCATAAAAAAGGACCTCGATAATTATTGGCTGCCCTTTAACGGTACAAAGGAAGTACTATTGGAACTCGAGCGAAGATCCATCGGACTGGGCGTGATATCGAACTGGGACTGTACTGCGCGGGATATATTAAGCAGTGCCGGACTGTTTGAATTTTTCGACCCTTCAATCATCTCCTGTGAAGTAGGCTGCAGCAAGCCGGACTCCCGGATCTTTAATTTAGCCCTGCAAAAGGCATCCGCGGAAGCCGGCCGGTGTCTTTATGTCGGCGACAATTATTATGACGATTGTCTTGGCAGCCGCAAGGTGGGAATGAACGCGTTGATTATCAATCGATTCGGTTCCTTAGGCGTGGAGGAAATCGATGATTGCCCCGTTATTCACCAACTCTCGGATATTTTGGACTATATTGACTAGCAGCAAACCGCGATACGATCAATGAGAACGACGAATGCGGCAATAGTTATTCAGACATTTTCTAAAGAAAAAACTCTCTGCGATCTCCGCGACTCGAGCGAAGCGGGCGGTGAATCCATGTCAAAACACCAATAAATTCATTGGCAAAATGCGGTCCATAGGGATTATAACCATATGACCCAAAACACAATCGCGCCAATCATCGGGATTGATCGGGGAGCCTCATTTACCGATTTTGCCGTCGTTGATTCTGATGGCTTAAGCGATATTTTTAGCATAGAAAGCCGGTCCTGGCAGCGTATCAGAACCGCCTGCGAAGAATTGATCACAAAATACCGAACCCGGCACATCGTTTTCTCGGGGTCGGCGTCCGGAATGCCGACGTCCATGAAAAATATTGTCAACATCATTGCTGAAATCGATGCCATTGGCTTCGGGGGTGCGACCCTGGCAAATTGCAACAAATGTGTCGTCGTGAGCATGGGTACCGGCAGTGCCATTGTCCATTTCGCAAATAACAGCGCCGAACACCTGGGCGGTTCGGGCGTCGGGGGTGGAACCATCAAGGGTCTTTCCTCCCTCATCTGCGGTATCGATAATCCTGCCCGGATTGAAGCCCTGGCACTGAGGGGAAATGCATCAAAACTCAATTTAACCATTTCGGATCTGGGTTATGAGCAGATCAGTTTTTTGGGGGCGGATATGACGGCAAGTAACTTTGCCGATCTAAAATCCAATAGGATTGAAGACCAGGCCGCTGCAATTTTAAACCTGGTCGGAGAAACGGTGGGAATCATCGCCTCCATATGTGCCCGCTCCGTCAATTGCCGGCATCATATCGTCGTTGTCGGAAAGGTTGCGGATAACCGGTTTATCCGCCGGGTGCTGAAACTTGTGGGAAAACTGTACCAAACAACCTTTATCTTTCCGGAAAATCCGGGATATGCCACCGTTTACGGCGCAGCGGTCAAATACCGCTATGATATGAGTAAAAAAGCGGACGAATGACGAATGTCGAATATCGAATAATGAATATCGAATGTCGAAGTAAGGTATTCTGTCTGTTTTATAAAAAAATGACTGAGCGCAGCGATTCCACCCTTCGACATTCTGCGGTTCGATATGCGATATTCTGCGGTTCGCTTTTAATGTAGTTTCATATGAGAAGAGTCACCCCAGGAAATCTCCGCAGAGGTCGAGGATGCTGCTGACAACGAATATCAACAACACAAATACCATGATCGGCCTGTGTGACGGCCCTGAATGGATTGCCAACTGGCGGATAAAGACGGACCGAGCCAAACAACCGGACGAACATGCCATGCTGTTGCGCAATCTGTTTCAGCACAACCAACTGAGCTGGTCGGACGTCTCCGGCGTGGCGCTGGCCAGTGTTGTGCCCCCTCTGACCGCCACCTTTGTCGACATGTATCAGCGCTATTTTCAGATTGAACCGTTGGTGGTGACGAACAGAATCAAAACAGGTGTAAAAATCCGGATCGATTACCCGGCCGAAGCCGGCGCCGACCGCATTCTCAATGCCCTGGCAGCCGGTAAGCTGCACGGCTGTCCCTGCATCGTGGTCGATTTCGGTACTGCCACCACGTTTGATGCCGTCTCCAGGGAAGGCGACTATCTCGGCGGCGCCATTGCTCCCGGCCTGGGGATCGCAGCGGAAGCCCTTTTTGCCCGGACGGCCAAGCTGCCTCGCATCGAGCTCGCAGCCCCTCCCGCAGCGATCGGACATAACACCATCCATGCGATGCAGTCCGGCATCATGTTTGGGTATATAGGGTTGATCGAAGGATTGGTCAAACGAATTAAAAAAGAGCTGGGGGCCAATACCAAGGTCGTTGCCACTGGCGGGCTGGCCCATGTTCTTGCCAAAGAAACCGCGGTGATAGAGACCGTCGATGAGATGTTGACGTTAGAAGGACTGCGGTTGATCTATGAACTCAATCAAGAAAAGTGAGCCCCAATGAAAGCGGTGCGATTGCTTCTGGATAAAAATATCGTCGTCGGCGTGACCGGCGGTATATCGGCCTATAAAACCGTGGCGCTGTGTAGTCGACTCGTCAAGGCCGGCGCACTGGTTGATGTCATCCTGACCGACGCGGCCGCAGAGTTCGTACGCCCTTTAACTTTCCAGGCCCTGACCCACCGGCCGGTCATTACCGAAATGTTTTCGCTGTTGCAGGAAACCGAAATCGGCCATGTCTCGCTCGGAAAACGTGCGGACCTGATGATCATCGCGCCGGCCACCGCGAATACCCTGGCAAAGCTGGCCCATGGTTTTGCAGACAACATGCTGACGACGACGGCACTCGCCTGCCGGAATCCAATTCTGGTGGCCCCGGCCATGGAAACCGCTATGTGGGATAATCCGGCAACTCGGGCCAATTTGCAGATCCTGCGCCAAAGAGGGGTGTGTGTGGTCGGACCGGCGGAGGGGCACCTGGCTTCAGGCGCCTCAGGAACCGGCCGCATGAGCGAGCCGGAGGAACTGTTCCGTGCCGCCCGGTGGGCCATGAGCCGCCGGCAACCCATGACGGACGTCCGCGTGGTTGTAAGCGCCGGCGGCACTCAGGAAGCCATTGATCCGGTGAGATTCATCGGCAACCACAGTAGCGGCAAAATGGGCTATGCCCTGGCCCAGGCTGCTAGTGACCGTGGTGCGGATGTCGTCCTGATTCACGGCCCGACATCTTTGGCGAAAGTTTACGGCGTGGAAGATGTGGCTGTGGAATCGGCCGAGAAGATGTGCGCCGCTGTTCTGGAGGCTGTGTCCGATGCCGATGCCCTGATCATGGCGGCGGCGGTAGCCGATTACCGCCCGGCGACAAACACCGCCCACAAAATCAAGAAAAGCGATAGGACCATGAACCTGAATCTCGTCCGCACCCAGGACATTTTATCTGCAGTGGCCAAAAATAGAGATGGTAACAACCGTCTGAAAGCGGTTATCGGGTTTGCCGCCGAAACCGAATCTCTGGTGGCCAATGCACGCGACAAATTAAGCCGCAAACGGCTGGACCTCATCGTGGCCAACAACGTCTCCTCCGATGATAGCGGATTTTCCGTCGACACCAACCGTGTAACCCTGATCGATTCAGCCGGAAAGGCTGACGAACTGCCGCTGCTGCAAAAGCAGGAAGTCGCCGAAATCATCATCGACCGGCTCATGGGTCTTATAAAGCGGAATTAAGTATGAATATGAGGTCTCATTACCGATGATGCTAAAACAAATCGGAGAATTCGGTTTCATCGATAAAATCAGCAAGGGCTGTTTGATCCGTCCGGACAACATTATCCGGGCGATTGGAGATGACGCCGCCGCTTTTACCGTCGCCTCGGACCAGGTATCTCTGATTACCACCGACCTTCTGGTTGAACGTATTCATTTCATTCGAAAATCGATTTCCGGATTCGATCTGGGACATAAATCCCTGGCTGTGAATCTAAGCGATATTGCCGCCATGGGAGGTCAAGCCCGGGAAGCATTTGTCAGCATCGGCATTCCGTTAACGTGTCCGCTGGATTATCTCAAAGCTGTTTATGACGGCATGAAACACCTGGCCGAAAAATTTAACGTCAACATTTTAGGCGGCGATACCACCCGCTCCGAGGTTGATTTAATCATCAACGTTGTCGTTTACGGGACGGCTGCAAAAAATCGACTGCTGTGCCGTGATGCGGCCGAACCGGGGGACATCATATTTTCAACCGGCTATCTTGGTGATAGTAAGGCCGGACTTTACTTGATTCTAAACAATCTCCCGGTTGATAGCACCGAAATGCAAGCACTATATAGGGCGCATGTTTTACCGCAGCCCCACCTGCGCGAGGGTCGTTTTCTGGCAGACCAATCCGGCATCCGGGCGGCCATTGATGTCAGCGACGGACTGAGTTCCGATCTAGGCCATATCACCGAACAAAGTGCAGTGGGCGCCACAATTTATGCCACTCAAATACCGATTTCCGATTCCCTGCAAACATTTTGCGCCGCCTATGGATTCGACCCCCTTGAATATGCCCTTGGCGGTGGAGAAGATTACATTTTACTGTGCACCGCCGCACCGCAACACGCCGATGAAATTGAGCAAAATTTTCAACGCCAGTTCAAGCGACCGCTTTTTCGTATCGGTAAAACTACGGCTGATCATCGACTGGAGGTTGTCTATGCCAACGGCACATCCAGAGCAATTTCGCCCCGAGGTTGGGACCACTTTAAAAAAAATTGAAGATTGTCGATTGAAGATTGAAGATCCGCCTCCGGCGGGATCAGTTATTAAAAACAGATCATAAAAAAGGCGGAGCGAAGCCTCCGGCTCGCAGGGGTTGTAGCGCCTACGCCTCGGCCTCCGGCCCATAGGGCATAAGACCTACGCCCCGGTGGGAGAGCGACATCCACAAATCTTCAATCTTCAATTTTCAATATTCAATTCGGCACTCCGCAAAGCCCCTTTTTCCGATCATTGTCCTGGACAAAGCTTTTTTATCGCTTACCCAAACAATAGATAATAAGCCGAAGTGGATACAGCCCAGATAAGCACCACAACGGTGCCAATCAAACAGACGCCGGCCAGGGTTCTATGAAAAAAATTTTCTCTCTTTTTCTCCTGATACCCCAGCAGGTAACCGAAAATAATTCCGGCCAGAATGCCTCCGCCATGACCCCAATTGTTTATCCCCGGCACCACCAATCCAAATATAAAGAGAAACACCACCCAGACGGCGATTTGCCGGTATAGTTGTTTACCGTATACCCCGCCGCGGCTCTTACCATAGTAGAGAATAGATCCTACCAGCCCGCAAACCGAGGCAGAAGCGCCGATGGTCAAATGCACGCCGGCCAGATAGGATATCCAGTATCCGACAATGCCGCTGAGGGTGTAGATGGCAAACATCCGAGAAACCCCAAACTCACGGTTAGCAACAGTAGCCAACTGATTAAAGGCTGCCATATTAAAAAAAATGTGTAAAATCCCGCCGTGAAGGTAGCAGGCCGAAATAAGGGTCCAGTAACGATGATACTGATCGATGGGAATGGTTCCGGTGGCGCCCAACAAGCTGAGAATCGAATCAGAAGGTGACAAAAAGACGAGCGGATGCAATGCTAAACCGGTAGATCTGGGATCAAAGAGAATGGAAAGAAGGTACATGCCCACATTAACCGAGATGATCAACTTGATAAATTTGCTCGGATCCCGAAATCCTCGGGTCCAGACGTTATTCTTCAACAATGAAGCCGGCTTGGTTATACCACAATACGGACATTTGGCCTCGGACGCGCTGATAAGTTTTCGGCAGTTGGGGCAAAGGATGGATTGTCGTTGATAGTTTGCCATAGATTCAGGTGAAGAGCTGACTATTCAATCTGTTATGCCGGTATCCGCATTCCTGAATTATTCCGAAGCCCACATCAAGGGGTTCGGTATCAAATAATACCCGCTCATATATGTTTCAGGGTGGCCGCAGAGCCACCCTGAAAAGGAGGTTGTTATGAAGCTTACCAGCAGCTTACTTGCAGCTGCAAATGTTAAAATAATACCGATCCCAGATTGGTCAAGGTTTTCGATTCAAACCGTTTGAACCCCTATACAAGGTTTCCAGAGTTCCGTCATTTAAATTAGTAGTTGTCTGATTTTATGCAAATTTCCTGATTGATGAAATCATGAAAATTTGGAATTTTATTGTTTTATAAAATATTTTAACACAAAAGGTTTAGAATTTACTTTGACGTTGCCCGGACCCAGGTTCCTTTCCAATTGACAGGTTTTATTCATTCCATTATGATAGCACCCTGTAGCACAGAACCCGGATAGAACCTTGATCGGAACATCCGCAATTTTTTGGGGATATCAAAGGTAAACCTGAGCGAATATTCCATTTGATTTGTAATTCAATTGGCTGTTTCAGATTTTCTGCATATCCAAGGACGCAAATGATTCGGGAAAAAAACCATATCAGCAATCGGCAAACAGTTTTGAGTCTGGCCATACTAACCATCCTCATCATTATCGGTGCCGGCGTGATAACGGCACAGTACAGCTATAATCCGGCGGTGCTGCAAAAAGATGCCCTTTTGTCGACGGCCGAAAAAATCAACCAATCTTCCCCTCCGTCTTCCGATCAATCATTTCTGCCGTTGCCGCAAGGCCTGGTGCCCCTCACGAACAGCGAGGTTTTTGATGCGCAGAATCTCTCCGATAAAATCAATGGCAAGGCGGAACTATACTTATCTGCTGGTTTTGTCCGTCTGGTCAGTCAGCGTTTTAAGGATGAACAGATGGCTGATCTGTGGATAGAAGTTTTCATTTACGACATGGCCAACGGTCAAAATGCGTTTTCGGTGTTCAGTGCCCAGCGACGGGAAGATGGCGTTCCGCTGGATATGACGCTGCATTCATACCGAACTTCCAATGCGCTTTTTTTGGTTCATGGCAGTTACTATATAGAAATAATTGCATCCGAAGCATCCGAACGGGTCGCCCAACCCATGAAACTGCTGGCCGACAGATTCATCCGTAACACCCCTACAGAAACCGTCGCCATCAATGAAATGGAGCTGTTCCCGCAACAAGACCTTGTTGCAGACAGCATGGCCTTGGTCTCTTCGGATGCCTTCGGTTATGAAGGTTTGGACAAGGTCTACACGGCCGAATATGAAATCGATGATACCGGCCTGATGGCGTATTTCTCCCGCCGGCAAACCGGCGATGATGCTGAAAAATTAGCCACTGCCTATCGGGATTTTTTGGTAAATTTCGGCGGGCAGGTGCTGGAGATCCAGCTCCCGATAAAGGATGCGCAGCTGATCGAAATCCTGGATACGTATGAAATCATTTTTTCCTACGGTGCCTATATGGCCGGTGTACGGGAAGCGCTAACCATTGATCAGGCGAAAAAACTGGTCCTTCGATTGTATGACCGTATAAAGGAGGCGAGCGGTGAATCTTGACCCACATGGCAATGCTATGAACAGGCGCCAATTTTTGGCCCGCTCTGCAAAGGCCGGAGCCTCTATCGCGGTTGCCGGTGCCGCAGGTTTCTGGTTTCATGATACCCAAGGCCCCGACCGGCCGGGAGATCATCATTCCGACCTTCGACTGCCGGATTTTTCCATTGAGGACCTGGAAACCAAAATGAGTGTTGTCCGTGGACAGGACCGGGTCGGCGCTTTGCGGCTGGCCTTAAAATCTATCGGCGGAATCGAAGCATTTATAAAAAATGGTGATCATGTCTTGCTTAAAGTCAATGCCGCCTTTGCCTCCCCCGCCATATTGTCGGCAACCACGCATCCGACAGTCGTCGCAGAACTAACGACACTTTGTTATAGTGCGGGGGCCGCATCGGTTGTGGTAACGGACAATCCCATCAACGACCCAGCCAGCTGCTTTAACCTGACCGGGATCGCCGAAGCCGCCCGCAGTAACGGCGCCAGCGTCATATTGCCACGCGCTGAGTTATTTAAGTCCCTGACCGTACCGCAGGCGAAATTGATCCGGAGCCGGCCGGTCCTCTACGAACCGTTGGTAGGAATTACCAAACTTATCGGCGTCACACCGGTCAAGGATCACCACCGCAGCGGTGCATCCATGGTCATGAAAAACTGGTACGGGCTTCTCGGGGGTCGCCGTAATATTTTTCATCAGGATATCCATACCATTATCATGGAACTGGCCATGATGGTAAGCCCGTCTTTGGTCATCTTGGATGGAACCACGACCATGATGTCCAACGGACCCACCGGCGGCAGTCTGTCAGACCTTAAGCAAACCAGTACGATGATTGTCGGAACCGACCAGGTGGCTGTGGATGCATTTGGAGCGACCTTACTCGAAAAAACGCTCAACGATCTGCCATTTATCGGCATGGCGGAGGCCGCCGGCCTTGGAACGGCCGACTATCGCTCACTGAATCCGGTGATGGTGGAAATATGAGTAGCCGTTCAGAGAATTAGGTTTCAGCCCAATCGCCGACCAAAATACGATGTGATTCAATTGGATAAAGGAATTCGGCCTTGTGGAGTTGCCAAAAAAGCGAATATCGAATATCGAATCATGAATAGCGAATGTCGAAGGAATGTATCCTGTCAATTTAAAAATAGACTGAGCAAAGCGAAACTACCCTTCGAAATTCTGCGGTTCGATATTCGTTATTCTGCGGTTCGCTGTTAAACCAACGCATGGCCAGCGA
>JARFPZ010000177.1 GCA_029288035.1 Desulfosarcina sp.
ACCAGGTGCATAGGCCGGGGCGGGTGCCGCAGTAGAAGGTTGAGAAAATGGTGTGCCGATTTTTCCCGTATATAATGAAAATCATCCAGCACCAGGATAAAATCCTGCTCGATCGCGTCCAGTTCATTCGCCAGGCTACTAACTAAAGTTGATAGCGGTGGCAGGGTCGGAGCATCAACCAGGGTCATCGTCGCACTGACGGCATCGGGGAAAATGGTCTCAACAGCAGCGATAAAATAAGAAAGGAATTGACGCAGGTCGTTGTCATTCTCGTCCAGTGATAACCAGGCCCTCGGGGCCTTGCAATAACACTTTGCAGCACCTGTGAGACCATCATCCATACAGTAAGATCGTACATATTGATTGGATTAAATATGAAATTTTGATGGAAAGATCAATGTAAAGTATCTAAGGAGCATGATTGCATAAAACGTTAGCTAATTCGGGCTTTAGTGAGGGTGCCGGGTCTTGGCATTGAGGCCTCCTTTCACGAGTAAGATTTCACGTTAACTGTAAGGGGTTGATTTGTAAATTAAAAACTTGGTGATGATCTAATACTGCCACGAAACCGCGTAATTGGAATAAATGGCAATAAGAAGGCTGTTACGGCGGTATTGGGAGGGTCGGCAAGGTGATTCAAAGAAACGAATCAAATATTCAACGGCTATTCTTTTTCAATCAGAAAACACATTTAGATTAGACGGGACAATCTAAAATATCTCGAAGGCAAAATAGTGGATGCAAAGCTGAAAAAAATTGGTCATCCAATTTTCTTTTGCCGGACAAATAATATCTTTCATGTTCATTGCGAAACATCATAGCAAAGATACAGTACTGCACATTTTAATGTTAATTTTTTTGTAAATCGCATAATAATAATTAATAGCTTATTTTTCTATAATAATTCCAAAGGACATAGATTTCCACAAACCCGATCACCTCAAATGGACAGTCTCTTTTCACTTGCGATCTATCCAGATTTTCCTAATCCGCCAAAAATCGAGAAAAACAACCAAAAAATTATTCCTTGGATGAGCCATCCTATTACGCAAACACCTACAGCACGCAGTGTACTCTTATAATCAAGCGCCTGTCTCACAGCGATAATCATTGCAACCAACATCCAGATCCCAGTAATTAAGAAGATGATCCCATAAAAGAAGGGAATTATGCCTAAAACTCGAAGTATTCCAGGAGAGCTAGAAAAGCCAATTGTACGAAGCAATTCACCATGATCCGCTTTAGTCTGGGGTTCCGGTAGAAATTTAGTGCCTACAAAGTAGGTAACATAGGCCCAGATATACCAGCCGACAAGAGCTGCTATTGTTCCGAATAAGATTCCTGCTATACCTGATGTGCCTACGCTTCCTATTCCAGCAGCTACACCTGAAAGCACGACGACTCCCATCGCTTGGCCCATGGCACCTTTATCCGCTTCAACCTCTTCATACAAATCAACATCCAATTTAGCAGCTCGAATTATTCGATCCTGAAAACTTGCCATCATAACCTCCCTGCTGTAAATAAAACCAGATTTTATGCTTTTTGCGTGCTTTTCATCTTTGAAAAATAATGAATATAGGAATATAGCTCAATTTATCCTTTTCTGATACGGCTGTCATGTTATCAAAATTCACGCTGTTATTGAAGCAAATATCTTTGGTATATTAGTCAATCACCAATCCATTCTTTTTTGAGTCTTTATTTTTGTTAGATTTCTCCATTCATCGTTTCAGAAGATCTCTCAGCCTTGTTTTCTATGCGCTAATTTTTTCTAAAAACAAGGAGGACGAACCAGATGAAAATCAAAGCCATTGAACTTTACCATGTCTTGGTTCCATTAAAAGAAACCTTCTGGCCGGCCTGGATTCCGGGGTACCCTCAGACCCATAATCGCTTCACGTTGATAAAAATCCTCACCGATGACGGCATTGAAGGTTATTCTGCCGTCGTCGCCATGGGCAAAGAACGCGCCGGATTAGGTGATCTGCTCGGCAGTTACCTGATGGGAGCAGATCCGACGGATATTGAAAGAATTCAAAGCTTATTGAAACAGGCCGGATTTTTAGGGTGGCGCAATTTTTGGATCGAGCCGGCCTGCTGGGACATTATGGGCAAGGCTGCTGATAAACCCGTTTATGGGCTGTTAGGCGGCGAAGCCCGACCCATTCCGGTTTACCTTTCAACCGATGAGATGCATCCGCCTGAAAAACGCGTAAATGAACTCTTGGCCATGAAAGCGCGTGGTTTTAAAACGGCCAAGCTCCGCGTTAAAAATGCAGAACTAAGTGAGGATGGCATAGCGATTTCTATCGCTTCCATCGGAAGATATCTAAACAAACCAGTTGCAATCAGCTGATGAGGATGTTCAATACGCATTCTCAATTCTCAAATCAGCAATTTTAGCCACTTCATCTTTATTCCCGCCATTAATGATTATGCAGTTTGAATATTGTTGAAAAAGCTTAGGTTGGTGAAATTGAATTATCGTAAACCTGATAATTCTTGAATCATTATGCACGTTCTGCACGAACGTCCCGGTCAACGGTCAAACGGTCAAACCGGTCAACCGGTCAATTGCGGTCAAAACTGTCAAGGTCAGGTATGAAGATAACGGAGTGAAGTGGAGGCTATAAATCCCCAACCATTACAACCTTTATTTCTTCAATCCTCCGCCAATCCCTGTCATTGGTTATGATGTAGTCAGCACCGCAAGCCACGGCTGTGCCAAGTTGGATAGCATCTGGTGTTTTTAAATGGTGGTGTGCCCGCAATTCAACGGCATGGTCTGCAATGTCCATATCAAGTGAAAAAATGCTGATGTTTTCAGAATTTGATAGATAGTCGCGGTACTTGCGAACCAATTGTTTTTTTCCTTGGCGGGCGGGATGGGTTGTCAATTCGATGTATGTGATGATAGAGGTAATAGCTTGGGCATCCGTTTCATATAAGCGATCGAACAGCATTTCCATAGCTGGAAAATAGTGCGGATTCCGTTCAAAAAAATATATGAACGGCGCAGTATCAAGGAAAATGATGTCACCGGTTTTAAGGTCTAAACCCATTCGTCTCGTTCCCGTCGCAGATATGCATCAACGTCTATATCTTGCCAGATTTCTTTTCCAAGCCCGGCAGCCTTACGAAAATCCAGCTTTCCTTGGGGCCGTGATTTTTCGCTTTCGATGGGTGAAAGCCGGGCAATTTTTTTGCCGGCCCGTTCAATGATGATCTCTTCACGCCGTAATGACACCCTGTTCAAGATCTCTCCTAATTTTTGCCGCGCCTCGACGGCTGATACTGATTGGCCCATTATTAAACTCCCTTAATCATAATGATCATGCTGATCATAATAATCATTATATTGTCGAGATGCAATGTTTTTTTGGGCTTGGTTCTAATAACATCGGCCACGACTTATTCGTAGATTGGGTTGAGCATCCCGATATCTTTTGGTAATCGCAGGGGGGTGGTGATTATTCTTCTCTTACAATTTCGATAATCTCAAGTATTTCACCTTTTAATTTTAACGGAGCATACAATTCTCCCCACCCTTTTTGAAACTGAAACAATCCATCGTATGCAGTATCATGAAATGATCTAATCCTGTGAGGAATGTTTTTCTCACTCAAAATAGAGTCTATTAGTTGCGCTTCTATTGTATTTTCTAACACTGTTATCTTGATATAGTCTTCCATTTTAGCATCCACAAATACAGATAGCCCATTTTGACGAAATTGCAAAAATTGTAAATTAACGAAAAAAGGATTTTACCCTAAAAGCATTAGAAAACACAATCTGCCTAAAATAGAATCTGTATATCCACGTTTCTGATTGATATCTCAGGTGGAAAACTTAGGTCGGCGGTGCAGATAGGAGAAATCTGTAATTTTGCATTTGAAAAAACAGATAAAATTTGCAATTATCCTTTCATAGCAGCAATCCCTTCACGTATTTATACTTTCTTCGTTTTAGTTCCAAAAAAATGATAGGACGGTATGTGCAACCAGCGGTAGCCAATGACGTCGGCATCCGGAAGGCTTGAACATGCGATGCTCAAAATCCAAAATTTCAAGGATTCTTTTCCAGAGCTAAAGCTGTATGAAATTGAAAAACATCCAACTATCAAATTTACCGAGAATATTTCAGGTTGTTTTTGGATACATGAAATGCAATCCGCAATCAACCACGAATTCAAAATTCGGTCAATTCAAGCATCATCGGTGCGCCCTGAAGCGCCGAAGGGCTTCGCTGCGTAATGCATCAACCAATCCACAACAACGATAGGATCAAAGGTAAAAGATCACGTCAGGTTATAAGAAGGAAACAGAGTGATTTAGAATCTGGAAACTAACGAAGTACTTAAACAGAACAAAACGATGATGTTAGCCACCAAAATACAATTGTAGCAAAGGATATTGATGTTGGATACGGTTACATGTGACGTACTCGTTGTCGGCGGAGGATTGGCTGCCGCCACCGCGATAAAAAATCTGCTTGAGACACAACACGATCTTGAAGTGTGCATGGCAGTAAAGGGCACATTCGGACTCGTCGGTCAGAGAGGCTCCGGAGCGTCATCTTGCGGGGCTAGTGAAACAGGTATGCCGCATTTGAGGGACATGCCCGCGTCAAGCGCGGAGCAGGATCTCTGGCATAATAGAATCCTTCAAGCCGGGCTGGGATTGACAGACCGGAACTTGGCGGCAGTGATGGTTGAAGAGGCGCCAAAGATTAAAGCTCTCTTACGTCAATGGGGGATTGCATTTGGCGCGGAAGGTCCGCATCATTTGGGCTATCCGTTTATCCATGCGATTGAGCAAGAGCTTCGGTCTTCAAAGGCCCGACTCTTTGAAAATACGATGATTACGGATATCCTGATAGACGATGGCCAATGTGTCGGAGCGATCGGGCTGACGGGAACGGAAGGAATCGTCTTATTCAAGTCTCCTGCTATTGTTATTGCCACCGGAGGAAATGCACAGCTTTTCAGCTACAACGTTCATCCACCTTGTGTAACCGGCGACGGCTATGCGGCAGGGTTTCGTGCCGGAGCCGAGTTGATGAATCTGGAATTTATGCAGATCTTCTTTTCCACCGTTTATCCGACCCGCAATCTCTTTCATGTCCGCCATAAAAAAGTCTTGGAACATGTGTATAATACGGAAAACCACCAGTTTCTCGCCGATTATCTTCCGGACGGCATCAGTATCGAAGAGTGTATTGAAGAAAACCTGCGCCATGCACCGTTCAGCACGCGTGACAAAGCGTCACGGTATCTCGGCATCGCCATCGTCAAAGAAATTCAGGCTGGACGCGGTACCGAACACGGAGGGATCCTTGTGGATGTCACCTCTGCAATGGAAGGGGTTCTCAAGGTGCAGGATCGATTCTTGGGCTCCCGAGGTATTGATCTGCGAACAACGCCGGTTCAAATTACAATGGCCCATCAATGCTCCAATGGTGGATTGCGGGTCGATACGGATGCAATGACAACCATCCCCGGCGTGTTTGCAGCGGGCGAAACCTCGGCCGGGATGCATGGGGCTGACAGAATTGGCGGCCATATGTTATTATCCTGCCTGGTTTTTGGTAAACGAGCGGCAGATTCGGCGGCAAATTGGGCAAAATCCCATCCTGTCAGTTGTGATATTGAGTCTGTTGCGCGTGAAAAACTGGCCGAAATTCAAACTATTTCTTCATCAAGCGGAAACATACCGCCGGATGTTATTTTGCAGGCACTTCAACGCTCGGCCTGGAATAACGCGCTCACAATTCGTTCTGAACACAGTTTAACAGCCTTACAATCCGATATTCGTCAACTTCGGGAAGAATTCCGGCATTCCCTTTTTGTGCGCTATCCTGGCGCGCTTATCAATGCCCTCGAGCTTCGAAATCTGTTTTTGGTCGGCGAACTTGTCGCAACGGCAGCAAAGCAAAGAACAACCAGCCTGGGTGGACACTATCGGGAAGATTATCCCGAGTGCAATACTCACGATCCGGTGCGGACGCTCGTTTTGAAAAATTCTGAAGACAAGACCATTCAGATCACGGAAGAAGTTATTGATCCTGAGTGGCGCGATAATGAGGAAAACCTGGGTGCGGGTCGCTGGGGGTGACCCTTGTCTAAGGATCATAAATGCAGAAGGGCTTCCGCAGCCGAACGATACTTTGATGGTTTCAATCCCATTTTTGAATATGCTTGTCTCCAGGCAGCAATTTCAGGCAACTGAGATTCAGAGCTTTGCTCTAAACGATCGATTGCCAATTGAAACCATGAAGATAGCTTAGACTCAGAGTTCAAATTTGAATTAATGCCCTCAATCTCGACAATTCCTGGCACTAACTGAGGAAATTGACGCCATATTTCTCCTGTATGGTAAAGATACATAAAACCTCACTGAGAAAGATTCTCTGCAAACCTAAAATTCACGTCTTGGAGTTCAAATCCTTGTTCACAATTCGTGGAGAGGGATTTTACGATATTACCATTACCTGTGCAATCTGCGAGACTGTTTTTATCAATATCATAGGATACAAAAGGCACGATTTTTTCATAATCGTTATCCCTGCCTTCATATTCATTTACAAAATCAGCCGATAAATTCTCAGGGGATGAAAAGTAACCATCTTTGACATATTCTTTTTTCCATTCAGTAGAATAGTACTCGAGACCTTCAGATGGTATAAAGCCCTCACTCCTTGTCTGATCAGGCTTAGCTCCGACAGATGACAGCAAGGAACTGTACGGATCAATAGTGTAGGAGAAATGAATGTCGCAGATTTTTATGGCGAACATAAAATTGAAGTAGGATTGACATTTAATACTCGCGTAATGGCCATTGGGTAATGAGATCTTTTGTAATCTTCGATATTACTATATTTTTTTAACAATACTGTTAGATAGATCGACCTAAAGCTCTTTTCCAGCGAATCCAAATCGCATAATTGGCTCCTGGTATTCTTAATTATTTTCCGTTTTAACATTTTTCCCTGATTAGACGTTTTAATCAATATATTTCAGGATTTATTACATTCAATGGTTTATCGCCATCGAGTACCTTCAAAATCTCTTCTGCTGCCATCACTGCCATTCTAGACATGGCTTCATCGGTGTTGGCGGCGGTGTGGGGCGTCAGGATTACTTTCTCATGGTTCAACAATTCATTGTCCTGACTTGGCGGCTCCACCTCAAGCACATCAAGTGCAGCGCCCTGAATCCAACCGGCATCTAATGCGGCCAGAAGCGCTGGTTCGTTAACGATACCGCCTCGGGCGGTGTTCACCAGATAGGCAGAATCCTTCATGGTTTTGAGTTCTTTTTCACCGATCATGTCAATTGTTTGGGTCGTTAAAGGACAGTGAACAGACACGAAATCAGAAGCTTTCAACAATTCATCAAGCGTTTCCACCCGTTTTGCACCCACTGCTGCGGCCCACGCATCGGTTACAAAGGGGTCGTAAGCCAGTACGTTCATATGAAACGCCAGTCGACACATTCGTGTTACTTCGGCGCCAATGCGGCCGATACCGATAATGCCAATGGTTTTTCCCCACAAGTCGTTGCTGGCGACTTGTTTAAATCCGGTGTAGGTACCGTCTTTCAAAACAGCGTTGGTCGGGAAAAGCTTCTTTGCCAAGGCCAGTATGGAACCTACAGCGAATTCCGCCACTGTTGTAGAGTTGGCATACGGTGTGACCACCACCGGAATTTTTCGTTTCGTTGCTGCGGGAACATCCACATTATCGACGCCGACGCCGTGTTTGGCGAGAATTTTAAGATTTGGAGCCAGGTTGATAATTTTTTCATCAAAGATGGCTAACCCAACCATGACGGCATCGACATCCTTGATTTCGTCTTCTAAAGATTGATTCCCACGATCAAAACGGATAATTTCAATATCCGAATCTTTCTCAAACACCTTTAATCCGTCATCGTGAATTGGAGGTACATCGATGAGTATTTTTTTAGCCATAATTTCTCCTCAGTTTGGCAACTATCTTTTGTAAAATTATCGTTTTTTCTTCATCGCAACCAAGCAAACCACGTCGGACTCACCTTTCCTGCCAACCAAAACAGCAGCATCCCCACTACCACCGTGCCACCCAATGATCGCGTCCACCAGGCAAAACCGAACGTCGGCAGGGCCACCCACAACTCAGGCCGCAGAAGGTCGAGATGTCCGGGGTCCCCGTCGAGGGTGAGGGCTGGCAACAGCAAAGCGCTGGGTACTGATAAACCAGGTCAGGTTGGCAGCCTGGTTGACCACTAGGGCCCGGGACAGATTCCAGTCGCCGGCATTGAATCGAGGCAGATTGACTGCAAATGAAGTGGGTATCATATTTTAAAACCTCGAAGGTGGCCGCAGAAAATACGTTAGCAGGACCGCACTTGCAGTCAATACGGCACAGAGCCAGAAAGCCATGCTGAATGTTCCGGTGATATCTGCCGTAAATCCTGCCACCGCCGGTCCGGTAATCTGGCCGACGCCAAAAAACAAAGTAATAAAGCCAAAAGCCTTTACCGCCCGAACAGGCCCCGCGTAATCTCCGACGGCGGCTGACATGATGGTCGGTATACTCCACACTGCCAAACCGAAAATGCCAATGGATGCATATAAAAACGGATTCGGAAGATCGGCGGCTACCAGAACATAAGAAACGGTGAACAAAGCATAAACCACCATCATGCCGATTTTTCGCCCCAGGCGGTCAGACAGCCATCCAAACAGTGGGCCGGAGAAAATAGATAGCCCTCCGACAACAGCCCAGAAAGTGCCTGCCGTATTCTCACCAAAGCTCCGCTCATTCACCATGGTTGTAACAATGAAAGTGGCATATACCACATAGGTAGCCCCGAAAAGCGCATAAATACAGCCCAGGTGCACCATGGTCCATTTGTTGGACCTTTTTCTCTTTTCTGGTTCTGGCTTGGTCGATGTTTTTAACTTATCTGCTTCACCCAGAGGCATGAGACCTTTTTGCCCGGGTTCATTGCAGAGAAAAAAGGCTGCCACGGCCGCAATGAATAGAGAGATGACACCAATGGTCAACCAGCCGGTACGCCAGCCTTCAGTCCCTAATCTAGCGTTAACCCATGGGATGAGCAGACCGGTAAACACAATGGCAAAGCCATTTCCTGACAGCATAATGCCGGCTGCACGGCCGCGGGTGCTTTTTTGAAACCAGTGGGAAACCAGGCCCATCATCGGGACATTTGCCAGGCCTGACCCAATACCGGTGGCCACGTAAAGGGACATCACTTCCAGAAATCCCATCGCCTGGCTGATACGAGCCATTGAACCGCCGACAAGAGCAAGCCCAATGGAAATGGTCCACCGTGCACCAATGCGCCTTGCAATCATACCGGCCAGGACAACCGAAATCATATATCCTACAAAATTTCCTGTGCCGATGAGCCCCATCTGCGAATAATTCAAATTCAAGGAGATACCCATGGAAGGTAGTAGCATGCCTAAAGAAAATCGGCCCAGACCCAGGCAAGAGAAAACAACGGCCATGCCTGTAAAGACGATGGTCCACCCATAATGGGATTTGTTATTTTCCTTCAAGGCTTGCTCTTTTTGACGCATCCTTCCGCCTCTTTTCAAGTTCCCGAAGGGTAATCAATCATCCTTAAAAGGATTTTGAACCCGCGGCCAAATGTCCCGCCGCAGCTTGCGGTATTTAGTCCTTGCAGCATTGTGGGGGTACATATCACCTGAGTTAACATAAAAGATTTCTTTTGCTATGGGACGAAAGGCAGCGTAAAAATGGTTGGTTGATTTCACCACCAGAATTTTCTTTTGCTCCGGCACCACGCCCAGATTGCTGAAGGCATCCACACCAAAAGCCTGGCTGCGTACCGTGTTCAGAATCACCTCAATCCCATCACAATCCACCATGACCGAGTCACCTAATGGAACCACGCTCTCCCCAAAGCTTTGGGTGGCATTCCGTTGAACCTTTTTAACCAATACGTCACGGTCGATGGGATCACCGGCCTCCGGGCATACCTTTGCGCCAAATCGCAGCTTAAGGCGGGCACCCTCGCCGGCGGCCATGCACAATCTGACCGCGATGGGGTCCCAGATGGTGGCTAAGGCGGCATCCTTTACCCCCATTTCCATAAGAGTGCTCAATATGATGGTGGAGTCACCCGCCACGCCGCCGCCGGGGTTGTCCCACACGTCCGCAATGACAACAGGTTTGCCGGATACGTTCAAAGCCTTTTCAATTGCCTGGTGCGGTGTCAGGTACTCAGGCTGGCTGCGACCCCGCAAGGCGAAGGCTTCCTTGCCCAGCTTGGCAGCCAATGCCTCACCTTTGACTTGATCATCATCCGTCACAACCAGTATCTTGCTGCCTAACTCCGGCACATCACCGGCCAAAAATCCGTGCACAAAGGAGATCGACAGAACCTTGTCTTTGCCCTCAAGAGATTTCAGCCGGTCTACAAAGCTGCGGGTGGGCTCGCGGGTGGTGGGGAAGACATCGATCATCCGGCAATCGAACACGGACTGCACCGGCTTTATTTGACCGTTAATGGCCTTGAGGCTCAGGTCAACCAGCCTTTCGGCCTGCTCATAAAAATCCGAGTGGGGAAATTCCTTGAAGTGGATAAGTAGGTCGGAATTCTCCAGCATGAGCTTGGTCAAGTTGCTGTGCGGATCCAGCTCGGCGGATATAAGGGCCTCGGCGCCCGCAAGCTCTCTGACCCGCTGCAATAAATCCCCTTCGCAATCATCATATCCCTGGGCCACCATGGCCCCGTGCAGCCCCAGGACCACCCCCTGTACCGGTAGGACTTTATCAAGTTGAGTCAGAATCTCATCACGCAAATGCTCATAGGCCTGGCGGTTCACCACACCACCCGGCTCGGCCCAGGCCGCGGTGCCTTCCACCAGCTCGAACCCATCCTGGCAGGCCCTTTTACGCAGCGCCACCATGGGACCGGAACACAATGTGGGCGTTTCCGGGTGTTTCCCCGGGGGCGCATAAAAAGAATCATAAAAATCCTGTATGGAAACCGGCAGGGGAGAAAAAGTGTTGCTCTCTGCGGCCAGAGAAGCCGTGAATATGCGCATATTGTTACCTCCGTGTTGTCAGGAAATTATATGACAGACCGCATAGTGGTCCGGTTCAAATTCCCGGTTTTGGGGCGCCTTTTCCCGACAGATATCTTCCGCCCGGGGGCAGCGCGGGTTGAAGGCGCAGCCCGGCGGCGGGGACAGGGGACTGGGCAGATCGCCCCGCAATGAGCGCTTTGGTCTCCGGCGAAGTGGATCAGGAACGGGGATGGCGTCGAACAGCGCCCTGGTGTATGGGTGCAGGGGATTGCCAAACAGCACCTTTTTGGGGCCGCTTTCCACCACCCGGCCCAGATACATCACCGCCACCTGATGGCTGATGTGCTTTACCACGCTGAGATCGTGGGCAATGAACAGG
>JARFPZ010000195.1 GCA_029288035.1 Desulfosarcina sp.
ATGCTGATCCCGGATCAAGTCCAGGATGACGGATCCGGTATCCAGAATTTGCTGAAGTTACTGGATTCCGGCCTTCGCCGGAATGACGCTTCAAAGAAATTTTAACTTTTACCACATCGTCAAGTTTCTTTTATGATCAGACTGGCCGTTTTTTTTGGCCAGCGGCCGCGCTCTTATGAAACATTAAGATATGTCATGGAACTCGCTTCGCTCGCACCCTGACCTACGAAATGATGAGAATGTCGGAGATAATCGGTGACCACCATTCGACGTTATAAAATAACCGGGCAGCCGGCGTTCACAACTGCCGTGAGCCATCGTCGGATGCCATATCTCAAAAATCTCGTAGGTCAGGTTGCGCCGCAGGCGTTACCTGACTTGAGAAAAGATCCTATATGAAACTTAAAAGGTTGAGCAGAGCGAATTCCATAATTCGTCATTCGTCAATCGACATTCGTCATTCCAAGGGGAGGTAAAAAATGTCCAATGTCCTTCTGAAAAATATCGGAACTATTGTGAGCGGTGATATTTCAAATCCACTTCTGGAAGGAGACGCCATTTTTGTCAGGCAAGGCAAAATCCAGATCGTCGGTAGTGACGCTGCCCGGAATATTTTGGATGCAGATGTCGTCATCGATTGCGCCGGCGCGACGGTCACACCCGGACTGTTCGATTCGCACTGCCACGTTGTCCTGGGGGACTATACCCCCCGGCAACAACAGACCGGATTTCTTGAAAGTGAAGTCCACGGCGGGGTGACGACCTTTATCTCCGCCGGTGAGGTTCATCTGGCAGGCCGGCCGAAAGATCCGGCCGGCACCAAAGCCCTGGCGATTGTGGCCGCCAAATCCTTTGCCAACTTCAGACCGGGCGGCGGCAAGGTCGTCGGTGGGTCGGTTATCCTCGAAAAAGGGCTGACCAAAGCGGACTTTGAAGAAATGGCACGCGAAGGCGTGCGAACGGTCGGAGAAATCGGATTGGGAACGGTCAAAAATCCGGAAGATGCCGCACCGATGGTCCAATGGGCCAAAGAATGTGGTATGACTGTCATGATGCATACCGGTGGTACGTCTATTCCGGGTAGCAGCACAGTGACGGCTGAGATGGTCATCCAAACCGGGCCGGACATCGTGTCTCACATTAACGGCGGACCGACGGCCGTCGCTTTGGATGAAGTTAAACGCCTGGTTGCCGACACTGATTTTGCACTGGAAATGGTACATTGCGGCAATCCGAAAATAATGGTAGAGGCGGCCAACCTGTGTGTTGAGCACAATGCCCTTCAGCGCATCATTATCGGTAATGACGCGCCATCCGGCACCGGTGTGGTGCCTTTAGGCGTTTTAAGGGTCATTGCTCACCTATCGAGTCTGTCATCCATTAAACCTGAAGAAGCGATTTGCATGGCTACCGGAAATACTGCCCGGGTCCATAAATTACCCCGGGGAGTCATTGCCAAGGGACTAGAGGCCGACCTGGCAATTATGGACGCTCCTATGGGTTCGGTGGGTGAAGATGCTCTGGCGGCCATCGCAGCCGGCGATATACCCGCTATTGCCATGGTACTGGTGGACGGAACAATTGTGGTATCGAAGAGCCGCAACACGCCGCCGCCGGTGAGGAAGCCGACTGTTGAGTGACGGAGATCCGATGTCGGATGACAGAGGTCGGAAGACAGAGGACAGAAGAGAAAGGCATGGGGCAAAGGGCATGGGGCGAGGGGCATAGGGCAGAATTATGAAGTGGGAAGTTGGAATACGGAAAGGATAGCGGAGTGTAAAGATAGGGTTGATTAAGTTGATTGGTTAAATAGTTGATTGAAATCACACAATCTGCATAATAACCTCATTCAACTTAGTCAACTCAATCAGCCCGTTAATCTCAGCAATCCAAACGAGCATAACGATCACAACCTATCGAAACAATGAAAATAGACACTCAAAAGTGTATCGGCTGCGGATTTTGTGTGCGGGACTGCCCGGTGGAAGCCGTAAAGCTGGTTAAGAAAAAGGCGGTGATTAATGATCACTGGTGCACCCACTGTGGGCTATGCCTGCGGGTATGTGAGGCGGAAGCCATTACCGCTGATGAAACCATGCCCGCGGATGCCGTCGAATGCGACGCCTGCCCGATAAAATGTTGGATCAATGCCGATCATGTCGGTGCGTGTCAGCGCTATCGCAATGAGTCGGGTCGTCTGGTTCGGCTTACACCGCTGCATACATTTGAAGAGGTGGAACAAACGGTCGGGTCCGATCCTGAAGAGGTTATTCGCAAGCCGGTGGTCACCGCCATCGGTTCCGGTACGACCTATCCGGATTGTAAGCCGGCACCCTGTATTTTGAAGGAAAATCGCCAGGGGATAGATGTCGTCACAGTGGTCACAGAGGTTCCGTTAAGTTACAGCTCCATTATCGTCAAGGTGGATACGGATATTCCCATCGGCAGAGAGGGTGACCGTATTTATGTCGGTAAACGGGAAGTCGGCATGGTCGAAACCGAACAATATGGATCAAAAATGCTGCACATCGGCGGTGTCAACCGGCTGACCGGTGAAAATGGATTTGTGATTGCCCGCACCGTCACCGATATTGCCAATCGCAAACCGGTCAAACTGAGAATCGAAAATGGTAGCCGGCTGACAGTTCAAGTCGGCCAACCGCCGATAATTGACGGTGAAAAAGCGACTAAAATGCGCGTGGGGTGCGGCAGTGCCACCATGGGCCTTTTTGCACCGCTGCTTATCGAGGCGGCTGATGAGGTCATCATTTTAGATTCCCATATCACGGGTCAGATGAGCCGGCATGTGGCCGGTCAATTTGCCGGTGCGAAAGCCACGGGCGTACGCTTGAAATTTAAAGAGAGCACACCGGGGCGTTATTTTGGCGATCATGGCAGCGGTTGGGGCGGCACGTCCATCGAAAATCCAGCCGATATCATCGATTCCATAGACATGAACATCGCCTGGACAGCCATGACCATACTCATCACGGAGACGACCGGCCAAAACGGTGTTATGTTCAAAACAACACAAAGCGGAGGGCTCAGCGAAATACCATTAAGCAAAACAGCCCGGACAGCCCTGAAAACCATTTCAAACAGCTGTGAACCCTCGAGGGTGTCGGCTATATACACTGCCGGAGCCGGCGGCAGTGCACGGGCAGGGGTTACCAAATACCCAATAAAATTAACCCGGGCGGTTCATAAAGCAAAAGCCCACCTGACCGTTGGAGGTTCACCGGGGTATGTTTTGCCGGGCGGTGGAATCACTTTTATGGTGGATGTTGAGCGGGTCAAGCAAGGATCTTTTTACTGGACACCCACGCCGGCAACGATCTGTCCACTGGAGTACACCATGAAACTGAAAGACTATGAGAAGATGGGCGGTCATGTGGAGGCCATGAAACCGTTTGATGCGAAGAAACCGGAATAGAGTGCGGGTTCGAGGTTCAGTCCATCCGCTGGCCAAAAAAACGGCCGGTCAAATCAAAATAGAAACTTTTGGGGCTCGGTTCCGAAATCGGCCGTTGTTGGGTTTCGCACTTCGCAATAACACCGGCAAAATGTAGGTTGGCTTGAGTGTAACGAAACCCAACAAAGCCCGGAATAGGCTCAACCCAACCTACAAAATCTAAAGTGGCCCAGGATGGAACCAGCTCCAACTTTTGCAGCATAGTTTCACACGAGCGGGAGCCGCTGGCCAAAAAAACGGCCAGTTTGATCAATAAAGAAACTTTGTGATTTTATTTCAATTGTATTTGGATTGTGGGAGCGGTTTTTAACCGCGATTGCCCATATAAATCGCGGCTGGAAG
>JARFPZ010000268.1 GCA_029288035.1 Desulfosarcina sp.
CGTACTCATTATTCGGCCCTGGGGTCTGATGGGTGAGAAGATTCCGGAAAAAGTATAGGGGATTCGGAAGGGGGAATGCGGAAGGCGGAAACGAGAACTTAATCACGAAAGCACGAAAGAACACTAATTTTGTGGTTTCTATATTTCGTGGTTTCGTGGTGAAAAAGTTTTTCATAAATGCAATGTAATCGCTATTCAATTTCTAAATACCTTAGTCTCTGAATTATTGATCTGTGTTTGTCCGTGTAAATCCGTGTCCAATTTCATAATAAATTTAGATTCAGAATCATGAATCATGAATTAGATACAACGGCCTTCGCTAGCTCGGACGCTACGTCCTGGAAGAGAGCGCATCGCCTGACATTTTATGGCGTCATTGCGATTATTTTGATCACGGCGCCCCATCTGATGCCAAATAATTACTGGTTGCGGATTTTCACCATGACCGGGCTGTGGATCATGTTGGCCCTTGGGCTGAATCTAGTGGCGGGCTTCGCCGGTCTGCTGGATCTGGCCTATGTGGCTTTTTTCGGCATCGGTGGGTATGCCTTTGCACTGTTGTCTTCCAACCAGTTTGACATTCACCTGCCCTTTCTAGTGGTCTTACCCCTAGCAGCGGTTTTCACCATGGTCGTCGGCATCGCCCTGGGTTCAACCAGTATTCGGCTAAAAGGAGACTACCTGGCCATTGTCACTCTGGCATTCGCCCAAATCTTTAAATTGTTACTGCAAAATCTTGACACACCGGTGAATATCACTGGCGGCGTCAACGGTATCTACAGCTTCGACCCCATTAACATTTTCGGACTCAGAATCGTTACTCCCATTGCCTATGCCTATCTCATCTGGATCTTTGCAGCCATTGCCACCATAGGCTCTCTCAGGATCAAACAATCCCGCATCGGCCGGGGCTGGCAGGCCATTCGTGAGGATGAACTGGCAGCGGAGGCCATGGGCGTCAATACGACCGGAATGAAATTAATGGCCTTTGCCGCCGGCGCTTTTGCCGCCGGCGCTGCCGGCGCATTGTTCGCTTCGTTTCAGGACTCGGTATTTCCGAACAATTTTGATTTTCAGCAATTGGTGATTGTCTATTGCATGGTGATCCTGGGAGGTCTGGGCAACATTGCCGGTGTTATTGCAGGGGCGGTCCTGCTTTCAATTCTACCTGAATTTTTAAGAGAATACGGCGCCTACCGCATGATGTCCTATGGTCTGATATTGATTTTGCTGATGGCCCTCAGGCCCCAGGGCATTATGGGTGGGATTGGATTTCTGGCAAAAAAGAAAACCCGCCCCGATAAAGATAAAAGCGGTCGGCTAAGGGCCTCAACAGACCTGTACTACACACCATCGGCAACGACAGGGGCGACGATTGCCGCCGAAAGCCAACCGGCATATACCAAAAGCAATCGCACCCTGCTTGAGCTAGAAAATATTACCCAGGATTTCGGCGGCCTTAAAGCCGTCGACAACTTTAGTTTTGCCTTGCACGAAAGGGAAATTTTAAGCATCATCGGACCCAACGGCGCCGGCAAAACGACCCTGTTTAACATCATATCCGGTATTTATCCTCCCAGTTCCGGTTCGATTTATTATGAAGAGAAAAACATCACAGGATTAAAGCCTCACAAAGTGGTCAAAGCCGGCATTGCCCGCACCTTTCAGAATCTACGTCTTTTTAATAAAATGAGTATTCTGGACAACGCCAGGGTCGGCCGGTTTTGCCGAACCGCGGCCGGGCCGATATCCGTTCTGTTGCACCTGCCGCGACACAACCGCGAAGAAGCCGAAACCGGGCAGAAAGCCAAAGAAATTCTGGCGCTTTTCGGCGCCCGGCTCACCGGCTACCGCTTTGACCAGGAGGCCATGTTCTTGTCCTATGCCAACCGCAGGCGACTTGAAATCGCCCGGGCCCTGGCAACCGATGCCAAATTACTGCTGCTGGATGAACCTTCGGCCGGAATGAATCCCCAGGAAACTATCGAAATCACCGGTTTCATCAAAACACTGCGGGATAAATTCGGCTATACGATTCTAGTGATCGAACACAAACTCAATGTGGTGCGCACCATCTCGGACCGGGTTATTGCTCTGGATCACGGCGTCAAAATCGCAGAAGGCAGCTACGATGAGGTGGCCTGCAGCGAGCAGGTGATTGAAGCATATTTAGGGAGGAAGAAACAAAAAGATTGTCGATTGAAGATTGAAGATTGAAGATTTGAGGAATTCTATCGATTTATTAGTGTAGAATTATGGCACGGTGCCGAGCAAATAGGTCTATTAATGACAACACACAACGGTCTACTGAATATTTTTAAATTCATCTTGGGTATATTGGCAACAACTTAATTACGAGAACCGGGTGGATGATAAATGAATCAAGAACCAATACTCGAATTTAAAAATGTAGACACCTACTACGGCAATATCCAGGTACTCTACGATATCAACCTTAAAATACACAAGGGAGAGCTGGTATGCCTGCTGGGGGGCAACGCTTCCGGTAAATCCACTACCCTAAAAACCATCCTGGGTGTCTGCAAAGTCAAGAAAGGCGAGGTAAAACTTAACGGCGAGCGCATCGACGGCAAACCCACCAAACAGATTATCTCCAAGGGCGTGGCCATCGTTCCCGAAAATAGACGTATTTTTCCACGCATGACCGTGCTCGAAAATCTGGAATTGGGCGCTTATCTGCGCAAGGACCCGGAGGCGGTCAAAAAGGATATGGAAAAAATGTTTGAACTCTTCCCGCGCTTGAAAGAAAGGACCCATCAGGCCGGCATCACCTTAAGCGGGGGCGAACAACAAATGCTGGCCATGGGCCGCGCCCTGCTTTCCAATCCGGATGTTCTTTTGATGGACGAACCTTCCATGGGTTTGTCCCCCCTGCTGGTGGACCAGCAATTTGAACTCATCCAGAAAGTAAACCAACAGGGAACCACTATATTCATGGTGGAGCAAAATGCGAACATGGCCCTGTCCATTGCCGATCGGGGTTATGTATTGCAGACCGGATCCATCGTTTTATCAGATACCGCTGAGAATCTTTTGTGCAATCAAATGATGCAGGAGGCGTATTTAGGAGGCGCCGATGTCTGTGAAACCCCGCTTTGAACACCTCGGAGGGTATATTGCGGACAGTACTCGTAATGGGTGCAATAGTTACTTCATTTAGATATTCCAACACGGAATCGCGTGTTAGGACAAGAACGGGCCTCTTTTTATCTGGCCGTACGAATTTGTACCAACGTATGTCGCTTCATTCGTTACCCCAAACTTGTTCAGTTTCCCAAACTGAAAACTCATCGGCAGTAACTGGTTGCCGTTCGTACCCTTGCCGGTGCTTGCGCTCTAATTGCTTGAGGATGTAACGGACAAACGCCTCACGAAGAGCCTTTCTTGTGTAAGCAGATCGATTTGTATGGAGTTGCTTCGAAACGCGATCAACCTCTTTGATTGGGCCAACAATTGAGTAGTGCGAAAAAAGTCGCCAGGAGGATAAATCCATAAATCCACTGGATCACTGATTTTCAACAGGCATTTGAGGTATCTGCGATTGTTGTATTTCCTTGTAATCCGATGGAACGGTGAAAAGATCGTCTCGGACACTTGCTGTTTTGATGTTCTGTAATTCGGTTATAACCTCACCCATCATATCCGATGTATTAATTATTTTAATTGGATAACCAAGCTTTATGGCAAACCATTGGGTCATGGTGCCCATTTCTTTATTCTTAAATATGAACGAATACTTATCGCACTCATAGCCCTTTAACGTTTCTGTCCCTACCCGCTTTATTTGAGCCTCCATAGGGCCCTGCTGCATCCCCACGAAATTCTCCGGCCTGAACCCTTTGCCGTTGGACTGTATTTTGGTTTTTATGAACATCTTGACATCCGGCATGAGTGTCCATTGAAAACCCTGGTCCAGGTCCATAATCATGATTATTTTTTCCGCCTGGGCGCCCATCTCCTGCCGCGCCTTATGCCCTTTGACCCAGAGCTTCCCGCTATCGGACATCATTTCTCCTTTTATAACAAAATCCGCCAAAAACTCAGAAGCTTCAGCGATCCCGGAAAAAGCTGCCACTGTTAGTAAACCGGCAAAAAGCATTGATAACCAAAGCTTGTTTTGGGGATGCATATTTTGTTTCCTTTTTTCTAAACCTGATTCTTAAAAACCGTAATCGTCCATCTTCATGCCTTCGTTATGCCGTGGGGCTATTCTCAGATACCGTCTCGGTTGTTTCAATCGGAATAATTCGGCGCTCAATGTCAGGCCAAATTTTTCGCTTCATCATTCGTAAATCATATTCAGTCTGCAGATTCAACCAAAACTGAGCTTCGACACCAAAGTATCGCTGTAATCTCAGAGCAGTGTCAGCGGTAATAGCTCTTTTCCCGTTGACGATTTCACTAATTCTATTAGGAGGAACAGAGAGATCGCGGGAGAGCTTATTTATACTGATACCTAACTGGTCCATGAAATCTTCACGCAAGATTTCACCAGGGGTGATCGGTTCAAGCAGTTTTTTCGTATTCATCTTTTTTCCTCAGTGATAATCCACAATTTGAGAATTAAACGCATTACCATTATGCCACTCAAAACAAACACGCCACTGCTTATTAATGCTGATAGTGTATTGTCCCTTTCTATCTCTCTTCAAAGAGTGAAACTTGTTACCCGGATTGAGCATCAACGCTTCAAGGCTTGGAGCGGCATGCAGAACCATAAGCCTTTTTCTTGCCTGCCTTGCGAAAGATTGAAAACGGCGCACGCGTTGGTCATTGAACAACTTTTCGGTATCTCGACAGGCAAATGATTTGATCATACGCAAATAGTATTACGTTAAACGTAATATGTAAAGCGCATAATTTAAATTGGTCAAAGAAAAACATCACGTCTTCATTCTTCACACCCCGCCGACACTAATTTCCAGGCTCTCTGGAGACAAGCCATAAATCAAAGTCATTCGTTTATAAATATCGATAAAATTCCAGCCATTGGTAACAAATCCCACCTCATACCCGGCATTAAATATCATTTGCAGAATTTTTTTGAATTCAGGATGAAGGGTCGGTTCGCCGCCAGTCAGCGAAATGTAATCAAAGCCATGCTGTTTGGCATTTTGCAGGATGGTTTCTAATGTATGTTAAGATATCCACCGGCGTTGTGCCTTCTATCGAAACAGTGTTTGCAGCTCAAATTACAATGGTTGGTGAGTTCAACTGCAATATCTGGCATATCGGCCTTCTTTTAAACGCTATATTCGACAAAGTCGAATTAATGATTGTAGGGCAATAATTTAAGAATTTCGCTTGGCTGATCATACAGATCCCGTCCTGCAAACAGCTGATAGCAATCGGTCTGGAGCACCAACCGCTTTAAAACATTGAGATGCTCGTCAACGACTTGCCGGTTAAAAAAGATCGAATCGCAACAACTCTTCATATAAAAGGGCCCCTATTCATTTCTCTCTGTGCTCTTTGTGTGGTGAAGTTTTATAAGCACTTAATAATTTGCGTATGTCATATAATTACTTGACATTGTCAATTATATTGCGTATTTCAGGTTCCATATTGAAACAGCAGTCCATCAAGAAGGACAATGATGTCTACACACGATTTTCAGGAGGCTGTTGCCCGGTTCCGCAGTTTCAACCGGTTTTATACCAAACAAATCGGACTTCTCACCCAGGGGCTTTTAAAGACGCGCTTCCCCTTAATCCAGGCCCGGGTTCTTTATGAACTGGCCCAACAGGATCGGACCACCGCCAGCGCATTGGTCGGCAAACTCAACATCGATCCCGGCTATCTCAGTCGCATCCTGAGCATTTTCGAAAAAGAGGGCCTCCTTCGCAAAAGCCGGTCAACGTCTGACTCTCGGCAGCGGATTCTGAAGCTCACGACCCAGGGTAAAAAATCCTATGCGGAACTGGACGAACGATCCAGAATCGTCGCTGAAGAGATGTTGCGGGACTTGCCCAAAGAAGATCGTCACCGGCTATTACACGCCATGCAGACCATCGAGACCATTCTGGATGCCGAGCCTACGCCACCGGCACCCTATCTGCTGCGACCCCACCGGCCCGGCGATATCGGCTGGATCATCTACCGACACGGCGTCGTCTACGCCGAAGAATATGATTTCGATGAAACCTTCGAGGCCTTGGTCGCAGAAATCCTGGTAGAATTCATTCGCAACCATGATCCCAAGCGGGAATGCCTTTGGATCGCTGAGCAGGCCGGCCATCGGATTGGATCGATCATGATCGTAGACGCCGGAGATCGGGTCGCCCAGCTGCGCCTACTTCTGGTCGAGCCCAAGACCAGGGGCCAGCATCTTGGCACGCAGTTAATTGATGAGTGCATCAACTTTTCAATACGTAACCGCTATCGTAAAATCAAGCTATGGACCCAAAGTAACTTGCTGGCAGCACGCCATTTATATGAGAAAACGGGTTTCGAAAAGGTTTCGGAATCACCGCACAAAAGCTTCGGCCAGGATTTGATTGCCGAGTTCTGGGAATTGCGGCTGGGAGGCTGAAAGCAGATTATTCACCGCAAAGGCGCAAAGTACGCAAAGGTTTAATTTTTTTGTTTTCCGCTGAGATGCCCCACATGATCGGCCGGGAAGACCGATTGCTTCCAAACTGTTGCAACAAGAGGTACTTTTGACAACGCCACGGTCAACATCGGGCGGGCTTGTCTGGCTATGCCTGGCACCTTTGTTCTACAGCGCTTTGAGTGTATCCGCCAAATTGGCCGGATCTCACCTGAGCGTTTGGCAAATCAGTGTCGGAAGGTTTGGTCTTGGCCTGTTGGTGGTTCCAATTATCGTAAAGGTACTCGGTTTGAGTCTCTGGGGGCGACAGCGTTTCCTCCTGACCGCCAGAGGCCTCTGTGGTGCGACGGCATTCCTGCTGTTGGTCGCGGCCTTCCAGAAAATTCCGCTCTCAATAGCGATGGTACTGTTCTATCTCTACCCGGCCATCACGGCGATCTTATCTCCCTGGGTGACCGGTGAACCCACTGCCAAGATAGCCTGGCCGTTTATTGGCAGCGCTTTCATCGGCACCAGCCTGGTTCTTTGGCCGTTTGAAGCTTCTGTTGCATTCAATCTCGGGCATTTATTTGCGGTGTGCTCCTCTTTATTGTGCGCTCTTACGCTTCTTTTGGTCCGAAAATTGGGTCGTGAAAACAACATCTACACCCTGTTTTTCTACCTCTGCCTCACCGGTACCCTAGCCGGCCTGGGACCGTTATTAATGCAGGAGCTCCCGATTCTGCCCGCAAGCACTGCCGCATGGTTTGGCATTACCGCGGTGGCTGTTTTTTCAATTGGTGCCCAACTTTCCATCAACCAGGCCTTAGTTCGCATTCCGGCGGCGAAAGTCAGTGTTGTGATGACCGTGGAGGTGCCTCTGGTTGCCTGTTTTGGCGTGCTAATCCTGGGTGAGCCCCTCAGTTGGCATTTTATCGCCGGTACACTGCTAATTTTTAGCAGTGGCACCGCTCTTAATCTCATGCCGGTTAGATCGAATTGAGGTTTTGGGGCTCAGCAAATGATGGCTCCCCGCAGCAGGGTTGACGGGGTATCGGGCGATAGGAATAATGTCTATTATATTCCGCAGCAAGCTGCGGGGAATTAGACCCCAAAAAATTGTCTGTGCTTGCCCAGTTAAATAGCTTGGGGTCAATGATCTTCATTTGCAGATCATGTCAAATTGAGGATTATACCGGTTTTATTTTAATGATGGCACCGCACTTCAAGCTAAGATTTGAGAAATAAATATTAAACTCAAATCTTATTTAACAGGGTAAATCCGTGTGGGTCTGTGGCTAATTAAAAGATTCAAATGGAGGAGATCAAAAAAATGAGTCTGTCTAATTCAATAAGCGCCGATAAATCAATCGATCGAAAATCCTACATTCTCGGCATGATCACAGCCTTTGCCGAATGCGTTACCAATGAGTGTAAAAAGATCGCACTGTCACCGCCCTTTTATCCCGAAGATTATCACACCGTAGTTTCCGAGGCAGAGCAGATCGCAAAAGATCAGGCCATATCGCTGTGGTATGAAGAAAATGGGGATATCCCTGAAAATAGACGACTAAACTGGTTTGTCTTGTATAAGTTTTCCGATATGCTCGATGAATACCGCAAATTAAGAAATCAGGGATATAATCCCGCCTGGCACTTCGCAAAATTTTCCGATCTGCTCAGCTATGGAACGGCCTGGGGTGAAGGTGCGGATGCGGTGGTTACCGGAATGAGACAGCGCAAGGATACCAAAGATACGTTTGCAAGGGTTCTCCTAAAACCTGGGGACTGGCCGATTCGAAAAGAGTAAAATTGATAAGGCGTCCAAATCCGCTTCCGAGATCTGAGTTTGGATGTAGTCGATCTCGTCCAGAATATGGCGGATGTATTCAAGCAGCGATAGGGACACGCTCTAGCTCCTTTAAAATATGAGGCCCAATGTGTGGACTGAGGGCCTCCGGGGTAACCAATTCAACTTTACGCCCCAAGATTTTTTCAAGAAGGAACGCAACCTCCATAAAATTGTCGAAGGTGTGCTTCTCAGGTATAAATTCCACGAGAGTATCGACGTCGCTCAATGGTGTCTCGTCACCCCGAACAATTGAACCAAATAATCCAATGCTTCTGACGCCTAAGAAAGTAAGTCGCTCTCGTTCCTTCTGAATGCGCCGAACTATCGCATTTTTTGTTTTAACCTTCTCCACCATTAAGTATATTCCGTAATTCCTGTAACCGGGTTACAATAGACTTCATCAAGGTGTAATTAAGCCTCTCGACAATGCACATGCTTTGCAGAAGGGCTGTTTAGATGTAGGGATCAGCTGGTGATTAAAAGAGCAAGGG
>JARFPZ010000274.1 GCA_029288035.1 Desulfosarcina sp.
GGTTGAGAGGTTCAGGCCTGCTCTGGCGCGACTGCCTTGAATATGCTTGGGTGACGTTAAGCCATTGTGCCCGTAGGATCAAAAGTATTCACATCTGATCCAGGTCTGGGCCAGGGGTTCAACGTTCCGAGTTGAAAAAACCAGAGATATCAGATCATAGGAATCGTGTTTTCATCTGGTCATAAATCTGTTCCACTCGATGGGGTATTCCAGATGTTTCGGATTTTGATCAACAATGTGAACGATGCCCATCGTTCCTAACCCTTGAACCTTGAACCCTGAACCGATCAACTTAGAAAAAGGTAATATCGACGCCCTTTATTTTGGTTTTAGAACCGAAATAAAAAATTAAATTCAGAACGATTCGCATAAATTCAGTTTTATTGACGCGATTTCTGGAATTTTTGTTGCATCCGATTTTACGACACATCAGCAGTTCTGAATTTAGGCTGTATTCTTAGTGGCTTGGTGCCTGGCCGAGCCTTTTCAACGAGATTTTACGTTAAAACATTCTTGGAGGAAACCCAATTGAAGATTGGTGTCATGAATCACCCTGCCAAACCGGTTTACGATGAGGTTATATCGTTTGGCAAGGCCCGTTTTGACTTTGTGGATCTGACCATCGAAGGCCCCAATGCCGTTAACATCGATCCCGAAAAAATGCGGCCGATTCTCGATCGCTACCACCTGGCCGTCACCGGGCATACCGACCCCTGCCTGCCGTGGGCGTATCCGATCAAGGAAGTTCGAGATGCCTGTCTCAGGGAGTTTGATCGCTGCGCCGGCATCTTTTCCGCGCTGGGGTCTAAGATCATGAATATTCATCCCTGCTATTTCAGCCCGCCGGCCATGAAAAACGCCCTTGTCGAGCTTAACATCCAGGCCTTAAAACCCATTGTTGAGACGGCCGCTTCCCATGGTCTGACCGCTGTACTCGAAAATTTTAAAGCCCCCTTTGATCGGGTCTCCACGTTTAAAATATTGCTGGCGGAAGTCCCTGGGTTAAAGTTGCATCTTGATTTCGGGCATACCAACTTCGGCCGCAGTAACCATGAAGATTTTTGCCGACAGCTGGGAGAACACATCCGGCATGTTCATTTCTCAGACAACCGCTCCAACGCAGATCACCACATGCCCCTGGGGGTCGGCAACATTGACTGGAAAAATGCGGTCGATTCACTGAAGGCCACCGGCTACGATGAAACCATCACCCTCGAGGTGTTCTGTGATGATCCTGTAATGCTTTACAGATACCTGGATCTCAGCCGTCAGTTGGTGCTGGATCTCTGGGGTCAATAGACGGTCTTCACCGGGTCAGATGGTAATAAAAAAGCCTTTCGAATTAGGCTGGTTAAAAACAGATCCCACAGAACCCTAATTCAGAAAGGCTTAGAATATGCAAAAAAAATTAATTTTGAAGATGACGCTTCAAATGATACAAATTTCCGATAACGGAAACCGTGGTTCTTTGGGCCGGCCCCCTAATTCTTCAGAAACCGCCTTCAAGCTCAAGATAATTTTAATTTAGCTTTAACGATCCAAACTCTCTTCCAGGTCCACCGCTGAAAGCGATTGATTTAGATCACAAGGATAGCTGCAGCCACAGCCAAATGTTTGACAAATCCGTGCCGATGGCATTTGTTGTTGGCATATGCTTACAATCAAGGAGGACTCCATGCAGACCGAAAGACATGTACGCCTGTTCCGCAACGGCCTCAACCAGGCGGTTTGGATACGAATATCCTCTCCCATTTGATAAGAAATGCCCCTGGATTTGACGTTGGTGTCGGCAAATATCCGGGCGTTTTCCCGGATACCAGACCTTCGCGTGGAAAACTGGTTGGAAAAATGATCGGTACAACACAAAGTACGGGGCATCCTTAGACAATTCAATTAACGAGCGGCATTCACGGGCAGTGCCCCAAGTCCGGATAATCGGTGATCAACATATCCACCGGCCAGGTGCAAAATTCAAATAGATCCTCTCTGGTGTTAGGCGTAAACAATACCACCGCCACCCCGTTGTCACAGGCTTGTCTGGCAGCGGTCTTGGTAATGACCTGCGTTGGGCCGGCGACGGCACCGGCCCTTGCTTTCTCGGCCTTACGCAGCGGACTGCGTAATCTCAACTTGGTGAACCACCTCGCTTTTAACGCTGTCAGGGCGGAATTTTCCTTGGCGCTAAATGGTGGATAAGACAGCACGGCCACAAATTCGGCCTGAATAGCTGATTGGTAGGCATTCAGACTTTCTGCTGAAGGTCCCTCGATATACAGACGATTGGGCAGTCGCGCGACCTCCAGGCACTTGCCTATTGCGCTGGCATAGGCTTCGGCGCTGGCCGTTAAATCACCGTCAATCTTGACATCCAGATACAATGCCATTTCCGGTGCGCTTTTTAAGGCAATCAGAACTTCATCCAGCGTCATGATCTTTTCGCCTTTGGGGACTACCTGGGAAAAATCCTCATCCGCAACTCCGCCGCAAATAAATTGGGATTGAAGCTCCGCCAGTGTTAGATCACGGATAAGAATGCGATCCCCGATCGGCTCACCGGATGCCGTCCTGCATAGGGTCGTGTGAACCCATGGATCGTGGGATAATACTGGATGACCGTCCTTTGTGAGGACAATATCGATCTCGATGCCATGGTATCGCTGGTCGTGATCTTTAACCCCGGCCCTGGCGATGCAGTTCAGCACGGCCGTCCGGGAATTCTGTGGCCATTGGCCCGCGCCCGCCCGGTGTGCAATTATCAGCGGCGAGTTAGGAGGTTCAGGTTTTCTCTCAGCGGAGGTGCTGAAATAGCAGGCCACTGCTCCAAAAGCGGCTATAATGATTCCAAGCTCGATCCAAACTTCGATCACAATTATTCTCCTGACGTTTTCAATCCGGCTCTAACTTCCGCAGCATTGCCGGCCTATTCGCAGGCAGTAATTTAAAAATTGTCGGCAAGTTCTTTTCGATACCCCGGCCCATGACATGCTGCAAAATCCCGGGCGCATCTAATCTGGCTCCCAATAATTACTTATTGAATGCTTTTCCCAGAACTTTATTTCCTCTTCTTCGGTTTTAAAATCAGGTAATTTCATTATCTTCTACTTCATCTGGCGAGACAATATGCCTGGCAATATGTTCAATTTTTCTGTCATTCCATTCAAATTCTCTAATTTAAATGTAACATTTTTACTACACTGGTATTGCGAAAATCAATATCTTTTATGCAATTAGCTAAAATTACTAACAAATTAAAAAGTGTACCAATGGTTACAAATGTTGATCTTCTTGACGCACAATAAATATGAAGCAACATCCCGGATACATGGAAAATCTTGGCTTAGTTGTCAAATCCCACCAATGGACTATATGTAAAACATTTTCTACACGTATATCCAGTCCGTTTTAAATGCACAATTCATTGGTTCGAATTCGTCCTGATTTTCATCACCACAGGATAGTGGTCTGAAAAGCCGGTCTGATCAAAGCTGCTGGGTTTCGATGGTCGCCCATATTTCTTGGCCGCTCCAGCAGGTCCTTTCAGTTGCTGGGGCTTGAACAACGCGGTACTGCCATCCACGAACTTGACTTTGCTAGCGTTCTTGATAAATTCCTTGGATACCAGGAACTGATCTAGCATATTCCAATTGCTGGAGTAAAGATAGGTGCCGGGATCGTCGCCTTGCATCAGGGGCCACATCAGATTCAAGAGTCTGGCCACAGGAGAACGTGTCACTCGTCCCGGGTCGCGAGTTCCAAGCAGATACTCTTGCATAGACCGATTGAATGGCTCGTCGTTGAAGTCGCCCATTGCCAAAATGGGAAGATTAGAATTATTGGCCAATAACCCGGACAATACAAAAGAAAGCGTCTCCCCGGTCAGCATCCGGAACGGCTCGGATGCGTACTGGCCGGCAGACCTTGCTGGCCAGTGGTTGGCAATCGCTACAAAATTACGATTGGTGGCCGGAACCGTAAAAGTACACCAGAAAAGGTCCCTGGTTGCGGTGCGCTTGATCACCACCTGATGCGAGGGATTGGCTGCCTGCAGAGTGTTCTGGTCGAAAATAAACGAGACGTCTATGCCCCTGGCATCCGGCGAGTTGTGAGCGACCACCCCGTAGTTCCTTCCAGGTATGTTGATTTGACCGGCAAGGCGTTGAACGATCGCTTCGTTTTCCACCTCACAGATCCCCAGCAGGTCCGGGCCCTGCCCGTTGAACATTTGGTTTATAATGCTCGCCAGATTTGCGATCTTCTGGTCGCGGATGGCAGCAGTCCATCCTTGTAGTTCTCTGGCTAGCGCGGATTGAAGTTCGGGCGGACGGTTTGGATCGTTTTCCCGATCAAATAAATTCTCCACGTTCCAAAAGGCGATATTGGTTTCGACCCACATGCTAAGCTCCTTTAGAGGAATTGTGTTGTAAAGTTCATAATCGACACTCTATATATAAAATAAGAGAAATATTAATCACTGATCAATTTCTGCACGGACGTCCTGGTCTTTTTCACGAAGCTCCCGGTATTTTTTAATTTGGTATGTTTTCAGTTGTTACTTATAAATTTATACTTGACAGGACGCATATAGGATGTCCCTTATGTCCTTTGTTTGTAGACACGGTGGACAATCATATTGTCAAGATTGGCCCCAGGCGCATTGAAACTTTCTTTAATCGCTGCATTTATATCGGAATTCCAGAAAATCCCTCGAACACATTTGACATTTTCATGAATTAGATATACCCTTTCATGATACTTTTAACAGGAGGTGATTTAATGGCAAATCTTCAAATTAAGGGAATGGATGATGATTTATATGCCCAGCTTAAATCATTGGCTGCATCTGAAAATAGATCCATCAGCCAGCAAGTTCTCTTTTTATTGAAGCTGTATCTGGCGAGGAAACACCAATTTCAAGAAGCAAGAACTCCGGCGCAGGTATTACTGGAACTATCCGGCTCCTGGGAAGACGATCGTTCAGCAGAGAATATCGTAAAGGATCTGAAATCGGGACGTAAGAACTCGCGAAAATTGAGAAAGGGGTTTTAATGTTTCTCCTTGATACCGACACGATCATTTACAATTTGAAAGGCAAAGAAGCGATTAAGAAAAATCTCCAACATCACATTGACGCCCCTTTGAAAATTTCGGTCATCACTTTAATGGAGTTATATTACGGTGCTTACAAATCTGAGAAGTTTTCAAGCAATCTTGCCAAGGTTAGAACATTAGAAAACACATTTGAAATTATTCCAACAGGCAAGGAATCCGCTGAAAATTTTGGTATGCTTAAGGCGTCATTGGAAAAATCCGGCACCCGCCTGGATGATTTTGATTTGACCATTGCATCTTGTGCATTGGCGCATAACTTGACTCTCGTTACAAACAACCTAAAGCATTTTAGTCGGATTGAGGGCCTAAAAATTACAAATTGGTCAGTTTATCCTGAGAAAAAAGCCTAGCTATTGAGAAATGGCGAATCTGGCAACATAAAAGGGCCAAGCCGTCGCAATAGAATCTATCTTCCCCTCCCTCGATCTTTTGCAGAGGAAAGGGAGGCTATTTTTCAAATCACTTCCGAATGTCGCTTCAAATAATTGCCGATGAGGACGTTCGGCCGATAGGGACGTTCGTGCAGAACGTTCATAGATTTTTGATAAGATCATCAACGTCAGGTTTTTTGCCCGACGCGACTAATCGCGTCACGCAGGAGTTGCTAACGCCCAAATATCGTGCGACATCAGCACCGGAATAGCCCAGTTCTCTTACCGCAATCCAGGATATCGAACAACGGGCTTCAACCACATCCCGCCTGCGGCTGCCTGAACGAAGTTCACCCAGGGAAATTAGGTGAATATAGCGTACCAATTCTTTTAAATACCGATCTTCCTGACACACAATCGACTTGTAGCGGTTCTGAAATAAATGCCCATACCGGCGGTGACGCCGATTAAAATTGACCACATAACCAGTTAAAATTTTTCTCATACTCGAAGACAAGGGACGGTTGCAGGTCTTGCACAAAAGGTGAAAATGATTTGGCATAAGAACCCAGGCATAGACATCCATAGCTCCTTCTTAGCATAAAGCAGCCAACCGATCAATGAAATCGGTGCGATCCGTATCGTTAAAAAATATCCCTTTTCGTTCGATACCCCGGCCCATGAAATGGTGCAAAATCCCGGGCGCATCTAACCTTGCTAATCTTGGCATAGGTGTCAAATCTCACAAATGAGCTTAACTGTAAAGCACTTTCTGCACGAACGTCCCATTTTTTCGCCATTTTTTCCAATCCAGAAATGAGGATTTTTGTCCAAGATCAAGAAAATCAAGCGGTTGTGCGGAGGCGTAGTTTACTACGCCGCACAAGCAAGCGCGCAGATTGACGCTGAGATTAGGTAAAAAGACCACTTGTAGATGGAAATTAGAGAGGATTGGGACCACAAGGATCATAACGAGAAATAATGGACAGGTTCCGTTTTTGGAGGACCTAACGGTCCCGGGTTCTGTGGGCGTTGCAGTGCAGCTACACCCGTCGCCCAGGTTTCTTCAAAAAAAATGGCCTCTATCAATAAAGGCCATTTAACCCTAAACTTTCTACCTAGATTTCAATTCAATTTGAAAATTCAACATACCCTCCGATTGTGCTAGGCCAAATACCTATAACATTGAATTGGACGATGACAACGCCGTAGCACTTAAAAACCGGCTGCACGACCCGAGCAGATCATCGCCTATTTACATTTTTAGAATACCCACAGATCGAACCAACCAATAACCAAGCCGAACAGTCCCAGCGCTATATGGTCATTTTCCGCAAAATTAGCTTCGGTACTCGTTCCCCCCAGGGCTCCTTCTCCCATAGTGTATTGCCTAGTTTGATTATGACTGCCAAACGCCAGGGGCAGCACCCACTTACATTTTCTGAGACTCTATTTACCTCCGATACTGCTACTGCTCAGGCGGCCTTGTACATCGGCAGCTGCTAATGGCCGCAGATGGAGGCAGTTGGATTCGTGCGGAAATTGCCCGACCTATCGGCCGGACCAACCACGACATGATCGCCTCGAAAAGGACTAAACCATTACACATGATTACATCAACTCCCATCACTACACTCAGGGGCAATATCCAAAAGCAGGTGCTTCTGAACCACGACGGGTATCAACCCCCATTCTGTATGATCTACAACAACTATCTATCATGTCTAAGCTTCTGCCAGCCTCGTATTGCGATCTTTCCACACATCCCCTTTCCTGGTGATCTTGTCCCAAGTTGTACATCTCGAAGGATCCTTGATGGGGCGGAGATTGAGTAGGATCAGCAAAAACTTCTCTTCCTTCGCACTCATCGGTAGTGCATTCGTACGAGTCGTCACAGATGGTGCAGTGACCCGTAATATAGCTTGCCCAAGGATATCTTACTTTAAACGTCTGACCTTGAAAAAAGTACCAGTGACAATGCCCGGGAGGGGGTGGATTTGGTC
>JARFPZ010000284.1 GCA_029288035.1 Desulfosarcina sp.
GATTTTGGCTGAGCGCCACGAACGAAAACCGGTGATGATTACAACCAATATGGGATTTGGAGACTGGACCCAAATATTTGGCGATCCCAGTATGACCGCGGCCTTACTGGATCGAATAACTCACAAAGCGCATGTAATCAACTGTAGTTGGGAAAGTTACCGACTCAAAGAAACCCTTAAAAGCAAATAAGAAAGGCGAGGTGATGGAAGTTACGATATACAATTTTTTTAACTAGGCGCGCAGGAGCTTGACATGCCATAGTCTCAGATTTTCAAACACAAGATGATCCAGAAAATGATCGGTCCCGATGCGATATCGGCCACGGCAGACGGGTTGTGTTTATCTGCTGCAGCCAGCTGGTACAGGATCTGCTAATTGCTAAAAGGCATCTTGCGATGAGAAAAGTTGTTAAAAAGTTATCGCGCTATGATGCGGTTATCATCGATGATATCGGATACGTTCAGCACAGCCGCCGGCAGATAAAGGTGCTGTTTACATTGCTGGTCGATGGTTACGAACGCGGCCCAGGCTGATGATTACCAGCAATTTGCCGTTTTCCAAATATGAGCAGATTTTTAAAGATCCGATGACTGCCGCAGCTACTATTGATCGGCTGGTAGATCACAGTGTGATTGTGGAGCTCAACATTGAAAGTTACCGGATGTAAGTGGCCAAGAAAAATAAGAGCAAAAAACCTGATGGCCCGGCAAAGGGCTCTAAGTGAGTGGATTTTGAGTAATGGTAACCTATGGGCCGGGCAGAGATCGTTGATTGTAGGGCATTCTGGTAAGCCCTTTTTCCGGCAAATCAAAGATGGGAGAAGAAATATGGAAAAAACCGTTTACAATCCGCAGAAAGGCAGGCTGGAAACAATTAATATCAATTTTACGGATGAAACCACAACTTGGTTTGACGATCATGAAAAAATTGAAGAAGTTTATATGGTAACTGATTTTGAAGGAGGCTTGGTAATTGCAGGTTGCAATTACGATTATCCAATTTTTGTTTATGATATATCAAGATCCGATATTAATTATGACATAAAAAAGGTGTTGGATTTACAAAAGATGTACACGGAGACTTAGGAAACAATTTAGCCCACAGACAGGCAAACGCCGTTGCGCTGCGCCTGCCTGTGGCGGCATCAACATTGGTGGTAAAATTCGGGAATTCTAATTGTCGTTGATCAGCGGCCTTTTGATTCACTCATGCGGCTACGAATATCCGCTTTGGACCGATGATGGCTCACGAATCGCTATTGGTTATGATCGGCACAAGGCATTGGAACTGTATAATGATCGATCGGTGTGGGATCACACCCGTCCCAGCAATGGGAGGAAACTGCGGTCGCCCTAAGGGCTCCCTCCATTCCTCCCATTGCTGGGCGCTTAACCATTACCTCAGAAAAGAACAGATTGGTGACAGGTAATATCTTTAACTTAAATTGAGGGGGGTCAAATTTAGGTTGTCATTTTCACCCCGGCGCAGCCGATAAGCGATGACCATTAAAATATCCATAAAAAGAGACCGTGATATAATCAAACAACATCGCGCGTAGGAGGATACCGAATTATCCGATTGATCGCTAAAGCGCCCCCGTCCTGGTTGCTGGGGCCATTGTCGCTTCGGCGGGGCATGAGCTGCACTTCATTTTTAAGAGATTACGTTCTGGCCATGCCCCACCTGCGCTTGCTTCTCGGCTATCTCTAAGCGGATCGATTTTAGAATAATTCAATTACCGTAACTTTTGAAGATGCCCGTGAATTTAAAAGATTATATAAAAAAAATTAAAGGGCTTAAATGATGGGTGGTCGAGTGCCGCCATGGAAGGGAGTGAACTCCGCTCGCCCTACGGGCTCCCTCCGTTCACTCCCTTCCACGGCTTGTGACCCTATATGGGGGGTTTGCTATATAAAATGTGCATTTATAATTGTCGTCAGTGGTAATTTGTAATTGACGTCGAGGAGATCAGTACAAACGGGGCTATTCTTATCCGGTTTTGATTTATGATAAATCAAGAAAAGATATCGATTATGATAAACACAAAGCCTATGAATTGAGACGCATGTATGAGTTTGTAGATTTAGTCCTTTTTGAGGAAAATTGGAATTGTAACCTATAGATTTTATTTATTATTTTTTAAAAAAATCGAGAAAACAGACTAAATCAACAGGCTCATGTATGAATAAACAGAAAGAGGAGAAGTCAAAAAAACACGATGCCACCGAGGTGGTGGGGCGGGAACTCCAGTCGCCCTATCGGGCTCCTTCCATTCCCGCCCCACCACCTCGGTCTGAAAAACAACGACATTGGTTAAAAATGAACTTGACATTTATTAAAATATAAGGCAGTCTAACAGCGTGTAACATACTAATATTAATAGAAAAATCAGAATTTGTTACGTTTTACTGCTATGTATTTGAACATTTGACCTCACCTTAAAATTTATGATATCCATTTGAAATCTAACATTTTCAGTTAGTTATGATATTGGCAAGATACATGTACTCGGAACTCCGTCAAATTTGGGGTTAATTTTAGTGCATATCACAATTATAAACGAAGTCTGGATAGTCTCAATAGATCACCACTTGCCGGAAATCTCAATAATGATTGACTGAAACCCATTGATTTTGGTATAAAAGCACAGAAATCATTTTTGATTTTCCTATTCTACCTGATCTGAAGCGATTGTCCATTTTCAGAATCGAATCCGATTTCTCATCCGGTTTTTGCGCTATTTAGAAAATCACACATCTTGAGTTCCTCTTTTTGAAACCTTGAAAAAGGGGGGTGCTATTATGGCAGATGAAGGTTTTAAGCGTAAACTCACCGCAATCCTCAGCGCCGATGTCGAAGGCTACAGTCGCCTCATGGGCGATGACGAAGAAGCCACTGTCCGAACCCTAACATCCTACCGTGAAGTGCTCACCACTCTCATCCAGCAACACAACGGCAAAGTATTGGACTCTCCCGGTGACAATCTGCTGGCTGAGTTTGTAAGTGTTGTCGATGCTGTGCAGTGTGCCGTAGCCGTTCAAAAAGAGATCAAATCTCGCAACGATCAACTACCCGAAAATAGAAGGATGCAATTCCGAATTGGCATCAACCTTGGGGATGTCATCCAAGAA
>JARFPZ010000289.1 GCA_029288035.1 Desulfosarcina sp.
CTATAGGTACTTTGATAGTAGTATTTGCGATAGCTTTTTTTAGCTGGAAACGGTCGGCTAAAACCACCTAACAAATCAATAAAGTTTCTTTGTTTAATGTAAAATAATATTTCTCTCCAACGTATCTGTAAAAAATTTATACTCTAAATAGTGCAGATAAGTAAACGTATATGCACTTTCCGAGACTCCTAAAAAGTTGTGATATCTTATTGCCAATCGAGAATCTAACTCACCTTTCTACCCCGAAAACCAAGTATAGATCAAGGCAATTAGGATCTAAAGCAGTCCAATTTAAAAAATTATGCAAAAATATTTCAGTTCCATCTTCGAATATACGATCAAAAAGATCTCACCGAGAGCACGCTATTAAACGGCATATTGGTCGGATATTACCTGATTTGAGAGGCATCAATCAGGCATCAGGAAGAGAAAATTTAATGGGATTTCATAAAGGCAAGGGCACGCGGCGGCGAATATTTCATATAATATGGAGTTGCAACTCGGTTTCATGCGCCTATCAGAACCGACTTTAAAACTCAGACCTCCGCACAGGCATGTTCCAAATTTTTGGTTTTGAAAAGTAAAATCGAATTCGAGATGTAAAATTCCGATAGTGGACCCTGCAGCGATCCATATACCAATGGGGACACTTAAAAAACGAACCGTGGTTCGGAACATGATTCCACCTCAGAGAAATTTCCGAAGTATATCTTAATTTTTTTTGATCCCCAGCCAGCAACCGTTTTATTTGTCTTTCATGTAATTTGTCACAACCGTGACCGCGGAACTGAAGTGATTAAACCACTTACAGACTATTTTCAAATCCTATCCCGTATTTTGTTTGCTTTATGTATCCCTGGATTTTTCTTAGAGTGTGAGCACCATAATTCTCTTCTAAGTTAATAGCCCCTGTCCAATTTTTAATCTTATTATTGACAGACTGGAAGATGGTTTCTTAAAGTTTTGGATTGTTGAATTCAAACGGGCAGGAAGATTATTATGATACAAAAAAATAAGGGATAGCTCGAATGGGCTATCCCTTAAAGAAAGGAAGGGGTAGAATGAGTGAAAATATATTTGTAGCTAAAGGCTTCTTTTAATGCCGTTATTAAACGCGGTTCCTATCTTTCAAATTAATATAAGTTGAAGATGGCCGCTGGATAAGATGCATGCGCAATAAAGAAAGCCTTTAAACGTGAATGATGCAAAATTCTTGCCAGAAAAGATCGGAAAAAAACTCTCAAATATTTCAACCGGTTATTTTTACAGACAGGGACCGAAAAAATAAAATGTGGAAATATTTGTCAAATGTTGGATCAGTGGTGTCAAAAAATTGATGTTCCGCTATTTCTTTTTATTGACTATTTCTTGATTTTCTTAGCATAATAGGTTCACATGGAAACAAACATTGGTCAGCTCAAAGAAATATTAATACACCGATTGGTAGATCAAGGAATGGGACCGAACATGATTCCGGGTTTCATCAGGAGTTTGGCCAACACTTTCACATATCATCCTCACATGAACTTTCAGCTAGCAAACGATCGAATGCAACAAATGGGCTGGGGCGATTTTGAATTGAACTACTTTACATATCGGCTGGCACTAGAGTGTCTGGAGGCATGTGGTTTAAATAAATCGGAGTATAAATCAGCTCAATGGTTTGAAAACAATTTTATGCTAAATTCGGATTCCACTACCATTAAGAATCAAATTTAAGGATTCAACATTTTCTGCCCTGCCGTTCTCCATTCTGTCTCAAAATCCTTTGATGTGAATCCATCAATTTCTGGAAACGCTATTTGTAATTTCTTGATACTAAATACTTCGATAATGCTATTGTTGATCATCGCATGCATATCAAGGTAATTTTAAACTTGGATCTTCTCGTTCTCCATACCTACCTTTCATTAAGCTTCGTTACAAAATTCTCAATTGCCGACGCAACAAAAACCGGGGTATCCTCGGTGACATGATGGGTGGCGTTTTTGCACATTACAATCTCGCAGTTTGGGTACCATCCTTCCCAAAATGGTTTTACACCTTCGTTAAACTCGGTGTCATATTCAGCTAAGACGACCAACATCGGTGTATCGAGCCCTTTTGTCTCTTGGGAAAAGTCGGTGTTGTTCCACATTTTGAAGTAGGCAATTTTCACTTCCGTTATTGAGCTTTCCCAAGCTCTGTTTGTTCTGAAATCGGCGTATTTTTTCGAAAACATGGGAATAGAAGTTCTAAAGTAATCATACATGGCTTTTCGGTCGGAAACCACCCCGACAACAAATTCAGAAAATTCTTGGTCTAATTGTAAACCGGTTGCGGGTACAGGCGTGAGTGCAACAACAGACTTTACTCGATCCTTCGCATCAACAGCCGCGCGCTGAACAACCATCCCTGTCATGGAATGACCAACAAGATGAAATCGATCCCATTCCAGGTGATCCGCTAAAGCGATGACATCTCCGGCAACCTCATTGGCAGTGTATTCGCCGATTATATCTGCTGATTCGCCGTATCCTCTTACGTCCGCAAATACATAGGTAAAGGCATCCTTATCTAAGTAAGGCCACATCGGCTCGTATTCTTTGCGATTATCCCAAAAATTGTGAATAGCAATGATTTTTTCAGGACCATTTCCCAGCAAGGAATGTCTAAGGATTTCTTGTTCAGATGCAGTCATATTTATTATCTCCTTTTTCTAACATTTAAGCTTTTTTTAAATCCAGGAATCTAATGGACTAATTCAACCATCAAAAAAACTATAATTTCAAATACAAAAGCGATATCATCACCTGATACACATTTAATATCCCATAAATTTGCTTAATTCAACGCTTAAACACTAGTTTTTAGCATCCCATTAATTCCCATCATTTTTCATTCCACACAAGTGCAAATTCTTGAAGCTCAACCCATAGTAAACCTCTGTGCGCGTCCCTTTAAATACTTCCGCTTTCCACCTTTTACATGCAGTCCCCAGGCAATTTCATTTTATACCCGCCCTGCGATATATATAAATATACGAGATGCGTATCCAATTTTCGTTTAACTTTCAACCGAGGTCGCTTTCCAGTCAATCCAAACCCTTTTCCAATATTCAAATCATAAAATCAAACAGGAGGTGTACGAAATGAAAGGACCAATAACCAAACAAACCGTAAAACTAATCGGTCACGACGGGAACGCATTTTCTATCATGGGACGTGTGAAATGTTAAACCGGAACATTGCAGAGAATATCCCCGATCACGAAAAAACGCAAAAAAAACAGGATGCAAGGGGTTTAGTGACTGAAATATCCTGCCCACATTATCCGTATTGAAATCTCCTTTGCTTATCTATCCCCATATCAAATCAGAAAGTTCAGCACCACATATCTGTAACCATCTATTTTCTTGACAAATATTGATTTAGCTGAAAGATTATAAAAAATATCTGCTTTTGTAACTCCCTTAAGATACACATGTGGACGATTCTCGACAAAATACCATACTCAATTCTCATTGTAATTGCCGTTTTTATGATTCTTGCTCCATTTAAACCGATGCCGCATGTATTGGAAAAATTAATCATGTTGAAAAATGGCACATTAATCAAGCCGATTGACATTTTTGATCTATTCTACCACTTGATCCCGACCATAATTTTGTTGCTGAAAATATACAGAGGATTTTCGAAATAAACCATAAATTTAGACTGGTAGGGCTGGAGAGGATATTATGCTAACGCAAAGGAGGGTGATGACTTTTAAGTGTTCGGAGAAATTGAGGGACAAAATAAATGGATAATTCCCGATTAGTCTATTCAACTGAAACCGGTAAAATCTGTCCAACCTGTCAAAAGCCGCTTTCAAAATGCACCTGCAAAAAGAAAAAATCCAAATCTCAACCAAATATAAAAATTGATGGCATCATTCGGGTCCAGCGTGAAGTTAAGGGACGCAAAGGAAAAACAGTAACTACAGTCTCGGGATTTGAAATAAATGCCGATGAATTAAAAAACCTTGCCGCCCAGTTAAAACGGCGATGCGGCACTGGCGGATCGGTGAAAGATGGCGTCATCATAATCCAGGGTGATCATCGGGACACTTTGATCACTGAATTAAACGCCAGGGGATTCAAGGCTAAGATCAGCGGTGGATAAACCTCAAAAAATCCCAAGAGCCACCACTTGTAACTATTTAATGCCAAAATCTTCCATCAGCAGATACTGCATATACTCTTTATTAGTGGTCGTTCCGCTTGGATTTTTATTCAAATTTTATTCAGGGCCAGGCCACAGTTGGTTCAATTATTTTGGAGCGGGTCTGTTTTATGAGATATTCTGGATACTGCTCGTATTTTTGATTTTACCAAAGAAAAAATGCGTCAATAAAATTCCTTTATGGGTATTTCTAATTACCTGTACTCTTGAAGTATTGCAGCTGTGGCATCCAAAGTTTCTTGAAATGATACGATCTTCATTTGTCGGCAGAGCCCTGATTGGTACCACTTTTTCTTGGTTGGATTTTCCGCATTATGCCATTGGTTGCTATCTCGGATGGTTATGAATAAGATGGTTAAATGAGCGAGAAAATATGGGTAGTTTATCTGGTTCGATGTGCTGACAACTCTTTGTACTGTGGCGTTAGCACTGATTTAAAAAATCGGTTGATCGAACACAATTCAGGTAAGGGTGCAAAATACACAAGATCACGAAGGCCCGTTGACTTGGTTGGCATCGGACCACAAATGTCAAAAAGCGAAGCCCTTAAGCTGGAATATAGAATCAAACGATTACCATCAGACCAAAAAATATTTGAATTAACAAGGAAGGAGAATAAAATGACAGTCACAAAAAGAGATTTGCAATCGTTGCAGAGACAAATCAAGGCCCTTGAAAAGAAAATGGAAAAACTTATCGCGGCGGCTGAAAGAGATGAAAAACCAAACGCTGCAAAGAAGGCCCCCGCGAAAAAGGCTCCTGTTAGAAAGAAGCTCATGCAGCCGACCGCAACCGATCAAGTGTTGAATATTATTAAAAGATCGAAAAAAGGAGTTAATGCCGCCACACTGATGACGAAAACAGGATTTGATTTGAAGAAGGTCAGGAATATTCTTCAACGGACATACAAACAGGGCAAAATTAAAAGGGTGGAGAAAGGGATTTATGTGGGTGTATAGGGAAATCCAAATGCCGTTGCCGTATCTGTATGTACATCAACAAAAGATTTGGAAGAGAAATGTTCTATGATAGAGCAAAAGTTAAAAAAATTCTAATAATCAAAATCTTGCCGTAATTTTATTAGCATCAGATACAATCTAAAGGAGGGGACAGAGACATGGCGATTGGCGTTTTAATAAAGCGTGTAACAAAACAAGGGGAAAATGCGAAGATACTTTTGCCTCACATAGTAGAATTAAGAGCACTTGCAGTCAAACAGCCGGGGTACATTTCAGGCGAAACATTTTTTAACTTGGATCACCCAGAGGAATGCTTGGTAATTGGCAGATGGACAACTATAGAGTTTTGGCAGAAATGGTATCAGGACCCGCGCCGCATCGAATTAGATAAAAATATGCAGGAACATCTTGGAGCCAAACCAGAGTATAGTATTTATGGTATTGGTCTCTGGTAAGGACATGTGCACTTCGATGACATAAGGGTAACCATACCAAATATAATTTAAGGTGTGACCGGATCTGACAAAGGTGTTAGATAATGTATTCTCCATGGAAGGAGGGGATATTATGCATACCGATCCGATGATGCCAAAACCAATTAATGAAGACGAACTTGAGAATGTCAGGAAGAAAATCATTGAGACGTATTTATTCCTCATTAGTCACACTGGATATGACCCAAAGGTCATTGAGGTAATGAAACTGGCTGCACTGGCTGATGTGCAAAGAAGATACGAGGCGGGAGAGCCCTGGTAAGAAGCATCCAATTTTCACTATGTCAGTGCGGTATCATAGAATTCCCTTCAAAATAAGTATGAACGGGAAAAGAAAATGGATGACAACTCTCATGAACCTGACCAAGACCGGCGATCTTTTTTGATTAAAGTAATGGCCGGTGGATCCATCCTGCTGAGCTTGTTGTTATCAGCACTTTTGAATTGGCTTATGGGAAAAATCCAAGAGTTGCGAAGAAAACAAAAGCAGGAGCGCTACAAAGCTTCACCCATTTATCCATACAGAAAAGGCTGTTGTGAGCGTGTCATATTCTTTTGGAATGGTTGCCGGTATGAGCTTGAATACGGCATTCAAAGGAGTCAGAGCGAGAAGCTCGGGATGGTGAATATAGCTTTATTCGGTGTGAAATTTCACATCCGGCCCTTCAACACCAAACACGCTTTTGCCATGCCAATTTTCAGTATAACGTACTATCTGATCTTTGCTCCACTCACCTTTTGGCCGAAAATATGTCCAGGTGATATTTGATAAATCCTCCAAGCATTCCTTAACGGTATTATACATGTTCCCTACTCTTAGTTAAAACTTTAGAGCTTTTGTATCCGTCGTAAAACGGGGCAATGCCGTATGCGTTATTAAAACAATTAGGATGAAAAAGGCAATGAATTATCCCTGAAGTTCCTCAAGTTTGGGTAATTTGTTAGAGATGCGGGGATCCTAATTGTCTGCTACAAGTACCCAGTCCACTAAAGTATATAGCAATTTGTCCGAATTATTATGTGGGGTTAGCATTCAGACCAGAAAATATCCATGGAGGTCAGCATGGAAGCTTTATGTGACGGTGTAAAAGGAATTGTCAGAAAAAATGATCACATTTTAGTTCTTGTAAAGCCGGATGATACCTTGGATCTGCCAGGAGGTCGAGTTGAATATGGTGAGACGGTTAAATCTGCCTTACGACGCGAAATTAATGAAGAGACAGGTTTAAAGGTAGAGATTCACGATCCCGTGGAAGAATGGTCATTTTACAAAACACCGAACCACCTAATAAAAGGTATCACCATGGATTGTGCTTATGTTGAGGGAAAGGTTAAACTCTGTGACGAGCACAGAAGTTATTTTTGGGCCGGGATTGATAGCATTAACCGTCTAATTTTCAACCGTAACTTTCTCAGAAATCTTAGACCTTATCACCTTTAAGTATTCTTGAATGGGATCTGCCAATGAGGCTAATTCAAAAGTCTCTATTTTACTGCATCCTCCAACAGTTTTTTTCAACCGATAGATATTCAGCACATTTATCAAGAGAATCAAGAATTTCTAATTTAAACAGGTCATCACTGAGCATGGATTTGTAAAGATAGGAAAACCCTATAATATATTTTTGCGGTACGAATAAAGATATTTTGACGGGGTTATCAGGCTTAATTTGTCTGCGATATTCATGAACATATGAAGATACTGTAACTAAATCCATGTTTATTTCTTTAAGAGTGGATAAGTCTACAAATCTATTGAATGTGGCAAACTTACGTCATCTTTGCCATAAATCTCTTTTAAATATTCTGATAATTCATTCAAAAGAAAAAAACATTTATGATACTCAATAGCCTTGAAAATTTATAGAGTTGTCTGATATATTGAATGCAATCCATCGGTCTATTTAAAAACTATCTTTAGTAATTTACAATAGGGGAAAAACAATGGGCATATCTGTTAATCTACCTGATATGAATATAAAGGAAGATGAAATAAAACTGTTGCTTGCCATAAAATTACTGGAAGAGGAGACGGTGTCTTTGGGTAAGGCTGCTGAAATAGCCGGTTATACAGAAAAGGCTTTTGTGGAAGTTCTCTTACACCGCGGAGTTGCGCCATTAAAATATAGCGATCTCGGCCTCGATAAAGAAATGCGAAATGTCTGATCAAGCAATTGTTGATACTTCAGTTCTTATAGCATTAGATAAAATCAATACTGTAGATGTTCTTTGCAAAATCTATTCAAGCATTATTTTGCCAGAAGCAGTTATCAGTGAGTTTGGGCCGCCACCAATAGACTGTTATACAGCTGAAAAAGTGAAAAGCCCGATGATAAGACTTTTTACCCGAGACTTGAACCTTGGAAAGGGTGAAGCTGAAAGCATCGCTTTGGCATCCGAGACAGGCTTAACACTTATACTGGACGATTTGAAAGCTCGGAAGATCGCTGAGACACTTGACTTAAGGATAACCGGTACTATCGGAGTTTTGCTTAAAGCAGAGAATTTGACATTAATTAAAAGTGCTTATGATAAGACTGCGGAACTCAGGGGTAAAGGATTCCATGTTTCAGATCAGCAGCTGGAGGAGTTGTCAAAGTTTAAGGCCTAGTGTGATTACAAGAGATCCTGATATTTCACGAGTCCCCTTGTAGTTGTATCGAAATTATTTTCTCAACTTTGTATTTTAAAAACATTTGATGAGTCAGTATACATAGTTGTAATATCTGGCAAAGCCGACTTTTATTACCCGGATAAATTCAGAAAGACTTGATGATTTTGCCCTCAATGATGGGATTTGCCCTTCTGCAAAGACACGGTCATCGCCGTAAATGCTTACATAGCGGGTTTTTATGTCCTCATCGATAAATATTTGACGATCAAAAGGGAACAATAAAATGTCACCAACCCGGAGGATGGCTTTTCTCAATCGTGCTTATGGGGCTGAACACCATAAGGATGCGCATGCACATGTTCGTGCAGGTGAGCGGCGGTGTCAATTTTAATCTGACCGTCATGAAGAGTATAGAGGGTATCGGTGATCTCGGAAAGAAAATCAAATTCATGTGATACAATTACGTAACTGATGTCCAGATTTTTTAGAATCTCGATTAACCTGCGTTTGGTGTCTTCGTCGAGACCGGCGCTCGGTTCGTCCAGCAGCATAGCCTGAGGCTCCATTGCCAGAACAGTGGCCAGCGACACCAGACGTTTTTCACCGCCGGAGAGCCGGATCGTGATCCGGTCCTCAAAGCCTTCGAGCCCGAGAAATGAAAGGGTTTTGCGGGATATGGCGATTGCCTCCTGCTTGCTTTTTCCCTGATTGAGCGGGCCAAACGCCACATCTTCCAACACCGTCGGGCTGAAGAGTTGATCGTCGGCATCCTGGAAAAGCAAACCGATCCGACGTCTGACAGAAACAAAGTCCTTCTCCTCTGCGACCGGTTGGCCGAAAATCTCGATACGTCCCGCAGTTGGCTTGAGCAATCCCATGATGAGGTGAAAAAAAGTGGTTTTACCGCTGCCATTGGGGGCAATTAATCCGATGCGATCTTTTGCGAGTAGGGAAAAATTGAGGTCTTTGAGTACGGGAGTCGCGGCGGTATACGAGAAGGTGATGCCTTCGAGTCTGATGATAGGAGATTCGTTCATTGGTCGCTTTTCACCCGGTGCCGCCGTGCGGCCTTTTTAAATAGCCCTAATTTTTGAGATGATCGGGAACCATTCTTTGAGGGTTTGTGTTGATGTAAGAACATGCCCAAAAGGACAACAACCATTCAAGTGATCATACCCCACTCTAGCATCACCAATGCGGTAACAGCGACTGTCATGATGCCCGCAAATACCCAGCTGGAACGGTGGGGCGGGAATTCGGCCAGGCAATACAGGCGGCCGTTGAAACCGCGGCAGCGCATGGCTCGATACACGCGGTCGGCTCGGGATGCGGCACGCACAAAGAGCATGGCCACAAAGTAAGCAAACGTCCTGTACGTGTGCAGGTTCGTTCCCGGACGAAAACCGCGGATTTTGGCCGCCCGGACCATGCGCTGGTATTCCTGTTCGATAACGAAAATATACCGGTAGGTCATGAGCAATATATGGACGAATTTGCCTGACAGGTGCAAACGGTCCAGTGCGTGACCCAAAGTGCTGAAGTTCATGGTGGTGATCAGAGCGATGAAGGCCAACAAAATGGCTATGGACTTTAGTGAGATTTGTGCGGCCATCACCACACCGGGCCGGGTGACGGTCAGCGGCCCGATACGGGCCAGTGCGTCCCCTTTGAAGGTTACTGGTAAGAGAATCCACAGCAAAACCAGAAAGCCGCTGACCACCAGGAGTCGGCGGCCAACGGCTTTCAGATTCAGATGCGCTGCCAACGTCAGGAGGACGGCTGCAAACAGGGCCGCAAGTAGCGTCGGGAATCGATATGACACCGCCACCACCATCGAGAAAACGACAGCCGCGACCACTTTGTAACGCGGATCGATGCGGTGAATGATCGAATCGCCGATGGCGAAAACTTCGTTGAACATCGGGTCTCCCAGTTACCGGTCTGCCATAACGACAGCCATTATTTAGCAGGCACTTGGTCTTTTTGACAACGGACACTGGATGTTGCGATCTTTATTGTCGCGACATGGGCACCTTTAAAAAATCGCAAACCATCAAGAGTTTCGGCGTTTGGAGCTGACATAGGCAGCCACGCCGACCAGCCCGATGATGTATCCGATACCGCCGAGAATGTCGGTCAATGAGGGCCCGCGTTGACGCATATCGGCCAGCGACTTCATGACTGGCTTCAGCTTTTTGTCTATCGCCTCCTCGACCATGCTCCGGATCTCGTCGGCGGTGACGAATTCGGTGGGAGGCGGAGGGGCGCTCTGGGATGGTGCGGACCGGTTTTCTTGGTCTTTATCGGTGATGGTAGGGGAGAGTGAGTCTGTTTTCGGCAGCTGCGATGGTGCCGCGACGTCGGTATTTTCAAAATCCGAAAGCCGAATCGTCCACTCGCCCCTGTGGCCCATACCGGCCAACAGGACGACCTTCATTTCGGTTTTTTGGGGCGCCTTGAAAGCGAATGTGCCCTGATCATCCGTAATTCCCTTAAGCAGAAGATTGCCCTGGTTGTCGTAGACTTCCACCGGTGCGGCCACAGCTTTCCGACCACCGCTGAATTTACTTTCAACATGCACCGTGTCTCCTTCTACCCATGCGAAAACTGTCACTTTGTGAGCCCGCACCTGATTGCACACAAGCAACAGGCTAACGGCCATCAAAATCGCAATCTTCGTTCTCTTTCTTCTGAGTATCCCGGAAATTGGTTTCATCTGATACATATCGCTCAATGAAAAATAAAATTAAGGCAGCATCGCCGGCTGAACCTTTTTAAGAAAAGCCACACTGAAAGCGGTAACGATGCCTTCGATGATCATCACCGGTATATGGGCGGAAACCACAAGCACGGCTACGGCAAAGAAATTTTCCTCGGTGAACATCAGGGCCAGGCCAACGATCACCCCGCCAATCAATACGGCGAAAAACCCGCAGCTAAATCCGGCCAGCAAGAGAAATTTCCGGTCTTTGTGCAACAGCGGTGCAAACAGATAATAGCACAGGACCGCCGGTAAGGCCATGATGGTGGTATTGACGCCCAGTGTCGTCAATCCGCCGAACTGGAAAAAGACTCCCTGTAAAAGAAGGGCCACCATAATGGCTGGAAATGCGGCCCATCCCAGCAGCAAACCCACCAAACCGTTCATGATGAGATGAATGTTGGACGGACCGATAGGGACATGCACCAGCGAGGCCACAAAAAAGGTTGCCGACAGGATGCCGACCCGCGCAAGCTGATCATAATCGATTTTCTTGAGCCCAATGACCGTTCCGACTGCGGCAAGAACGCCGCCCGAAATCAGCACCGGCCCGGACAATACTCCTTCGGAAATATGCATGGAATCCTTTATCGCTTAAAACAGGGTGAACCCAAAACTCTCGAGACCTCATTTCACTGAAGGTGGAGCGGCAGCCCTATCAAAAAGGTTGTTTTACCAGGCCCTACCATTTCACATTGGTCGGAGCAAAGTCAAGAAAAACAGCGCAAACAGATGCCGGCGTCCATTTGAGATATTTGGGATCATTCCTAACTCGCTTCCTTCAGGGCGGGAGAACCCCGCCAGCCGTAAACGGCAGTTTAAGTGATCGCGTCATAATTAACCTCTTCAATCCACTACAAAAAAGGCCCCCGAAACCATTTAAAACATTTGTGCTAAGGCATTGACGGTGATGCCGGTGCCTAGGATCATGATCACGAATGCGCTGGCTGCCGGTAGGATCTTCATCACCGGTCCGGCTGTGGGTACCCGGTTCAAAAGCTGGCGAGCCTTAACGAACAGCAGTCCGATGGCTGTCAGCACGGCGGCCAGCCCGATACTGAACGCAAAAATCAAGATCATGCCAAAGCCGATTCGTTGCAGTGAAATGGCGGCCAAAAGAACTACCAGGGCCGAGGGACACGGCAGAATACCGCCCGTGATGCCTAACGCCAATAGACTCCGCCAAGAGACCGGCTCGCCGTCTGCTCCCGGTGGCAGGTGTGTGTGGCCGTGGTTATGATCGTGATGGGAGTGATCCGAAAGGTTCCCGTCGTGTATATGATCGCTGTGGCCATGGTGATGATAATCATGATCGTGATGGCTATGACCAGGATTGCTGTGGGAATGGTCGCCATGGTCGTGATGTAAGGATTCATGGATCTGTTGACGATTGGGTGGACCTTGATATCGAGTCTCCCGAATCCGCTTGACCAGCATAGCCGCCCCGATGACGACTACGATCACCCCCGAGCCGAGGCTGAGCCACGGATAAAGTTTTTCGGGGAGAATATAGCGCGAGGCAAAAAGGGTAATGAATCCAAGGGCGAAAACACCAATGGTATGGGTCAATGTGACAGTGGACCCCAGAAAGACGGCATGTTTCACTGTACCGCGGGTACCGACCAAATACGCCGCTACGATTGATTTCCCATGGCCCGGCGACAGGGCGTGCATCGCCCCCAAACCGAGAGAGATTAACAGGGCGATAAGGTAGATGCGCGGGGTCAACTCCTTGGTTTTGATCAAGCGGATGAACCGGTCCTCCCCGCGGGATACTTCCGCCGCCGTTGGGCGATCGTCATGCAAAACCGCGGGGCCGGTTCCCGCAACCACGGTAATGCGAGCGCTGCGGACGTCAGGAGGCTTGCTAAGCATTTCTTCCGGATACGATCTCAGCGCATTGCTCACATCCGACTCAGGAACGCTCGCCTCTCTTATTTCCACCGATGGTCCTGCCCGGGCAACGATTTCCTTCCATCCTAAACGCTGGCTGTAATTGTTGTCTTCATAGCTGATATCCAGTGGTACCGCTTGGGACGGGACCGGCAGGGGTGCGAAAAGCGCCAACTCAATCCTCAGGGTCGGAAGAAAGAGCGGCTCGGAGGTAATAAATATGTCTTTTGAACGGACATTGAGGCGGACGGGCTTATTGTTGACGAGCACCCGCAGCCCTTGAGGCAGCTCTGCGGCCATTTGCGCCAGATATTTTAAACTTTCTTTGTCACTGATTTGACCGTCCTGATCCGTATCGATCGTTTTTTTTTCCTGCAGCGTTGGAATTTCGGCCATATCAACGACGTAGTAAACGTTCAGATAACCGGCACCTGGCTCCAGTCGGCTGTAGCGGTTGATGCTGAAATTACCCAGCGGATGGCTGAGACCATTCGATGGAATACAAAGGGCAATTAAGGCGATCAGATAAATTAAAAGGGAAGCAGATTTAGACGGGGCACAACTGGAGACCGGCGGTTGTATTGCGGATCGGCAGTCTACCTTTTTTTCAGATATGATTGATGAATACATCTGCTAACCCCGAAAATTCGATTCCTGGATAATCTGGCCTGATTGACGATCCATGGAATACATGTCGAGAAATGAATGCTGCCGACTTTACTTTTCTTGCCACGGTTCGAAGTGCACCCAAAGCACGGCGCCAATTTCGACCCCTTTGTCCGTTCCGTTGTGTTTGATAGTAAAGTCAGCCTCGTTCAAGGCGGCAAAACCCCACCAGCCAGCGCTGGGTGCCGCATAGGTGAATACGCCGTTCCGGTCGGCCTTGATCGTTTGCGTGACCATATAGTCCGTCGGAGCCACGGATGTTTTCCGCTTATTGTAGTATTCGATTTCGACTTCAGCATACGGCACCGGCGTGTTGTCCATTTTGACAATGCCCTGGAAAACGTTTCCGGCATAGAGACCATAGGGTTTCGACAGAGGCACGATCTCTGTTTTCAGGCCGATCTCAGCATCCCACCCCTCATCATCTCCGAAGGCTGTGACCACCGTTTTGGTGTAATGAACAATGAAAACATCCTCGGATGGTTCCCAGTAAGGTTGCGGTTCCATATAAAACATGTAGATACCCGGGCGCTTGATTGCATAATCCGCCTTCCAGGCCGAGTGATCCATGACCCTGATCGGTGTCAAGGCGCTGCCGAGGTCCTCTTTTTTTCCATTTGCCACAACGCCGAAGGCTTTTGGTTTGACCAAATTCATGCCTACCATTTCCATAGGGTGACTGAACGATAGCTGCAGTTTGACGGTGCGCTCGTCATTCTGCATGACCATGTTGTCCGAGGGGATCACCATTCCAAAGTGGGCCGCCGTCGGCATTGGGCAACACAGCAGATATAAACAAGTCCACACGAAGAAAAATCCTTTCCGCATCAATAACCTCCTTTCACGAATCTAAACCGATCGCTGCATATATTTTAAAATCGCACCAGAACGAAAGAAAGGACATAGCTTTTTCAGTGTGTATCAAGGGAAATTAGCAAATTGTGTGTCGGCTTCCGACTTCGCTCTTCGAACTACGGCGGGACAAGGCCGCCCAACACATTGAGACGCCAATTGAGCGACAATAATGGCCAATCAGATAACCAAATTGGGATTTGATGTCAATACAAATTTTTCCGGTGGAATTGAAAATTCAGGCCGATTTGAGTATAGTTTACCAGTGCGCCGGCGGCTGGATTTTTTTAAAACGAACCAAGATCGATGCCGTGGTGCCTTCCCCAATTTTTTAAGGGTAAGCATCAATTTTTAACGCACGATTGCGTCATGCAGCTTGGTCATTCATGAATGATTAAAATGTTGGCTCAGACATCTATTCGACCATGTCGCTATCCAACAACAATTGGGGAAAATCCACAATCATGCCACACTCTAACATTCCTGCTCCGTATAAGACATTGTTTCCTGACATTGCCGCAATGAGAGCTGTTAGAGTTTTTTCGTGACCGGCTTGTGCGCTACCGGCGATAATGCTATCCGTCTACGTCCCGCCGCTCCAGGAAGGTACTTTGTAAAATTGAGCCATTTGGGCGTTTATGGCCGCAAATAATGCCATTTCCGGAGACCCCACCGCAGCTTCGGCGCTTTTTAGATCCATCGAAGTCGTTGAACTGCTGCAAATCACGGGTGCTCCTGGTCGAACATCCTGGTGCATCACGACACAGGCGAGAAATTCGGCATTCTGAACAGCCTGAGTGCCCGCCAAGGTAAATCTCTCAGGGGGTCTCAGGGGGGTGGGCCACGGTAAGTTATTGATAATTAATGAAAAGATTTAAAAAGAAGGTCGAATATCAGGCTAAAAGCCATAATTTTGGTGGTAAAATAGGCGTTTTAAGACATACAATATGGGCTGTCTCTTATACACATCTCCGAGCCCACGAGACACTAATC
>JARFPZ010000306.1 GCA_029288035.1 Desulfosarcina sp.
CTGCAGATTGGAAGGACAATGGTGCTGTCCAATAAGGTTCCGGTAAAAGTCGGTGATGAAATTTCGGGTGCTGTTGAAACGCTGGAGGATGTGACCAAAATTCGCGAATATGAGAATATTATCAGGGTGAAGATGGCTGAAAAGGGTCACATTGCCCATTTCACCTTTGGAGATATTATTGGCGACAGTCCACCGTTTACAAAAATCATTAAACTGGCCAAAAAATTTGCCGAGGTCGACAGCACCATATTGATCGAGGGAGAAAGCGGTACCGGCAAGGAAGTTTTCGCCCAGGCGATCCACTCCGCAAGCCTTCGCCGCAAGGGGCCTTTTGTCGCGGTCAACTGTGGTGCGATACCTGATTCGATTTTGGAGAGCGAGCTGTTCGGATACCAGGCAGGTGCATTTACCGGAGCGCGCCGGCAGGGAAAAGACGGCCTGTTCACCCAGTCACATACGGGTACAATATTCCTCGATGAAATAAGTGAAACGTCTCAGAGTTTTCAAACAACCCTGCTAAGGGTTATCCAAGAAATGGAAGTTCGCCCGCTCGGATCAAATAAAGTAATTCCCATCGATATTCGTATCATTGTCGCCACCAACCGGAGGCTCAAACGGGAGGTCGATCTTGGAAATTTCAGGAGCGATTTGTATTATCGGCTTAACATATTGCGCCTCAACATACTGCCCTTGAGACATCGGAAAAATGATATCCCCCAATTTGTTAGGCATTTCATTGGGCAGAACAGTGCTAAATTGGGCAAGGGCCTTTCTATAACCCAGGAAGCCATGACCGCTTTGAAAAACTATCCCTGGCTCGGCAATATTCGGGAACTGCAGAACGCGATCGAAAGATTGTGCGTGACCTGTGATCTGAAGATCGACGAAGAACTGGTTGTGGATACCTTGGATGAAGACGCCTGTGACAACCTGCAGGGTACGGAACGAATCGATTGTATGAGAAAAAATCACATATTCGAAGTGCTGAAACAATGCGGGAACAATAAAAAATTAGCGGCGGAAAAATTGGGCATTAGCAGAACAACTCTTTGGCGCGAATTGAAGGCTAACAGTCAACCAGCAGGCTAAGACATCAACAAACAACTGCCTGAGTAAAATCTACATTTCCTACTTTGGTGTAATGAAAAAATTTATACTAAACAACCGGTTCGTATACACGGGCGCCTAAGAGCTCGATTTCTCGCCAGAAAAATTTAAAAGGTACTATCGACCCCTTTTATTTTGGTTTTAGAACCGAAATAAAAATTTAAATTCAGAACGATTCGCCCAGATTCAGTTTTATGGGCGCGATTTCTGACGTTTCTGTTGCATCAGATTTTACGACACATCAGTAGTTCTGAATTTGACAATACCATATAGAATCAAAATATTGTCCGAATGGCGAGGGATTCATTAATTTGAAAATATCAGCGATACTTGGTATAACCTATCAACTCACGCGATATTGATCTTGCAATGGGATGGGCTTTGAGCGTCAACACGATCCAGTTTTGCTGAAAAATGGTTTTCAATTTTACTTCATTAAAAAAGGTTGCTTACAGAAATCTGTGCCGAACAGTTGGCCTGTCACCCTCATCCAATGGGTTTCAACTTACAATTCTATTGATGTTCCTTTTATCTCTTCATGGCTGTACGGCTATAAAAGAAGTTTTGGTGAATTTTCTGCCGCCTCCAAGCCACCTGGAGGAAAAGATCGAACAAAATGATTTTGTTGTTGCAAAAGAAGATGACGTCATTGGCCGGTTGGCGGTCATGGGACTTAATAAGGGGGATACGCTGCCGGATATTGCGAGACACTTCAGTTTGGGAATCAATACCGTCAGTGCAGCGAATCCGGGGATGGATATATGGGTGCCTGAGGCCGGAGAGCGGATCCTGTTGCCGCTGAGCTTTATTCTACCAGACACCATAAGAAAAGGTATCGTGATAAACTTAGCCGCTATGAGGCTCTTTGATTTTAAAGAAAATGGTAAACTATTGGCGGTATCGACCTACCCGATCGGTGTCGGTACCACAGAACGACCGACCCCCATGGGCCAGATGTATATCGTGCGTAAGATGTTCCGGCCGACCTGGTATGTGCCCGCCTCAATTGCTGAAGATCATCGGAAAAAGGGAGATCCGCTGCCGGCTAAAATACCACCGGGACCTCTGAATCCATTGGGAGAACACGCTCTTTATTTAAGCAGGTCAAGTTATTTAATTCATGGTACGAATAAACCGGCCAGTGTCGGCCTCCGGGCAACCAATGGCTGCATAAGACTCTATCCGGAAGACATAGAGACGCTTTTCGCAAACACCCCGGTGAAAACACCTGTAAACATTGTTAACCAGCCATATCTCGTCGGCCAACGTGATGGAATCGTTTACATAGAAGCGCATACGCCCTTTGAAGAATCAGGCGCCACTAAGTTGGAGAAGGCATATGCAAAGTTGAGAAATATTGAAAAGAAGTCCGGTCAAGCGTTTGACTGGAAAAAGGTCAAGGAAGCCGTGGCCGAGGCCCGCGGGATCCCCGTTCCCCTATTCGAGATCCGTCATGGAAGTGAAAAGGATGTTGCGAAAACCATAAAACTCAAGCACCCGGACAAATTGTATGGCAAACCGGAAATACCGGAACTTAAAACAGACGCGTGGTATGTTCTGGCTGCTATTTTACACGACAAGGTTGACGCTTTGAGGCTTGCCGCAATTATCAACCATCAGGGTCCCCAAATTCCCGCAAGGGTATTGTCAAAGAGCGATCGCCACCGTGTTATCGCCGGCCCTTTCAATACTATGGGCGAGGCCAAAGACGTGGTAAAACGAATGAAAATTGATTTGGAAATAGAGGGTATATTGGTTGAACCATAAACGAGATATCGCCAATTACGCTTATTCTGGTACGTTCAAGCCGTGTAACTTGTCAAATTTTTGCCCTCCAGCGGCAGAGGCGGCCCCGTATTGAGGAATCAAGAAATGGTTGTACTTTACCGCCAAAAGAGGTACATCTTTTTTGCAACAGGTCAATTGTGAATATCGATAATTTTTGTGAGACAGTGTGGAATTTTGTAGTCGTTATTGTGTATGGGAAACCGAACAGAAAGGAGGTGACTAGATTATGAAAAAGCGTCTTTTGGTGATTTCAATGATGCTTGCTCTCGCCATTGCTGCAGGGGGTTGCGCAACAAAAAGTGACCTTGAGAGGGTGCAGGCCCGGGAAAAGATGATTGGTGCGAAAGCTGATCAGGCGGCTCAAGATGCGCAGGCTGCCAAGGCAGCAGCCGAATCGGCCATTTTAAAGGCGAATGAAGCAGCGGCCCGCGCTGAGGAAGCTATAGAGAGGGCAGAGGAAAGAGAGAGAATTGCAGATGAGAAGGCGAGAATCGCAGATGAAAAAGCGAGACAAGCTGACATCATTTTTCAGGAATCAATGAAGAAGTAAATCGAAAGGGAGGGGCAAGGTTTTCCCCTTCGCTGCATAAATAACAGGGCAAAGAATATTTAATAATATGTTATTATTTAAAATATCTTAGCAGTAGAAAGATTTTAAGGAAACCGCTGCGGTGAATTCATCCGACTTCGCTCTCTAGGTTCCGCCTTCAGCTACGACCCAACAGGTCGAGCTACGACGAGGAAAGAAGGATAGAGTCTATATTGCCCTGTTATTTACCCTTCGGGAACGTCGGAGGACTTCAGCTTCTGTGTTGTCAAGGATTCGAAGTAAAGAACTACGACGTCACCCTTGACGCCTGGAATCTGAAGCCCTCCGACGTTTGCAGCGTTCGGGTTTTAAGCCCCACCACTTCCTTATATTTTAAAAGCTCACCCCAACGTTGTAAACAAGGGGTTTAGCATAGTACGTATTACGGATATAACCGGAAGAGGACTGATGTTGCGATCATCAGGCTCATTTTTAAAAAGCACAAAGACGTTTGCGGGTAAAAGGCAGAGAAGAATCGGCCAGTGTCCTCGCCTTGTCTTCGCCTGCATCCTGATAGCACCAATTCTCATATGCGGATGCAAGGGACCTCAGGTCAGATCAATTTCCCAGGAGGCATATGATTTATTCAACCAGAGAAATTACGAGGCTTCTCTGAGCAAATACGCACAGATAATTGAGAAACATCCCGCGGTCGCAGACAGAGTTCTCTTCGAAATGGGTATCATTTATGCCTATCCCGAGAACGAACAAAAAGACTATCAGAAATCTCTGGAATGCTTTCAGAAAATCGTAAGGGATTTCCCAGATAGTGAATACAGGCTGGACAGCCAGATGATGATACTACAAATCCAAAATGTCATCATCAAAGATAAAATAATTGCCAAGCAGCAAACACAGATTGAGCGTTCTCAAATAGAGATTAAAGACAAAGAGAATGAGATTGTTTTTCTGCAAGATAAAATTGATACCCTCGAAAATAAGATCTTTGCACTGCGGACAGAACCGGCTGATAAAGTCCTGATAGAAAAGAGAGCGCGACGATTGACGCTGTTCTCAATGGGCGAGGTGATCAAAACTTACAAAATAGCCATCGGGGGGAATCCGATTGGACCGAAAGAAAAGCGAGGCGATAACAAAACCCCGGAGGGAACCTACATCATCGATTCAAGAAACAGCGACAGCGATTATCATCTGTCTCTTCATATTTCTTATCCAAACGAGAAAGACAAAATGCGC
>JARFPZ010000312.1 GCA_029288035.1 Desulfosarcina sp.
CATTTTGCTCGATCAACAAGATCGGCGTGCCCCGATCTTTTGTTAAATTCCGCAAATTCGTTTAACTTCTTCATTGTTTATCAGTTCTTCAACGGCTCCCTGGTAGCGAATGCGCCCATTATCAATGATATATCCGTAATCGCTCAGCCCCAATGTAAATTTTATATTCTGCTCGGCTAACAGAACCGTCAACCCAGCCTCCTTTAATTTATGTATTCTCTCCTCCAGGGCCTTTACCAACGTGGGAGCCAGCCCTTCGGTGGGCTCATCCAGTAAAACAAACTGCGGGTTCGTCATCAATGCCCGTGCAATCGCTAACATTTTTTGCTCACCACCGCTGAGAAGTCCGCCCTTGCGGCTTTCCATGGGTTTTAGGGCTGGAAAGAGGTCATATACTTTTTCCTTATCCCATTCTTCGCCTCCCGGGCCTTTCCGGGCGGCGATCTCAAGATTTTCATTAACACTAAGATCTGCAAAAATTCGGCGGTCATCGGGAACATAGCCCATACCTTTGCGCACCAATCGATATGGCGCTATTCCCGTTATATCTTCATTATTAAAGCGAATACGACCCATAGAGGGCGGGTTTAAACCCATAATGCTTTTAAGAGTCGTGGTTTTGCCGGCACCATTCCGTCCCAGAAGACAAACAATTTGACCTGCCTCGACGTTAAGGGAGACGTCGAATAGAATGTGGCTTAGCCCGTAAAAGGTGTGAATTCCTTCGACCTCAAGCATCAAGCACCTCCCAGATAGGCTTGCTGCACCTCACTGTTTTGTCTGACCTCTTCCGGAGTACCCTGTACGATGGTATATCCCTGCTGCATGACCATAATACTTTGGGCAACATTGAACACTACCTGCATGTCGTGTTCGCAAAACAAAATGGTTAATCCCTGTTTATCTGACAGGGTCTGGATAAGTGACATGGTTGCTGTGGTTTCTTCCGGAGACATTCCCGCGGTGGGCTCGTCAAGAATCAGCAATTCTGGTTCATTGCCTATTGCAATAGCAATTTCGAGCGTGCGTTTGTCACCATGGGATAAAGAGCCGGCAACATCGAATTTTTTATCCAAAAGGCCGACACTTTCCAATATGCGGGTTGTTTCTTCCACGGCCATTTGACTTGTCGGATGAAAAAGCTTGTTGCTAAGTTTTTGTTGGGATAGAACCGACACCTGCACGTTGTGAAAGACCGTTAGGCGCGGGAAAACGTTGGCGATTTGAAAAGACCTGGCAATCCCTTTGCGGCAAATTTTATAAGGTGGCAATTTGTTAATATTCTCGTCATTAAATACAATACTGCCACCGTCCGGCTGCAACTGTCCTGTAATGAGATTAAATAAGGTGGTTTTGCCGGCACCATTCGGTCCAATCACCGCAACTAGCTGACCCTTTTCGACCGTAAGATGAGCACCGTTAACCGCTTTGAAATCGCCAAATGATTTTTTCAATGCCCGCACACGAAGCATCAGATCACCTATTCAACAGTGCCGGCAGATGTGCGCTTGGACCATGAACGAAATTTTTCCAGGAAATTGTAACCCATAATACCATCCGGCAAAAAGAAAATCAGTAGAATCAGGACAACTCCGAGAATCAAGGTCCAATACTCAGTATATGTCCCAACGAATGTTCTCAGCGATACGATAATCGCTGCACCTAAAATGGGACCGCCGAAGGTAAACCATCCGCCCAAAAGACACATGATGAATACTTCCAGCGACAGTATCCAGAATAGCAGGTCAGGGAATATTGATCCTTCTACCGCCACAAAAAGCACACCGGCGACACCAGCGAAGAAGGTCGCCACAACGATGCCCATCAATTGGTGGCGTCTGACATTTATACCGACTGCTGCGCAACGTTCCGGATTGTCGCGAATGGCCTGTAAAGTAGTTCCGAAGGGAGATTTTAAGATCAGATACATCAGGATCAAGCAGACTCCCAATATAATCAAAACAAAATAGTATGAACTTTTCAGGGATGATATGAATTCTGGCATCGGAATGCCGTGGATACCGTCATCTCCACCGGTCAGGTCATACCAACGAAAAGCGATCGCCCAGATCAACGATCCTAAGGAGATCTGAAGCATGCCAAAGTATAATTTATTCAGCCGGACACACAACATGCCGATGAGAAATCCGGTCAGCGCGGCGGCGATTGGACCGGCAATAAAACCGATCCACCACGGCCAGGATGTCTTGGCCAGTATCAGGCCGGCAGTGTAGGCCCCAACCCCGTAGAACGCCGCATGATGAAACTGAAACAATCCTCCATGTCCAACAACCAGGTTCAAGCTCATTGCCAAAAGAGCCGTCACAAAAATAACGGCCAAAATATAGGTGTAGAATTTTGGAATAATTAATGGCGCAATAAGTAACCCAACAAAAAAAACAACACTCGCGCCTAAAGATTTTCGCTGAAACATGTCCCCGAACAACGCCTGCTCCTTTCTACCAGACCGACTTAAGCATCCCCGTTGGTTTCAAGGTCAACACAATTACCACCGCCGCGTATGGAAAAACGATGGCAAACTGTGGCCAGAAAAACACACCAAAAGACTGGGTAATACCAAAAATCAGCGACCCCACCATGGCGCCCCACATATTGCCCAAGCCTCCTATGGTAACGATCAGAAACGCCTCGATGATAATATCATGATCCATGCCCAGGGTAACGCTGATGGTTGGAGATACCAGCGCACCGCCCAATCCGGCAAGGAAACAGCCCAGTATGAAAGCGAATGCAAACACCCAGCTTACGTTTATGCCGATGGCTCCCACCATTTCTCTGTCGACGGCTGCGGCCCGAGCAATTTTCCCGACCTTGGTTTTATTGGAAAACAGCCAAAGCCCAATGGCGACGGCGGGACCGATAATGAGAAGAAACAAATTGTACTTCGGAAAAGGTGAATTAAAAATTGAAACAGAACCCTGGAGAAATGGTGGTGCCATAATCGATCGGTAATCTGCGCCCCAGACCATTTTGGTCAAATCACCCAGTATCAGCATTAATGCGAATGTAAACAACAGCAGCATCAGGTGCTCCCGCTTGTAGAGATGGCAGAACAACGATCGTTCAGCGATCAAACTAATACCCGCCACCACAAACGGTGATAAAAACAAGGCCAACCAAAAACCTGCTGTTCCGCCACCCAAAGTTGTGGAGATGCTGTGAGCTGCAAATGCGCCGATCATATATAGAGAGCCATGGGCCACATTCGGTACCCGCAGAACACCGAGCACAAAGCTCAATCCGGAAGACACGATAAATAAAATCATGGCCCGGCTCAAACCAACCAATAGATGGATGCTCAAGCCGGCCAGGGTTATTCCTTGCCCAGCTTCCATGCTTTAAACTCCTTTTAGCGGTGGCCATTTCCGAAATTCGAGGTTGAAGGCAAAAATATCTACTCTTTAGCCTGAAAGGCAGAACTCCTGAATTGTATCCAATCTACTATTTGAATATTTTCTAAAGCCAGCTCAAAAATTATTTGCCCATTCGGGCCTCTATAAGGAACAGACGGGCAGATTAACAATGAACTACTTTTTATTGACCGCGTGCCTCCATGATCTCCTTGCATGAAGGCATGACCTCGACACCGCGTAAGGTATTGATATCTGAAGAGAAAGCAACACCCTTATCGAGGGATATTTTGGTTACACCAAGAAACATGGGCATAACGACCTGATGGTCACAGGCGCGCATTTCGATTTCCCCCACCGGGCTGTCGATTTTGAGTCCCTCCATGGCATCGATAAATTTTTCTTTGTCCACAGATCCAGCTTTTTCATAGGCCGCGGCAATGAAATTAGCGGTGTTATAGCCATGAAATGCCGGGAATCCAGGCGGATGTCCATAAGTGTCGCTGAATGCTTTAACAAAACGCTTGTTGTCAGAAATATCCGGAAAATAAAAGTGATAGTCCATGGTTCCAAGGACACCTTCAGGTGCGTCCAATCCAAGCGGTTTCAGCACGACGTGATCGGTTGCAGTGTGAACATAGACCGGGACTTTTTCGGCCATACCAGTTGCTTTAATTGCCTTCATGATGTTGGTCATGCTGCGACCACCGGTACAAAAAATCACTGCATCGGGCTTTGCCGCCAATGTTGAAGTAATGTAAGGAATTAAATCGGGTTCACCGGGCTTCCACCAGGATTTTCCAATCAATTCAACTTCGGGTTTCCGTGCTTTTAAATTGCGCCAGGCGGCATCCGCAATCGCATGACCGTATTCATAATCGTCTCCGCCAATCCAATATTTGATATACGGTTTTTTAGATAAAGCCACACCACCGGATTTTCCGGCCATGGCTGTATTTTCTCCGGTAGAGAAGACATATCGATGTCCTTTTTTGCCCGTAATGTTTTCGCTCTTGGAAATCCAGACAATAAACGGTACTTTTTCTTTTTTGGCAACAGCCTCGGATACTGCCAAAGCGGCACCACTGTTGATGGTACCGACAAGAATATCGACATCCGCCCTTAATACCAATTCCTTGGCCATATTCAGGGCAATATCAACTTTGAATTTCGTGTCTCTGGTGGTAAATTCAATTTTCTTACCCAGTACCCCTCTTTTATTGATTTCCTGTAAGGCCAATTTAAATCCGTTAAGGGCATCTTCACCATAAACTGCGGCAGGGCCGCTATAGCAGTCGATAATCCCTACCTTGATGTTCCGCGCCTGTGCTTGAACAGGCATTAAAACAATGGAGATTGCGAAAAACCCCACCAGGAACACCAGCCCTACCATGGAAAGATTGATTATTTTCCTCTTTTTCATAATTTACCCCCTTTCATCTATGAATTTTGGGTTAATAAAAAGAGATTTAGGAAGTGTACCAAACGATGCTATATCTATAATAAACTGAAAAGATCAAATGTTAAAATTTCTGCAGGGGCTAAAAATATCAGCCTTTTCCAGGCTGCTGAAGGTCGTTCATTTTTTTATTAATTATTTTCTATATTATGATGTCTTCTGAAGTCAATAACTAATCCGATTTAAAAAATTTCTTCATGATTGTCGCTTTTTTGACCTTAACCTGAAAATCCTTTTCCAATGGAGTATAATGGTGTAAAGAGAATGATCTATTTTTTTTGTAAATACGGATTTCATTGAATAATTAATTGGTTGATTGGGAGAATTATGATCATGAATTCAGCATTTAATGATGCTTAACGCATTCTATGTCCAATTATTCTAAAACTTGGAGCGTATCTATATTTAAACCTCTCACCATATCTGTAATATGGAGGTTAAATTGAAATTTAATTCGTTGACCCAAACCCATTTAGAAAACTTGAAAGCGATGGTAGCACCGGACCGGTTATCCACTGGAGAGTCGGTTCTTGACTTACATGCCAGGGATGAATCCAGACATCCGCCCTGCCGTCCCGAAGCAGTCATCTGGCCGCAAAGTCCGACCGAAGTATCTGCCGTGTTAAAATATGCCAATAGCAATGGGCTTCCGGTGACTGGCTGGGGCTCCGGTTCCAGCCTTGAAGGCAACCCCATTCCGATCAGGAAAGGTATTGTGCTGGATTTTTCCCAAATGAACCGGATTTTGGAGATCCGAGAAGAGGATTTCCAGGCCGATGTTGAACCTGGGGTGGTTTACCAGGATTTAAATCAAAAATTGAGGCATACCGGTTTGTTCTTCCCGCCGGATCCCGGAGCCCGGGCCACCCTGGGCGGGATGATCGCCAACAATGCCAGCGGGACGCGCACAATATATTACGGTTCAACCAAGGACTATGTGTTAAAATTATCGGTTGCGCTGGCCGATGGAGAGGTAATCGAGCTGGGTACCCGGGCAAGCAAAACCTCTTCGGGATATGATTTGATTCGGCTGTTTGTCGGGTCTGAAGGCACCCTGGGGATCGTTGTGGGTGCCACAGTGCGGTTAGCCAGCCTGCCGGCGGAGTTTTCGGCGGCTATTGCAACCTTTCCGTCGATGGAAGCCGCCGGCAAGGCAGTATTTGAAATTATGAGAGGGGGACTCAATCCAGCTGCACTTGAGTTGCTGGGTCCGAGGTGCATTGACCTGATGAATAGAGAAGAAGGTTTGGAGTTGACCGTTTCTCCGACACTTTTTGTCGAATTTCACGGCGCCACCACCGGTCAATTGGCGGAAGTATTGGAATTATGTGAAGAAGTCTGCAAGGCAGAAGGATGCAGCCATTTTCAACCGGGTTTGGGCCGAGCGGAAAGGGATCGCATCTTCAAAGCACGCCATGCATTGGGCGAGATGATTCCCCGCAATCATCCGGATTGCGGCATTATGATTCTGGATGTTGCCGTACCCATAACCACCTATGCGGCATTAATCACTGAGATTCGCAAGGAACTGGACGGTACCAATCTGAACAGCTATTACATCAGCCATGCCGGCAATGGAAATGTGCATTTGAACATTCTCGGTAAAAAAGGTGATCAGAAACAATGGGATCTTATCAAAGAAATATCCCAAAGACTCGTCTCTAAATCTATTGAGTTGGGCGGTACCGCCACCGGAGAGCATGGTATCGGGCTGGGTAAAAGAAAATACATGGCTGCCGAACATAGAACCAGCCTGCAGTGGATGAAACGCGTGAAATCGCTGTTTGATCCCAATGGTATCCTGAATCCAGGCAAAATATTTCCATGAAACCAAAAAGGTCGTTAAAGTACAGTTGGCTTTAACGACCTTTTAAGTACCCCGTGCGAAAGGTCCGATCTGAGTTGGAGAGAAGCTTGAGTCAATTACGCACGCAACATTATGGATATTCCCGTTTATAAGGAATTATTCTATATGATCTACCAGTCCCCAGGCCATCGCTTTGTCGGCGCTAAACCAGGTTGTCTTTTTTTCCAGCTCTTCCCACTTCGTTTTTTCCAGTTTGGAATTATCGACGAGTTTTCCAATATAGCGATCACGCAGCAGGTACATCAAATCGTTTTGGGATCGAATATCGGAAGCGGTTTCACGTCCCGGCCATTTCCACAAGGCGGCTTCGTGTACCATGAAGATGGTTCCCGGTGCAGCCAGACGAACGTTGCAAACCGCAAAAACCGGTACAGCGGCGCTGGCAATGATGCCGGAGGCATGGGCGGTAACTTTAAAGCCTTTTCTTCTGGCCCGTTCGATCTGATCCGCCAGAGCCAAACCTGAAAACGCATCGCCGCCGGGGGAATTGATGAACAAATTCACGTCGCGGATCTCTGTGTTAATCTCCAGAACAACAAGATCGTTCCACAAGCGGGTCACAACCGCCACCGACAAGCCTGAGAAGATTTTGACAAAGGCCTTGTCGTTTGCGATGAACGACAACTGGGATAAACGACCCTCCGGGTTGGCCACTTCCATGGATTTGTTCACCCGTTCTTTTTGACCCTCTTCAACGGTCACTTTCGTCGGTTCGGCAGCCTCGACTTTTACAACGATTTCCTGCGGTGTCTTCGCCGGTGACGGTGTGGTTGGTACGGTTGCACAACTGATCAAAAAAATACCCATTACAAAGAAAAAAATAACTTTTTTTAACATGACTCAATCTCCTTACTATTTGTTTGATTTAAATGTACGTTGAAGTAATGCAAAAAGCGTACCAATCTTGCTTAACCGTAAAAAAAATATCACTATTAATAACAACGTGTTAAGGTGTTGTGTAGACTCAGGATCGCCGCGTAAATGTTTGACTATCATCCAGCAGTCACGAAATTGACATAGTGAGTCAATAATTCCCTGCGTGTCAGATGAACGGTTGCGAAGTGTTTAAAGAAATCGTCTGCGTGCTTTATCAGGGTGCGGATGAAAAGACCCGGGTGAGAGAGGATACCGAAAATGTGCTGCTTTATGCAGATGCCGTTTTAGGGATTGAGAAAGCGTATCTGCAAGACGGATTGACCATCGTCGCCGACATACTAGTAAAATTTGGCCGTGGGAAAATCGAATTGATTGATGTTTATTGAAAAATATAACTACGAATTAAAGATCCCGTGCGAATTTTAAAGCAGCTTTATCTTTGACAATCTTAAAGCTGCTGAGGATTTGCTCAAAGGCGGCAATATCCTTTTCAAAATAATATCGCATTGCAGCGTTATAACGCAGATTAAAAAACGAGTCCCCGCTGATAAATCCATAGTAAAGTGTCTTGAAAATCGAACCTTTTTTATCCTTGTAGGTGAATAAAATTTTAAAACCTTCTCGCCCGTCTATGATCGCAGGTGCGTTTTCGATGACATTGAAATGATAAATACGACGGTCTGAGGCAATTTCATCAATTATTACGCCGGCGGCCTCCTGGGGCAACATTCCCTTATTTAATTTCTTCTTTGTATTCCTGTAAGGGCGATCGATCGGGCGCTGCTGAATAAGGACGTATTGCAGGAAAACCCCGTCTTTTGTAATGAGATATTTATCAAGGTGTTTGGGTTTCCACCATCCGTTCGGTATTTCAACTGAGAAATCGTTATCCGATAAATCCTTCAAACTACGCTTCTGGGCCACGGATGCACAGCTGGTAATTAAAAATAAAGAAATTAGTAAGGTTAGGAATTTTTTCATCATCCTTCTCCGTTGGCTGCACACAATTTTAGATATCTCTGGATGTAGGCTTTGTCGGCAGTGTTCGGTGAAAGCAACAGACACGATTCGAAATATTTTTTCGCGCGGTGCGTTTCTCCATCTTTGTAATGTATCAATCCCATGGCCTTGTATGATTCTGCAAAAGACGGATTCAGTGAAATCGATTTTTCATAATTATTTATGGCTGCAACCGAATCATTTTTCCAACCTCGCTGCCTGAATATCTCGCCCAATAGAAAATATGCTTGGGCATCGTTTGGATTGACGTTCAGGTATTTTTTCACGGTACTTTGGGCAATGAAAAATTTACCCTGCTGGAGATCCAGGCGCGCATTTTCAAGCATTATCCGGGACATCCTGGACTGGAATTTAATCGTGTTTTTGCTTCCTTTGATTTTTCCTCGATTGTTCTCGGCCAGCCATCTATTGACATTCTCAATACGTTGCTGAACCTTGGGATGGGTGCCGAAGAAATAAGGTTCTGCGACGCCCTCGATCTCATTTTCCTGTTTCAGGAGTTCAAATAGCTTTAGAACTTCATTAGGATCATAATTTGCTTTGACCACCAGGTCAAGTCCGACGCGGTCTGCTTCGGTTTCAAGTTCGCGTGTGTAGCCATTAATGGAAGCGATCGAGCCGGTTATGCCAAGTAGCTGGGCAAGTTCTCGGATTGTCGCGGATTTTGCCTGTCCGCGGTTTTTGATGTTTCGCAGTGTTTTCAAAGAATGCTGATGGGTACAGTGGGTCATTTCATGGGCTAAAAGGGCGGCCAACTGGGCCTCGTTTTCCATGTGGGCAAGAATTCCAGTGTGGATATAGATAACACCATTGGGCAAGGCAAATGCATTTAATTTGGGATCTTTGATCACTTTAATTTGAAATGAGATGTCCGCTGAGATAGAGTTTGTTTGAAGTTTCTTGGCAATCTGATAGAGATAATTTTCGATTTCTGTATCTTGATAAAGAAGCCCACTGCCATCTATGGCCTCCTGTTCTTCCTGTGCCCGCCGCCATAGCATCTGCTCTTCCTCACTTGCCGTAAGTGTCTGGCCTACAGGGATGGACCGGGACATTGCACAACCGGCCACCAAACAACAAACAGCGATGATCAAAGCTATATTTTTCATCCTTCCATCCTTGGAAAACTGGATAGTAGATCATGAATCAGTGCCGCCGTGCTGACAGGATCTCTAATATCCTCGCCTTTCGTAGTGCCTTTCACCGAATAATAGAGAATGTTTCCGGATGAATCCGCAACAGCAAGGTCTATCAACGCTTTGTGTCCGTTCTTAAAAACCTGATCGTAGCCGGTGACAAAAATCATGGCGTCAGCGTCGAATTTCTGCAAAATCGCTTCAAGGGAGCCTATGGAAAAATCAAATCTATGATTATTGCTCCTATTTTGATGGTGACCAAAAGCGTGCTGATCCATGGTTTGATGAACCAGCCTGTAAAGGGCTCGCACCTCTTCCATTTCCTTAGCGGTTTGAGAATCCATCTCAATGAGTTTTACCTTGCAGCGTTTATCCTTAAAATACCCTAAAATAGCATTTTGCAGGTTTTTGCGACCGGTTCTACTCCAGTCATCCCTTAACATAACCACCCCGCCCGATGAGAGTTCATACATGCCGACATCGGGGGTAATGAGCACGGGGCCTTTAATGGAAGCTGCCCTGGTGCCAAATTCCGGATGCATTCTATAAGTGTCCAGCGCACAGCCTGTCACCAGCAAAAGAAGGTATATAATTGAAAGTACTGAGCGCCGTTTGTTTATTGTTCCGGTCATTTTATTATCTCAAAACCATGAATCCAAGATTCTAATTGGAGCATCGCTCCTAAATTGAATGGTCTCCCGCAGTCACCACGGGTTCCGGAGATTGCAGCCACCTTAGGTCAACAGCTTTGATATCGGCATTTCGCTGCCCTGACTTGAACTTTTCGATGGGGTGGGACGAAAGGAATGCTTTTCACTCTTTATTGTGGAAGATGGTTGGCAAGCAGACGGCCAGGGGATTTATATGGAAAATTTGTATTGTTATGTAATTTTTCTGTGGACTTTTTTTTAAAGGTGTATATAATAGGCGTCAGGTTAAAACAGTCGGAAAACGAAGTTCGATTCTGTTTAACTATCGTAAGGAGGTTCGGTCATGAAAAAAGTAGTATTTCTAATGATCATTGCAATTTTTCTAGGAGGTTGTACGGCTGAGTGGTACAAACACGACACGATTTACAGCACCCAAGACCACATGTTTTTTAGCTGGGGAGGGTATCGAAACCCTACACCAGAAAAACTCCAAAAGTCTGAGTCGCAAGAATGGTGGGGCCAGGAAATCCCCTATATTCCTGCAGAATAATTCCAAAAGTTGGAAAACGGCGGGATCGTTTTTGCTGATTTGACAACGTCTTTTCCTTGCTGTTTGTAATTTTTTAGTTGTATGCGTCCCCGGAGTGGCAGGTTGCTCTCCCCGATGAATCCGACTGGCAACCTAAACAATGAGTCCTTCCATTTCGCAAATGGAAAGATGAGGATTCAGAGACAATGCCCCAAGCCCTGAGGTGTTATAACTCAAAATGGGTGGCAACTGCCGCCGTGGGGACAGACCGGATCTTACTATTAATCGCGGCCACAATATATTCCAGAATTGATTTGAAATATAGGTTACAGGGCGATCATACCCCTATAATCTTTCTTTAAAGGCATCAAGGGCCTCTTGTAGCATCCTGCGAATGAACACCTCTTTGTCACCAATGGTAAGCTGGGTATATGTTGTATAGGCGGGATTTGATTTAACCAATAATGGCGGGTGTTGCCGACATTTAGTTTTTATTTTTTCAAAATCCTGGACCATTTTCAGCAGGCTGTATTTCCCCCCTTCAAAGGTTCTTATCCATCCCAACCGTCGCATCATCTCGAAGCGCATCTGGTCTGCCAAAAAAAGGTGAATGTCCACGACGATCATTTGGTCTCTGTTACCAAGATAGTGAAATTTGGGGGCAGGTCCAAGATCCAGAATTCCCATGATGAATTCGTAGTACGCGATGGAACTGGATTCACCAGGTTGTGCCAGATAATACAGCGTGCTGTCTGAAAGGCCGGCAATTCGGGTTTTCGAATCAAAAGATTCCCCAAAACGTTTCTGCCAGGGACCGAATCCTCTTTGTTCTAATGCTTTAGTCCGATAGGTTTGAAGATCAACAACTTTTGTCATGACAGACCGTTTCGCACCGCTTACCTAACCCGATTCCATAAATATTCAATAAACGGTATTTGTGAATTGTAAAAATCTTCAATTTTTACAAAATATTGTAGAAAGAAATGGGAGAAGCGCCTAACATATCAGGCTAATCCGGCATTCTCGAACCTTGTTCTCATCCCTGGTTTATTGGCAAATATCTCTTTGCGGGTGAGGCCGTCGAGTTCGTGTGGGAAAATCAGCCACCGATCGGTTTCATGGATAAAATAGTCCGGAATGATACCGGTCACATTTTTTTTCGGCTTAAACCACGGTGTAGCGATCCGGATGTCGTCCGGCAGATTGCGGCGCATCTTATTTTTTAGGGCCTCGATGACTGCCTTAATACTGCTGCCGCTATCGAACACGTCGTCAACAATGAGAAGACCGTCTTCCCAGTTGGCATTTCGGACAACATACTCCAATCCATGGACTCGGACTTCTTTATCTCTCTTGTCGATACCGTAGTAAGAAGAGGTCCGAATAGCGATATGATCGGTTTTCACACCTAAATGGTCCAGAATCTCCTGAACCGCAATGCCCACCGGCGTACCACCTCGCCATATGGCGATGATAAAACTGGGGCGGAACCCACTTTTGTAGATGCGCAGACCCAGTTCAAAGGAATCATTCAACAGTTCCTGAGCGCTTAGATATTGCTTGTCGTCCATCTGCTTACCTTTCTGACTGTGAGACCGAATTAAAATTAGAAACGGATTATCACGTCTGTTTTTTCGTTGTGATTTTGCAGCTAATGCCCGAACCCTGATACAAACCCATCCAGTTCTTTCAAATACTTTTTTTTCTCTGCCGGAACGAGAAATGAAGCCTGGAAAGCGTTGCGCGTCAACTTATAAATATCTTGAAAATCAATACCAAGATGTTCGTGCAGCGCTTGAAAGTTATCTTCGATATAACCATCAAAATATGCCGGGTCATCCGAATTGACCGTTACACATAAACCTAATTCTAGCAGTTGATGGAGGTTGTGCCGACTCAGGTGGTCAAAAACACCGAGCTTGACATTGGACAACGGGCAAACTGTCAGAGGAACTTGCTTCTTTACCAAATATTTCACCAGTCCGGCATCCTCAACACATCGAATCCCGTGATCGATTCGTGACGCTTTCAGTACCTTAAGGGCCTGCCAGATATACTCTGCAGGGCCTTCCTCGCCGGCATGGGCCACGGTCAAAAAGCCCTCTTGGCGAGCCTGGTCGAATACTGTTCTAAACTTTTCAGGCGGAAAACCCACTTCAGAGGAATCCAACCCCACCCCGATAATGGTATGTCTAAACGGCAGCGCCTCTCTCAGAGTTTTCATGGCATCTGACGCACTCAGATGCCGCAAGAAACACATAATCAATTTCGACGACAGATTAAGTTGCCGCGCGCCATCCGTCAATGCCCGTTGAATTCCCTGGACGACCGTTTCAAATCTGATCCCCCTTGCCGTGTGAGTCTGGGGATCAAAAAATATTTCAGTATGGCGGACATTCTGTTCAGCTGCTTTTTGAAGATAGCTCCAGGTCAGCCGGTAGAAATCATCCTCATCGAGCAGCACTTCCGCACCTTGGTAATAGATATCCAGAAAAGTCTGCAGATCTTTAAATTCATAAGCCTGACGGATATCGGCAACCGAGTCGAAGGGAAGATCACAGCCATTTTTCGCAGCCAATTCAAACATCAGCTCTGGCTCAAGTGCACCTTCGATGTGGATATGTAATTCCGCCTTGGGAATGCGGTGGATAAAAACTTCCATCGGTTGGGAAAAATGATGCTGATTGGAATCAACCATATTACTAATCTTTTTCTACCGGGAATGTCATCGATGCACCGAACCAGCCGATGATGGTCACCATGATCGAAAGTGATAAAACCAGCACCAGGTAAAGGACACTCAATCCTCTGAAATTTATTAAAATATCCGGCACACTGATTCGCCAGATAAAGATGATAACGGATGTCACCAGCATGACCAGGGTTAGGGGTATTTTGATTTTTACCGGCCTGAGCATTTTGGCCATGTAGTTTAGCCACCAGGTGTATATTCCGGTGGTAATACCAACAAAGTTAAATAGGATGCCGGCTCCCAGGCAATGAAAGGCGGTGGTCTCAAAGGATTTTTCTCCGGTAAACAGGTAAAGTAGACTGAAGACGGTAGTGGAGAACATAAAAACAATGGGAAAGTGCACCGTCATGGGATGTGGATGGCGCCTGAGAAAAGGAAACCGAGCAGTGAGGAAGGCAATCGGTTGGGGTAGTTGCCTTTCATCGTCAACCTTTTTTAGTATCCCCACTTGGGGATAACGCTGAATTACATCCTCTTCATGGGGAGCGGCCTGCAAATCATTGGTCAGATCATGACCGGCACGGTGACGTTTCATATGAAGGCCTTTTCGCCACAGCTTGCTTTCACTGACATCGTACACCTTCCCATGGTAGGCAATATAAATCGGATTTCCGTTTTCACCGTTGTATTCGGCGAGTTCATCCGCTTTGAATTCTTTCATGTTTAACTCCAATGGATCCTTAAAACTAAAATATCAATTTAATCAGCACGATCATAAGCAACGCCGCCGGATAATAGCTGGCTTTGTTAAACAATGCCATCGCATCGGATCTATTGCGGGATTGATAAAGTTTTAAAGCCGGCAGCAACAGCAAATATACCCCGGCAGCCAAGGTTGTGCAGGTAAAGATAAAACCAATCAAATCGATTGTCCATGATAAATAAAAGATCACAACGCACATGATTAGGGTCAATATAACGCTTGCCACTATAATCACATTTGCCGATTGGATGCCATAAACAACCGGTATGGTCCGGGCATTAAAGCGCTGATCTTCCTCAACATCAAATCCATCATTGGGAATATTCTGGCCGCCGATTTCCCAGAAAAAAAGCAGGAGAAACAGGCAAAGGATGTACGTCCCGCCGGGTTGGGGATCGACGGCAAAAACCGCTGCCAGAGCACCGGAGGTCTTGACGGCTCCACTGACGATGGTACGGAATGGGCTGACACGCCACAATAAACAATAAAGCGTTTCCAATGCACAGCCGCATAGGAAAATAAGAACACAGACCGGATTTAGTACATAGGCGCCAATTAGAGCCAGAATGGTCCAACCAAGAGCCCAGAAGAGCCCCTCATTAAAACTCAACAGGCCATGGGCCATGGGGTGCCTGATGATGATACTGTCCAGATCGCTGCCCGTATTCGAGAATCCGCCCTTGGCCGCCTTCTCTCTATCAGACTTGTAGTCGATCACATCATTTAATGCATATACAGCAGTATAGCCGGCAAAGGTTGTGATGATTCCGATAACGATGGTATGAACCGGTGGAAAATGTCCGAGCCACAGCAGTGCACCAAAAGCAGGCGTACACATATCCAGCAAACCGTGAGGGGTCCTAGAAAGTGCAAAGAAAAGTTTTAAGCGAGCCAGTCCGCTGAAATGACCGGGCAACGATGTTTCCGACACCTGATGCATCCTATATTGATCGGTTCCGGGTTTGAGTTTATGCGTTTCAGGCTTCGCCCCATAAGCAGGGATCCAAGATTTTAATGGGCAATTTTTATCACGTAACCTTTAATTTCGTCAAGGTGTTATCCTTGATTACTCAAGCCACACGCCGTAAAACAGTTTCCAATAGATGGCAGGCAAGGCGACCATACCGGCATAGGTAACTGCCGCTAGAATGAGTCTTAAACCGGCAAGCTTGGATCGACGCCTCGCCTTTGGAAGAAGGTCCGGAAAGTTGGCGGCTGTTTTGGCAGCCAGGTAAGATAGCGGCCCTTCCATAGTAATAATGATCAGCAAGCCAAATAGTGGTACCCCGACAAATTTATGCTCCGGCAGAAAAAGACACCAGGGACAATGATGGTGGAGAACTTGATAAAAATAGGCGGCATGCACCCGCACAAGAGTTATGGCGGCGATGGGCACCCAAACGATTGAAATGACGGCAAGAAATCCGACAGCTGTTTCCCCGTTGGTTCGTTTTGTTTTTAGAGACCAGACGGCACACAAGAGCATTAAGAACGTCAGCAACCAAAATGCCCGGACCCAAAATGCGTTGGGTATCCCAGCAATTTGCTGGGCTGCCGCTAGATTGCCGAACTGATCATAAACGATTGCACAGCAATTTACCGCCTGGTGGGAATCGATACGAAGAATGCTTCGAAACGTCGTGATGACGGCGAGCAAAAAAAAGGGCAGCGCCAGAAGCACTAGGCGGGAATTATATCTTGTCAGGGGAGCATCCGGCCGGCTGAGGTCGAGTTTCTCATAGCTCAACCAAAGCATCATGATAAAAAAAGCCAAAAAACGATAGATGAGTGCCCGGCCTCCCAAGCCGGTGGTGGCCTGCAAAACACCGGTTCCACACATGGCACCGGGAACAATTGCCGGCAACACATTGGTGATACCAATGATAATTACAATCGAGGAGATAATAAATATAACAAGACTAAATTTGGCAGATAGCCTTGCTGTTTCCGCCTTTCGTTCAAGCTGGATTTGTTCTCGGTGAGCTGATTGGGGAGCCCATTTGACAGTTATTTGAAACGCTGTCCCCGCCGCGCCAAGCCATAGTAAGAGGCTCAGAACATCCCCGACAACCACTGCAATCAGGAGTGGATGCCAGATCATTGCAGTTCCCTTAGCCGTCCGTTTTTCAAGAGAAGGTGCTTGTCGACAAATTTTCCATGTTCTGCCCAGCGGGGGTCATGGGCAGCTACGATTACGATGGTATCCGGCAGTTTCCACCCGGCGAATTTATCGATGATCATGGCCGCCCCTTGATCATCCTGATGGGCGGTCGGTTCGTCGGCGATCAAAATGGCCGGCCTGGAAATAATGGCACGGGCGATCGATACCCGCTGCTTCTCACCGCCTGAAAGTGGCCCCACTTTTTGGTTGGCCAAATGTGAGATCTCAAATGTGTCCAGTGCCTCCCAGGCCAGCTTCCGCAGCTGCGAAATGGAGTTCTCTCGTGGTACCATCGGGAGCATTACATTTTCAAGTACGGTGAACTCGCTGATAAGGTGAGGTTGTTGAAAGATAATACCTATCTGTCTCCGCCAGCGATCCCGGTGAAATGTATTCCAGTGTGAAATGGGTTGGCCGTTTGCGGTAATTTGACCTTCTGATGGTCGTAAAAGACCTGCCAGAAGATGCAGAAAAGTAGTTTTGCCGGCACCGGTTTTGCCGGAAACCATGGTGCCTTCGCCGGCGTTCAGTGTCGCGTCAACCTGCTTAAGGATCACACCCTCGGATCCATCTGGTCGTCGACGGAAAAGACTGACATTTTGACAAACAAGGCTCAAATTCGTGTCACCCCTATTCTAAAATTGATAATCAGGTCCTCTGTGCCCTATCTTTGCTTACTTTCCAGAAAATCCTGAGGGTCTGAAACTGCTGCTCGTAAAGCTGGCCAGAGGGCTGCTGCAAGATAGGGCAGGAAAATAAGCACGACGATTTCGATCAGGGTCAAAATAGCACCGGAAGTATTGAGAAAAAGCTGCGGTGAACTATTTTTCCACCCAAAAAACAAATATCCCGGCCAGGAAGATCCGGGTCGGAAAACTAGACCATATGAAACCACCATACCAGTTGTTACGGCAGGTATTCCGATGACCAGTGCTTTCAAAAGCTGCATTTGGAAAATATTCGTGGTTGTCCAGCCGAGTGCCTTGAACAGTCCGACGTCACAACTTTGCGTAATTTGACCTTTAAAAACGCCAAAGACGATGAGTGCAAAGGCGAACATGGCGGGAATAATGGCAATATAAACAATCCCGCTTCGGCGTGCTGATGCAGAGCCATAGATGCCGGTAGCCTCTTTTCGGGTGGTCATGCGAACCGGCCACGGAAAAGCCCGGGAAAGATCAGGTAAAATTGCATCTGCTTCCGTTTCATGAAACACATCCACTATCAGATCACTGGCATATCCTTCGGCAATGCCAAAGAGCCGCCTGGCATCATCCGGATGTGCCAGAACCATATCGTGGGCCACCATGCTCGTTTTGGCGTCCAGCGTGCCGGTTATCTTGAGGATCAAAGTATTTTGTCCTGCTAATTTTAAAACCTCAGGGGTCTCATCCGTAGCAATCCCAGATCCGACGACAGCCTCACCGCGCTTCGGCAGCGGCACGCTTTTAGCAAGGCCACTGAGTCTATGCGACTCATCAAATCCGAAGACCGTCAGGGGTCCCCCGGGACCGTTTGCCGTTCCCCATATTCGTGTTCCAGCCTGAAGCACTCCGGGTACCGATATCGCCAAACGCATGGATTCCTTGGCCGGCAATGCAGACCAACCTGTCGGATTTACCCGCCTTACAACGACGGAGGGCGAATTTTTTAATAACCGTCCGGCAGTTGAGGACAGGGCCTGACTCAGTAGAAAGGCTGCACCGAGGATAGTAACCAATGCAACCATTGACAGAAAGAGCAGAATTGTTTCAATAGGATATCGAGAAAGGTCCCTGACCGACCAGGCAAACAGAGGAAAAGATGAATGGAAGCATCGTATCTTATGAATTATTTTCGTTTTCTCCAGAGGCGGATCTACGACATTTGGTGCCAATCTACCGGAGGCTGAGCCTTTGGGAATTTTTACTTTCATCATAAGGTTGAATATTCAGAATGCAGTCTTTAGTTTTCGATACCGATTCATCCGGATTATAACTCAATCCGATACTTTCAAAACCAAATCAGTACCATCAAGAGGGATCTGCCCAAGTTTAGGATCAAAGCGTAAATCGATGGATGGGTCATTTGTGCCGGGATTCCGCAGAGGTCGACCGGATGGCACCAATGATAAACTGTTTAAACCTAATGCGCGAATGAGTTCCAGGCATTCTTCCTGATCTGAGGCCGACCTGAAACTGGAATCCAGAAAGAGTAAAAAAAGGGCCGTAATTGCGAAAACCAGCACCAGTATACCGACCATACTGGAAATACCCAATCGATCTGCCGACATGCTTTTTGACGTATCGAAGTTTCTACAGTTCATTATTCCAGTTTTTTCATTTTTTAGGGATCGCCTTTTTGCCGGTAAGTTGTTGCCATTTTTCATCTGTCATTTCAGATAGACGAAAGACTGCTTTTGCACCGTGTCGCTTTTTAAATACCTCCAGACCCTCCTCATTTTTTAGGGGGACCAGCGCGGGACCCATGGGTCCGATCACATCCGACCCGGCAACCCAGAATACCGATTCTCCGGACACCTGCTCCCCGGTGAAATAGTCCTGAACCACAGACCGCTTAAGCTCCGTTTTCGTTGCGCCAAGGAAAATGTCCGGATGCAACCAGGTACGGATCATGCAGCCGCTTCCGCAAAAATAAAATGTTTTGCCATTAATTAGTTCAATGGCACAGGCAAATTTTTGGTACTTGCTGACCTGCATGGCACACACCGGACAGCGGTCCTGACTGCTTATATGCATGGCACCACTATCATCAATAGGCTTTAGTCCGGGGTGCGGCCCGGCGCTTGAGTCATCGGCGAGCACAGAAACCCGGAGAATTGAAAATCCCAATAGGCCGACAAGCAGAATAACACGTCTGATAAATTGATTTTTGCAGATTTTGCCCTTTTTTTTGTCATTTTGTAATTGCATGAATCTTTCTCCTATCTAACAATTCTTGTTATAAAATGCGCAACACAGATGGTTTTACTCACGGCCAGATTTGTAAAGGAATCTTATGGTCATGTCAAACCCTATTCCGTTGAGACCGGAACTATGAGAGTGAAAAAATGCTGAATCCGCTTATACAATTTCAACTCATCTTTATCCCTATGGTGTTTTTACTCACAATTTGGGATTTTGGATTTGTGGAATGGCTACGCTTTATCAATTTTTAATATACAGAATTCCTTTTTTTTAAAAATTTTGAATGATCTAACCATCTTAGTATCGATGTGCCTTCGTAGTTGAACGATTACAAACTTTCCAATTCGAAAGGAAGGTGCTATCCATGTAGGAGTCTAAGGTTTTTCAAGCTGTAGAGTGAAATAATTATCTGGATTTTTAACGAGATTTATTTATTCACTGCTAAGGCACTATAGAATGAAAGAGCTTGGTAATTCTTTGCCGTCCTTCCTTTCCGTCGGTATTTTTTGGAAGATCAACGGCAAAGAATACATAAAAACATCTCTGCGTCCTTGGCGTCTGTGGTGAAAGCAATCTGAGATCATGAACGATCTGACATATTTTTCAATGTTTATGCTCGGAATTTTTGGGACCGGGCACTGCATCGGAATGTGCGGTCCATTGGTGATTGCCTTTCCTGCCCGTAGCGGTAAATTTGCATCCCATTTGTATTATCATCTGGGAAGAATCCTTACCTATGTGATCATTGGGTGTGTCATGGGTGGCATCGGGGCAGGTCTTGCAGAAATCGCTGGAGCAACCGGTGGGAATTACCCGGTTTGGATTGCTCGAATTCAGATGAGCGTTTCCATCTTGGCAGCATTATTCCTCCTGGTTTTCGGTCTGGCCCGGCTGGGTATTATCCGTGAACCGGGATGGATGGCCATGGCGTCGCCGGATAAAATTCCCGGATACCGCAAACTTCTTAAGTCCGCTTTCTCAAATAAGAGACAGGCAGAGATGCTCTTACTGGGTATGATGATGGGTTTTTTGCCATGCGGGCTCTCATTTGCTGCCTTTACCCGCGCACTGCCATCCGGAGGCCCAATCAATGGCGCCGCCATGGTGCTTGCATTTGCTCTGGGGACAATTCCGGGACTGTTGCTGTTGGGGACCGGTGCATCGGGTCTTGCGCGCCGTTATCAATCGCATTTGGATATTTTAGCCGGCCTTCTATTGATTTTTATGGCCGTGGAACTGGCCGTAAATGCTTTTTCTGCAATATTTCCGTAATATCTTCTTGCCGCCGGGATTAAGTTGGGGAATAACGTGGTGCAAAAAGGCCGTGGGTCGACAAGGATTTTGACCCTCGAATTTTTACTTGACTTTCACCCGGACACTTGAAAACATATGCCGTTAATTGGACCAAAATCGGAATAAAATTTCGAGGGATTGTTTCGGAACTTTGTATCAACCCGGTCGCCATCTACCAATAGAACAACTAGTTTAAGGAGCGAGCAAAATGAGCGATATGACGGAAAGAATCAAAGAAATGACGGCGCATACCTACGGGACCTGGAGCCCCCAGAAAGCGTGGTCAACACCGCTGCTTATCACCGACGCGGAAGGGATCTATTTTTATGATGATACTGGAAAGCGCTATATTGATTTTTCATCGCAGCTGATGTGCTCCAATCTCGGCCACAAAAATAAAGTGGTGATTGACGCCATCGTAAAACAGGCTGAAAAGCTGCCCTACGTTGCGCCCGCTTTTGTCACGGAAATCTTACTGGAGGCAGTTGAAGCCCTTCGATCGGTGTTTCCGGATGAACTCGGTAAATTCTTTTTCTCCACCAGCGGGACTGCGGCCAATGAAGCGGCCATGAAAATGTTGCGACAATCAAAGTTCCCGGCCTACAAGGTGATTTCCCGCTACCACTCTTATCATGGCGCTACGGCCGTCGGACAATCCTTTACTGGGGACCCCCGCCGCTGGTACGCGGAGCTAGCTCGCACCGTCGTGGATGGGGTTGTTTTTGCCCCCGACAATTACTGTTACCGCTGCCCATTCGGACTCGACTATCCGGAATGCAATGTACAGTGCGCCCGGTACTTGGACTATATGATCAAAGAAGAAGGGAATGTGGCCGCCATCATTGTGGAACCGATTGTGGGTACCAATGGCAGGATGATACCACCACCGGAATATTATCCGATCATACGTCAGATTTGCGATGAACACAGTGTTCTGCTTGTCTGTGATGAAGTCATGTCCGGCTGGTTTCGCACCGGTAAAACCTTTGCCATTCAGCACTGGGATGTGATGCCCGACATTCTGACAACCGCCAAGGGAGCCAGCGCGGCTTACACACCGGTGGCCATTACTGCCTCAACGGAAGCGGTGGCGAACTTCTTCGAGGAAGAGGTTTTTTGCCATGGTCACACGTTTGCCTATCATGCCCTAGCGGCCTCGGCCATTCCAGCTGCAATCTCCGAACACCTCAGGTTATTTGACTCCGGTCTGCCTCAAAAAGCCAGCGAGCATATGAAAAAAAGGCTTTATGAATTGGCGGATAAGCATATCTGCGTTGGCGATGTCAGGGGAGTCGGGCACTTCTGGGCCCTTGAGATCGTCAAAAACCGCAAGACCAAGGAACCCTTTGACACCAAAGAAGATAAGTTCAGCGGTAAGGCTCTCATGACAGGCAAGATATCCGGCGATGCCATGAAAAACGGCCTCTATATGTCTCCCTGGTATGATACCTTGATGATCTCCCCGCCGTTGATCATTACCGAAGAACAGATCGACGAAGCGATTCATATTTTGGATAAATCCTTGGAAATCGGGGATAAGGAAGCCGCTGAAACGGATACACCGGCTTCCAGGAGCTGCGAATATCAAACTTAACCCGAATTTGCTGGAAGCGATAAATTAAAGATTGAAAATAGAAGGCCGACGACATCATGAAATGTCGTCGGCCTTTTTTCTCTCATGCCTAACCACCCCTTGCTAGCGCTCTCTTTTTTGAAAACCAAATATCTCCTAAGTACATAATTCAGATGATCTGGACCCCAGTGAAATCCAGGTACTCTGAAAGAAGGGAAAATTCGGATATCATCGGGGACAAATGCGACGCAACCATTAATGAAATAGGATATATTGCCGATAATTAATTAAATGAAAATTTGCCCAAATGATCAGAATAAATATAGGGAATCAATATTCTATATGGTGCCATCGCCTCGCGCCTTGGCACATTAACAACAGCTTTCTATAATCACTTAACTATAATAAATTACAATAGATTTATCTGGGAATTATCCATTATGGCGATAATTAATATGAAGAAAAAGGAAGTTGAGTGCAAGATCGTATATTATGGTCCGGGCCGGTGCGGCAAGACAACCAACCTGGAGTATGTTTTTAAAAATAGCAGAAAATTAATGACCAATGAAATGGTTTCGATCAAGACCAAAGGTGACATGACGATTTTCTTTGATTTTGTGCCCATGGATGCGGGCAGAATAAAGGGGCTTGATGTGCGCGTGCAGCTGTATACGGTTCCCGGGCAAGTGAAATACAATTCCACTCGCAAATTAGTTTTAAAGGGAGTTGACGGGGTGGTCTTTGTGGCCGATTCCCTCAAGATTCGTCACGAAAAAAATATTGTTTCCCTGAAGAATCTGGCGGAAAATCTAAAGAGCTATGGTCTAAACATTATGCAAATTCCGCTGGTCTTACAGTACAACAAAAGAGATCTTCACAAGGAAGGTCTGCCGTTGTTGTCTATCGAAGAGATGGAAAAAACTTACAATCGACAACTGAAGGCCCCATCGTTTGAGGCCAGCGCAGTCATCGGCAAGGGTGTCAACGCCACCTTGAAAACTTGCCTCATTAGGACCCTGAAATCGTTGAGGGAAAAGGCGGGATGGGAGTAGGATGATGACGAATGTAAAAAGCGATTTAATCCGATTGAAATTTATCAGTTCACCGCGTAAAATTGACGTTCATATCATTTAAACGATTGCTTTTTCAAAGATGGATTGTTTGGATTGTCCGTCTCCGGTAGCGCTTTTTCTAATTTTAAAAATTCACGTCGGTAAATCTTACCGGAGCCCATCATCACGCTGATGGGGTGCAGTGATTCTATATTCTCACACACAATTTTGAGGGCGGCTGTGACCGGAACCGAAAGCAACGCACCGACACCCCCCCAAAGCCAACCCCAGAACAGCAACGACAGCAAGATAACCACCGGGCTGAGATTCAACTGATCCCCCAATACTTTCGGTGCGATGCCGTTTCCGATGCTCAACTGAATGGTTAACAGTGCAATCAGGGTGATGATACCGGGCCAGAAACTGGGATAAAATTGCACCAGGGCCAGTAGAATCGGCGGAATTGACGAGACAATGGATCCAACGGTGGGGATAAAATTCAAAAAAAAGGCCACGGCACCCCAGGTGATCGCAAAGTCCACGCCAACCAATTCAAGGGTTAGCCATACCAGAACACCGGTAACGAAGCTGATCAGGAACTGAAGAGATAAATAGCGCCGGATTTGGGCGGTGATGGAAAAGGTGATTTCACTAAGTTGATTGGCTTTTTCTTGAGAAAATGATTTCAGAATTTTGTATTTGAAAAAAGGTTTGCCAAGCAGGATGAAAAATAGAAATACAACCACCAACACCAGCTCGGAGACAAACGCGAAAACAGACCCGGACAGGGACATCAAAAAACGGCCGACACTCTGTCCCCAGTTGATTCCGGCAAGCGGATCGAAGCCCAGATTCAACTGACTCGTGACGGTTTCGATTATTTGTCTCATCCGTTCGTAATACCATGGATATGCGGTCGCAAAGGCGGAGATGCGGGCGTATAAAAAAGTGCCGGACAGATAAAGGATACCCAGCAAAATGATCAAAATAATGACAACCGCCAGCGTTGTGGGGACCTTCCTTTGGGTCATGTAATTAACAGCCGGGCCGATAAGATATGATAGCAGCCAGGCAATTATCAGCGGCAATATAACCGAGGCCGCATATTTCAAGACGACGCCAACGGCCACTACCACCAATATACCCAGAAAAATCAGGGTAATCTTATTTCGATCGACATCCTCCATTGTTTTAACATCGCCTGATATTGAGTTGTGCTGTAATTCGTTAAAGAATTGCGGTCACACGTCGTAACCTTCCGATATGATTTACATCAAAACATTATATTTTGCAATGGAATTGGGAAAAATGTCACGTCCTGCCGGCCCGTAAAATCTTATCAAAGACCGAAAAATCATCCTGACTCAATTCATAAGCCACCGGTCCTATCGGGATGAGAATTTAAAAGGTTCTAGCGTTACCGCGAGGACATGCTTCATGAGTGCAAATCTGATCGATGCCGGTGACTTATGAATTGAGATAAAAAAGAATTTTTTGCTTATTTATTACAATTTGTTGGTATACGCCAACAGAACAACCACAACCATAGCTGGCTGAAGCAAACAAGATAGTTGCCAATTTTGAATCGATCAAGTCATCATCAAAACCAAAAGATCCGATAAAACCGAGATAAAAAATGTTACGATAATATTCGAGGTATAGCGGTAGCTGGTATAAAGTATTACCTATCAAAAATTCTTTTTAAAAATCGGCGGTTACCAGCAGAGGTGACCCTTACCCCTTCGAGGGGTCATCCTCATACCCCCGGCTCTGTTGGTGGTCGCTGATTTAAAAATACCTTGACATTACCACTGAATTATTTAATTCGTGTTTCTTACCAACCCCTAACCATTAGACTCTCAGAAAGGAGACAGTTACAATGAAAAAGTCATTTTACACATTCTACACCGCAGTTTTTTTTCTCGCCATCATATGGGGAGGCATGTTAAACATTTCGCCGGTTATCGCAGCGCAGGATACGGTCAAAATCGGGCTGTCGGCACCCTTGACCGGTGACTGGGCCGAATACGGCAACGATTTTAAGCGGTCGATTACCATGGTAATCGATCGGGTCAACCGCATGGGCGGCATCCACGGAAAAAAGGTCATACTTGAGATTGCCGACAGCCGGGGCGATCCTAAGGAATCGGTTTTGATTGCCGAAAAATTTGTTGCCGATCCGGAGATCATTGCCGAGATCGGTGATTTCAGCAGCTCCAGTAGCATGGCGGCAGCACCGATTTATGAAAGGGCGGATATGACCCAGCTGTCCCCCACAGCGTCGCATATGGAATTTACCAAAAAGGGCAAAAACATGTTCCGGGTGGTTGCCACCCAGGGTTATGAAGGTCCCTACAATGCCCGCTGGGCGGTCCAGGAGCTGGGCAAGAAAAAAATTGCCACCATTTACATCAACAATGACTGGGGCGTCGATGCCAACAAATACTTCACCCAGGAAGCCCGAAAACTGGGCGCCGAGATTCTAGCTGAAGAAGCGTTCACACCCGGTGAGAAAGACTTTAGCGCCATTTTATCCAAGCTTAAACGCCTGAAACCGGAATTGATTTATTTGCCGACCTTTTATGCCGATGCCGCCGCCATCCTCAATCAGGCCAAGCGCGTTCGGTTTAATCCGGTGGTGCTGGCAAACAGCTCCCTGTTCTCCCAGAAAACAATTGAATTGGGCGGCGATGCCGTGGAAGGCATCCTGATCCCCGCGAACTACTTTAGCGCGGATCCGCGACCAGCGGCCCAGGAATTTACCCGGGAATACCAAGCGCTCTATGGAGCGTTACCGAATCAATTCGCCGCCTTGGCCTATGATGCCGCCAATCTGATGGTGGCGGCTCTGCACAAAGCCGGGGTCGACGATCGTGCCAAGGTCAAGGATGCGCTGGTTTCCCTGCAGGGGTTTCAGGGCGCAACCGGATCCATATCCTATGCCAACAGTCACGACCCGGAAAAAGAGCTGGTTAGGATCACCATTAAGGACGGCAAATGGGTGTTGTATCAGCCGTAGAGCCCTGAACCTCTGAACCCGTGAACGGTTATGGATTTCCAAATTTTTTTTGAGCAGTTTATCAACGGTATCACCCAAGGCAGTGTCTATGCACTACTGGCGTTAGGGTTTACCATGATTTTCGGGACCCTGCGTATGGTAACTTTTGCGCATGGAGAGGTCTATATGATCGGTGCCTATATGGGCTTCGAAATGATCAGATTGCTCTATCCCAGCTTTTTGCTGGGCCTGACGGCTGCTCTCATTGCCACCGCTCTGCTGGGAATCATTATCGAAGTTCTGGCCTTTCACTTTTTGCGTGATGCCCCCCACGCCACCTCGCTGCTCGTCACCATCGGCATCTCCATCGTATTGGTAAATCTGGCCCAGTTGATCTGGGGTCCTGAAACCCAGGGCTTACCGTATTCACTTCTGGACAAGATGGATTATGGTGAAATAGAAGTCGGCGGTGTGTTTATCTCATATTTGCAAATGGCCGTGCTGGGCGTCACCGTGCTGCTGATGGTGCTGCTTTATTTTCTCATCAATAAAACCAAACTTGGGATGGTGATCCGGGCAACCGCCCAGGATTATGAAGCGGCATATGCCATGGGTGTTGGGGTTAACTGGATCTTCATGGCGGCTTTTGCAATAGGCTCTATGCTGGGAGGTGTGGCCGGTGTCCTTATCGGCGTCTACTACAACATGTTCTATCCCACCATGGGGGGATTGTACGGTTTGAAGGCCTTCAGTGCCAGTGTTGTCGGCGGACTTACCAGTTTGCCGGGAGCCGTGATCGCCGGATTGCTCATCGGCCTGGTGGAAACCTTTTCGGTGGAATTCGGCGCTTCCAGTTTTCGCCATATTTTTTCGTTCCTGTTTATGATTCTCATCCTGCTCTTTCGGCCGGGCGGATTGTTCGGCGGCAAAGAACTTATCCAGGCGCGGGGGGATTGATGTCGCCAACCGTGCGCTCCATACTGGCAAACTCACCCTATCTTGTTATTGTTGCCCTGTTGGCGATTGTTCCTGCTGTTGTCAGCAATCTTTACCATATTCAGGTCATGATCTTCATCGGGATCTACACGATCCTGACCTTAAGCTTGAACCTGTTAAACGGGTATGTGGGTCTGCTTTCCATTGGCCATGCCGCATTTTACGGCGTCGGTGCATATGCTTCCGCAAAATTGGTAATGACGGTAGGCCTGCCCTTTCCCCTGGCCATGCTGGGCGCCGGAGCCGTGGCCGGCATCATGGGCTACCTGATTGCCAAACCCACCCTGCGCCTTTCAGGGATCTACATGACCCTGGCAACCCTGGGCTTTAACATGATCTTTTTTCTGATCCTGCAAAACTGGATGAGCTTCACCAACGGCCCTCTGGGAATCATGGATATCCCGCCGCCGAATATTTTCGGCTACGAAATTGAAACCCGCGTCCAGTACTATTACTTTGTATTTTTCCTGGTTTTGCTGACGGTCGTCAGCATGCATCGTTTGATGACCTGCCGGTTCGGTCGCGCCCTGGTGAGTATCCGCGAAAATGAACTGGCGGCCGAAGCCATGGGAGTTCATACCACCCGATACAAAATACAGGCCTTTGTGCTGGCCGCATTCTATGCCGGCATCGCCGGCAGTTTCTATGCGCACTTTGTCAAGTATATCAGCCCGGACAGCTTCTATATTTATGAGTCATTTATTCTTCTTGCCATGCTGGCTTTCGGTGGCCAGGGGAACCTCATCGGTCCGGTGGTGGGAGCCGCCGTGTTGATCATCGTACCGGAAATATTTCGCTTTCTGCAGGAATACCGCATGCTGGTCTACGGCGGTGTCTTGATCACGATGATGCTGGTGCGCAGACAGGGACTGTTGGGTGGCAGGGATTACAGTTTGAGGCTGCCGTGGTTCGACGAACCTGAAAAAAATGTCTACACCCGGGGCGACAAGTTTTTACCGACTGAATAGGATATATTATGCAAATGCTTAATTATAATAACTCAGCCACTAAATCACTAATCCACAAGGGGTATTATATTCTTTTTTTGTGACTTTGGGTCTTAGTGGCAGAATTTTTTCGACATGCCATTATTAGAAATTACAAACGTAACCAAAGATTTCGGCGGTCTCGAGGCGCTCAGCAATATCTCCATGCAGATAAATGATGGGGACATCATCAGCCTTATCGGTCCCAACGGCGCCGGCAAAACAACGCTTTTTAACTGTATCACGGGAACGATGCCCCCGACATCCGGTTCAATTAAATTTTTAGGTACGCAGTTGATTGGTCTGCCGCCCCATGAGGTGGCGCGGCAGGGAATTGCACGTACCTTCCAGCACATCCGCCTGTTTAATCGGATGACCGTAATGGATAATGTCATGGTAGGAAACGACCACACCGGCCGAACCGGGATTTTCAGTGCGCTGCTGCGTCCTCCGCGGGTAGCCCGGGAAGAGAATACGTCCAGGGAGAAGTGTCATGAGGTGCTGTCCATGTTCGGCGAACGACTGCTTCCCCGTCTGGCCCAGTCGGCCGATATGCTTTCATACGCCAACCGCCGGCGTCTTGAGATCGCCCGCGCGCTGGTGTCCGATCCCCGGTTGATTCTGCTCGATGAGCCAACCGCCGGGATGAATCCCCACGAAACCCAGGGTGTTGTCGATCTGATCCGTTCGATCCGGCAGCGGGGCCATACCGTGCTGGTTATCGAACATAAAATGAAAGTGGTGATGACGGTGTCCGATCGGATTGTTGTGTTGGATCACGGTGAGAAGATTGCAGAAGGGACACCGGATGAAATTGCCGGCAACACCAATGTGATTGAAGCTTACATGGGAGGTCGCCAACGTGCTCAAACTCAGTAATGTCGATACGTTTTACGGCCCCATACAAGCGTTACGCAATGTTTCGCTGAGGGTTGAGGAAGGTGAGATCGTCTCGTTGCTCGGCGGCAATGCCTGCGGTAAGTCCACAACCATGAAGACCATCCTGGGACTGGTCAAATCCCGCCAGGGCACCATCGAATTTAGAGGAAAACGCATTGATAAACTGCCGCCTTCTGCAATAGTGCGGGCGGGAATTTCTCCGGTGCTGGAAGCACGGCGTCTGTTTCCTTACCTGACGGTCTATGAGAATTTGCTGATGGGTGCCTATACCCGGACCGATAAAAAAAAAATTCTCGAAGACATCGAGGATATGTATGATCTTTTCCCGGTGGTCAAGGCTCGCTGCAAGCAGACGGCATCGACCCTCAGCGGTGGAGAGCAGCAGATGGTGGCCATGGCCAGGGCACTGATGGCCCGGCCGAAGTTGTTGATCATGGACGAGCCGTCCATGGGCCTGTCACCGCTGTTTGTCGACAGGATTTTCAGCATCATTCAGCGGATCAACCAAAACCAGGGGGTGTCGATACTTCTTGTGGAGCAAAACGCCAACATGGCCCTGTCTATTGCCGAACGAGGATATGTCCTTCAGACCGGCGAAATCGTGCTGAACGATACCGCTCCAAATCTGCTGAGTAACCCGCTGATGCAGAAAGCCTATTTGGGGGTGGCGTAATTACCAATTAATTCATCATTGTTTAGACACGGATATTGCCGTATTGGTAAAACCCACCTCGAATAAACCGGATAAGATAGCCACAAAGACACAAACAATATCTGTTTATTATAATCTAACTTCGAGTCATGGTGCCTGGTGGCGAAAATATTTGTTAGCTAAATCCTTTGCAAATATGATGCGATTTTATTAGATAGGTACTGGGGTAAAGAAAATTCGAAATATTAGTGTGCAGCCAACTGATTATGAAAGGGAAATGAGCAATGAACAAAATTGAACGCGTCGATCGGGTTTTAAGCGGTGAAGAGGTGGACAGGCCGCCCCTTTCACTCTGGTATCATTTCGGCATACATCATGCCGGTGGGGAACAATTTGCCAGGATTAGTCTGGAATTTTTCAACTATTACGATTTTGATTTTTTAAAGGTCATGAACGATTATTTTTATCCGCCACCCCAGGGTCTGGATGCGGTGAAGACCAAAGCGGATTTAAAACGCATCTCCCATTTTGATGTAGACCAAACCGACTGGCAGGAGCAGTTCAAAGCTCTGGAACTTATCAGCTCAGAACTGAGGGATAAGGCCTATTTTATTGATACGGTATTTGATCCCTGGCAGAGCATCCGTCGCAATATGGCCGGGGCAAACATTGAAGCACAGATGGAAAATGAGCCGGATGCTCTGTTGGAGGCCCTGGATATTGTTGCCGACAACTTGATCAACTACTGCAAGAAGTCACTGGCTATCGGAACCGCCGGAATTTTCATGTCGGTACCCGCAGCAAGGGAGCTGATCAGCCGGGAAAATTTTCTTAGATTTGTCAAGCCACCGGCCGTGAAGGTATTTAAAGCGATATCCGCGCTCGGCAAAATGAATACGGCCCATATTCACGGGGAAGACTTATTTTTCGACGATGTGCTGGATTTTCCGGTGGATATTTTCAGCTGGTGGGATCGAAGCGCCAAGGGCCCCTC
>JARFPZ010000445.1 GCA_029288035.1 Desulfosarcina sp.
ATCATAGGGAATCAGATAGGGATCGGCGCTGCCGGGGAGTTTTTGAAGCGAGGCTGTAGCACCGGACGGTGCATGTCGTTCAACATGGGCGGTAATCAATTCTACTATTTTATCGGGCACCTGGTCCGGCACTAAGCGACAGGTAATCTTGGCATGGGCGCTGCTCGGTATGACAGTCTTGACACCTTCCCCCTGAAAGCCCCCCCAGATACCGTTGATCTCCAACGTGGGACGTATCCAGGCCCGTTCATAGGTTGAATATCCAGGCTCGCCAAACAATTGCCCAACTCCGAGGCCAGCCTTGTATTGATTTTCATCAAAAGGAATTTCCGCGATCTGAGCTCGCTCCCTATCAGATAGCGCCATCACAGCGTCATAAAATCCGTCAATTAAAATTTTGCCGTCGGGGCTGTGCATCGAAGCCAGCAGCTCCGTCAAGGCGTGAATGGGGTTTAGAAATGTGCCGCCGTAGGTACCGGAATGAACATCACCGCCGGCACTCCGAAAATCTATTTGCAAACCGCAAAGCCCTCTGCGCCCAAGGATCACTGCAGGCTGATTATCTTCCCATTGCCCGCCGTCGGCACTGAGCACCAGGTCACATGCCAGCATATCAGCGTGACTGGAAATAAACTCAGGCAACTGGGGGCTGCCGATTTCCTCCTGACCTTCAAAGAAGAATTTGACATTTACGGGCAGACTGCCCCGGGTTTTCAGCATGGCTTCAGCTGCAAGAATCGGGATGAGCATATTGCCTTTATCATCGGAAGCCCCGCGGGCGTAAAGGCGTCCATCGTTGACGGTGGGTTCAAATGGGGGCCGGGTCCAGCGTTCGAGTGGATCGACCGGCTGGGTGTCAAAATGACCGTAGATCAGGATGGTGGGCTTGTCCAATCCATCCATCCAGTGACCATAGACAACTGGGTGACCGCCATCTTTGGTGGACAAAATCTGAACATCTTCGATACCAGCAATTTTCAGCCGTTCGGCGACCCAGGCAGCGGCATGCTTGACGTCATCCGTATGCTCCGGCAGACTTGAGATACTGGGGATACGGCAAAACTCAATGAGATCTTCAAGAAATCCGGATGCGTTCCTTTGTAAATACTCTTTCCAGGTAGTCATAAATCTTTCCTCCTTCTATTATAGGGAATTTATTTACCTAACCGGGATGAATAAATCAATACCATCCTAATCCGGGCAAGTCGGAATTGAATATTGAAGATTGGCGAATGAAGATTTGTCGTATCGCTTCGCTCTGTCTTTTCTATTAAAATGCGATAACATTCCTATTTTGTTCTGCGAATATGGTCTCAGGTGTCTGGAAAATTAGACGCAATAGCATAATCGTTGACTTCAAAAAAGAGAGTGTGCTAAATGCTACAAGATTAAAACTAGAAATGTAATATCGACGCCAATGGAAATTTTGTTGCAAACCACGAAAAACTACATTAGCTGTAAGAAATATAAATCCTGATCGGGACCCTTAAATACACGACACCATGGAAGATATTAAAAAAAATCAGGTATCTCCCTTTAATGAGGCCTGTCGAAACATCCTGTTTGAGCACCCCGACGCGATCGGAGTTGCTTACAGGGTATTGGATTGCGGTTGTGCATTGCTCTGTGGGACGTCAGCCGGGGGAGATCCGACCGGAACCCTGCAACATATTTCCGGCCAACCGGTCAAAAAGAGGACTGCATCTCCCATTTGCCTTAAGTGTAAAAAAGACAATGGCTTAGGTCGGGTGGTCTGGGATGGTATTTATTGGCCTGGCTCCCAAAGTGAATGGCCGGAAAAAGATTTGAGGATTTCAATCGGTCGAAAGATTTTCGGCCCCGGCTATATGGAGCCGGAATAGCGGTATGAACGAATAACTAAATTTTAGCTCATTGTCCCAACTAAAATGACAACTTTTTGAGATTCAAATAAAATATTTTGCTAGGATAATGTGACAAAGTAGAACTATTCATTAATTGTCGTAAACACTTCCTGACGTCCCATTAATTCCAGCATTCGATCGATATGGTGATTCTCTTCGTCAATAATCTTTTGTAAACTCTCTAAACTAACGGGATCTTCAATAAAGGGTTCAAGCACCTCATAAAATCGCACTGAATCTTTTTCAAATTCAATGAAAATAGCCATCAACTCATCAATATCGCTGACGGACGAAAAATCGACATCTTTGAGGGAAAAATTTTTGTCTCCCAGAAGATCGTTAAAAAGTTCCCGGCTCATCTTTTCCATAAAGGGATTGACGCCCTCTTGATCAAACTTGAGTTTCAACTCGGCAAACCAGTTGGCATGTTTCACTTCCTCATCAGCCATCCATTCGAGCAATCTGACAAGCTCCGGGTTCGGAATCTTTTCAATCGCATCGCGGTACACCGCTTCACCGTTTTTCTCCAACTTGATGGCTAAATCCAGTAATTCATTTGCTGAAAACAAGGCATATCTCCTCGAGCTTTGGGTTTGGTCAAAAGTAGTCGAAAACTGAATGTAAAGTCAAGCTTTATTCCCTTATTCAAAGATTCGGCTTGAAAACCATTAATATTTTTGTAAAAATGATTTAATGTCCGTGGTCCCAACCCAAATATCGGAGCAGAAATGATGTTTAAGGAAAGCAAGATCAGCCAGCGGTTGCGAAAACTGGAAAAACACCTGAAACAGGAAAATCCGATCCTTTCTGATGTGGTACACAACTTTCGTGAGCTGGATCGAATCAGTCGCCGGATCGGATTTTTTCATCGTGAGGAATCCCATGCAACCAGCACACCCTGGTGGCCGCTTATATCGATATTAGGCATCTATTCAGCCGGCAAATCGACCTTCATCAATCATTTTCTTCGGTATAATCTGCAGGCGACAGGCATACAGGCTGTCGATGATAAATTTAGCGTCATTTGTTACACCAGAGACAATAAAGAACGCGTGCTGCCGGGTTTGGCCCTGGATGCGGACCCACGCTTCCCGCTGTATAAAGTCAGCCGGGCCATCGAAGAAGTGGCCGTCGGTCAGGGCGAACATATTGATGCTTATCTGCAATTAAAGACTTGTCCCAGCGAATCCCTGCGCGGTAAAATTCTTATCGATTCCCCCGGGTTTGATGCCGATGATCAACGGACTTCCACCTTGCGGATTACGGATCATATCATCGAACTATCGGATTTGGTGCTGGTTTTTTTCGATGCCCGGCATCCGGAAACCGGATCAATGCGCGATACCCTGCAGCATCTTGTCAAGGCGACAGTTAATCGGCGGGATTCGAACAAATTTTTATATATACTCAACCAGATTGATGTAACCGCCAAAGAGGACAACCTGGAGGAGGTTTATGCCGCCTGGCAGCGGGCGCTGGCGCAATATGGATTAACGGCGGGATCTTCCTACGCCATTTACAATCAGGAAGCCGCAGTTCCATTTGAAGACGAAGATGTCCGGGCTCGTTTTGAGAGCAAGTGCAACGCCGACGCCAGTGCTATCTATAACCGCATTGAGCAGGTGGGTGTTGAGCGAGCCTATCGCATTGTGGGGATGCTGGAACAAACCTCCCGGTTGATGAAGCAGGATGTTGTACCCATCCTGCTGCGTTTTGTCGGCCAGTGGCGTCGCAAAATCCTGTGGATGGAAGGGCTGATTGGGGGCGCCCTTGTGGTGATCTTTATGATATTGACCATTTGGGGCGGCTATTGGGAAGGACTATCGCTAAAGTTGCCAATTTGGGATTTGGTATCGCAGAATAAATATATAAAATACGGCATCCTCGGAATACTGGCGGTGGCCGCCGGTTATGGGCACTTCAGCATTCGGCGAAGGGCGGCCACAAATATCATCAACAAATTGATCGCAGAAGTTAAAAATCCAGAGCTGCATCCAAACTACCAACGCGCCTTTCGCAAAAGCCGCCGCTGGTGGCGCAGTATTTTTTTGCCGAATCCAGCAGGATGGGGGAAAAACACGGCAGCTAGGCTGGAAAAAGTACTGGATGACAGCAACGCCTACATTCAGAAACTCAATGATGAATACACCAACCCATCGGGAGAAAACAAGATAGCCGCAGAATACGGTCGACAGGCATCGGGAGGACCACTAGATTCCAGCCTGACCCGGAATTGATCAGCAACCGCCCGGGAACACAATACCGGACTGTAAACCTTAGAAAATTGAATGGTGAATAAGATCAAAGAAAATGTAATTCCTAAAGAGGATGCCGTATTCTGGCTCGACAAGCATGGCTGCTGGCGCAATGCAAATGGGAAATTCGAGCATCAAAAAATTATCGATTATTTTCATTCCTGTATCAAACGGGATCAAGGCGGTTACTATCTTTCCCAGATAAATGGAAATTGCAGAGAAAAAGTTTATTTCCCCTATGAGGATCAGGCTTTGTTCGTTTTTGACGTGATCCGGCAAGGCCATATTACGTTGATTTTGAACACCAAAAAGCAGATTGCACTGGATCCGGAAAGGCTGTTTGTGAAAGATGACAACCTCTACATGCGAATGGGCGATGAAACCATCAAGTTTGTCGAAAACGGATTATTAAAAATATCGCCGCTTTTGGAAGATGAAGGGGGGCAATTGTATCTGCGGCTCAAAGATACAAGATACAAAATAACTATTTTAGATGATTCGCCGAAAAGCCCCGCTGTCAGATAATACCTGAATATTGCAAAATCCAGGTATTAATACAAAAAAAAGGAATCAAAAAAATGGGAATTAGAGATTTATTTTCTCCGGTTAACAACATGAATACCACTCAGTTGCAGGAATTTATCGATTCAAATAAAGAAGGTGCTTTTACCCTGCTGGATGTACGTCAACCCTCAGAATATGAGATTGCGCGTATCCCCGGTAGTCAACTAGTTCCCCTGCCGGTTCTTGACGACAGGCTGTCGGAATTGGATCCGCAAAAACCGGTGATTGCCTATTGAGCGGCCGGCAGACGCAGCCGTGCTGCTGCGCAGATCTTAACTGGCAGAGGATTCAAGCAAGTATACAACTTAAAAGGCGGCATTGCAGCCTGGCAGGGTCATGCCGCCGCAGGACCGGCTGAAATAGGAATGGTACTTTTAAGGGGCAATGAAACGCCCCGGGAAGTCATTTGCCTGGCCTACGGACTGGAAGAAGGGCTGCGAAAATTTTATTCAATGTCGGTCGAGCTGGCAATCGATCCCAAGATTGTCGCACTTCTCACTAAATTAGCTGAAATCGAAGTAAAGCACAAACAGAGGTTGTTTGATATCTACCTTACCATTGACCCGACTGCTTTGGATATGGAAGCCTTTGAAAAAAATGTCACCTCTGAGTTGGTCGAAGGCGGATTTGACTCGGATAAATTGTTGGAACAAAGCAGGACAACCTTTAAGACAGCGGCAAGGGTGCTGGATTTTGCGATGACGCTCGAAGCTCAGGCTATGGATCTTTATATGCGATATGCACAAAGAAGTGAAAATCCTGCGGTAAAGAATCTCCTTTTTGATATGGCAAATGAAGAAAAAGCCCATCTAAAAAGTTTGGGTGATCTTTTAGATAAACACATTGATATTACCTGAAATTCAGGTTTTACGACATGAAAAAGCAGCAAATAGAAAAAATGGAATCCCTGTTTCACCTCATCCAACATGAGTGGCAGGAAATCAGTCCGATGGAATTGGCCATATATCAACTGGCCCGCGGCAACACGTTTACCACCCGCGTCATCGGCCTTGACGGCATAAAGCGTATTAAAGAAGTAAACCCGGACTGTGCGATTACATTCAAACCAAACCATCTCAGCGAAGCTGATTTCATTTTACTCTCCATTCTGTTCAGGGAAAACAACATGAAAGTGCTTGTGGAGGGTGGTGCAAATCTATTTATCGACGATATCGATATCTTCAATGATCTGCTTCCACGGTATGTAATGAAGCAGTTCAAAGGTTTTGTTGAAAACCATCGGATGAGTATCAATCAATACCTCTCCACTAGAGGTGCGTTTAAGGTGTTCAGGGAACCCTTAAATATTAAGCAACCCGACGGCAGCGAAATTGCAATCGGCCGAAAAGAAATTATCTCCTTAACCCGCGCCTATCGTTACCGCCTGGTAGAAGAAAGGGAAATGTATGTCACATTTCCCGGATACTCCTCCATTAAGATGGGCTTGCTGAATCTTTTGAAAAAAGACGGCACCAAAACCGGGAGAAGTTATACCGGAAGAATTGACGGATTTCATCATCTTCCATTTCAAATGGACATCGAGGCCGCCCTGCAGGCCGATGTTGATGTCTATATTGTCGATGTAAACGTTGCCTACGAGAGGATTCTGGAAGATGAACACTTTGGTGAATTAGCCCGTCTTTATGAATCCGGAGAATCTAGGAGGGATATCTATTTAAAGGATCTGGGTTATATCGTGAACGAATTTTATTGTGACAAACAAAAAAGTAATTTGTCCATAAAATTCGGTACACCCCGTAAAATAGACACCTCCGATCTGAAAGACGGCTTTGTCGGCCGGAAAATAAAAAGCGCCGCCTATAAATATGCCGATGAATCCTACCAGAATATGCTCTCGATGCAACCCATCTTTCCGACGAATATTTATTTCACTGCCTTCAATCAGGATTTCTCCAAAACGCCGGCGCGGGTGATGAAGGAAAAAATCGATGACATCAGAGATTATTTAAGAACATTGACCTGGGGCAAATCAGAACGTCGGGTCGATCTGCATTATGTAACCGGATACAACCAACACATCATTTCAGCAGATGAGATCATAAATCGGACGTTTCAAATTTTCAGCCGGCCGAATAGACACATTACCGCGATGGACCAGGATATGTTTGTCGTCTACAACAAAGAGGTGGCGCAACAGTACAAAAATCACACCGCCCATTTTTTTGAGAACATGAAGTAGATGGGGGCTAATCTATTAGACCGCGCTAGTCCCGTCAGCACCCTGCTTTAGATTCGCTTTGGTTTCTTCCAATTCTTCAATAATTTGTTTCAATCGAAATTCCCTGGCCTCTACTTTAACCATCATCATACCGAACGACTCGGCCAATTCGTTGAGGATACCGGGATATCTGCCTTTTTTTGCCAGTTCAAATAGGCGATCTGAGTCCGCCTGGTCATAATTGCCGGATGCAATTTTTTTACAGCATTTGTTCAGCATTTCAAATAAATCAAGATAGTACCGTTCAAACTCCATGGCAGCCCTCCCTTCTTTATGTGTTGCCTTGATTAACGGTGATAATATATGAATGGCTTTGACTTTTGGCAAGTAATATTGGAATTCGATGTTCAGTCCAACTTTCACCAACGAGCTGCAGCTTCTAAAGATAAAACTCATGTGAATTAAATATGTCGTAGATATTGACTCAGAACAAAATTTTATGCTAATTTGTTGGTGCCGGAAAAGAGAACAAAGCCGATTCGAATAATTCGTAGTTATGGAAAGGCCACATAATGACCCAGCAGTTGAGCCTATTTCCAAACAGTCCGCTCAATCCGCCAAATCGTCTGCAGGTTGAAACAATCGCTGAACTTGATGCTGCCCTCAGCCCAGTTGACGAAATGTTTGCCGCCAGTACCCGATTCCGTAACAGCCAAAATTTTATGAAACTTCTGGACTTTATCGCACGCTTTCCAAATTATTCCGCCTTTAATGGTTTATTGTTATACATTCAAGATCCGTCTGCCAACTTTGTGGCAACAGCTCGCGTTTGGGCAAAAAAGTTTGGAAGACGGCCCGGTCAAAATGTTCGTCCTCTGGTAATCTTGGCGCCCATGGCCCCGATCCGCTTTGTTTTCGATATCCGAGGTACGGAGGGAGCCCCGGTTCCTTCGGAATTGCTGAAGTCGGTTGAAATTGAAAATAAATTGTCAGGTAAAATTTATTCAAATACACAGCATAACTGCGCTCTTCAGGGGATAGCTGTTAGTGAAACGACGATGAGCCATGCTGCCGAGGGAACTGCCGACCGAATCACCCCGGCGTTGCGAAAACAGTATAATGATTTAAACTTTCAAAAGAATACCAGCTATTTAATCCATCTGAACAAGACGCATAGCCTGGAAGAAAAGTATTCATCCTTTGCCCATGAGCTGGGACACATCTTTTGCGGCCATTTGGGGATTGATCGCTACGCATGGTGGCCGGAAAGAGAGGACTTAAATATCAGTGCTGAAGAAATTGAGGCCGGATGTGTTGCATATCTGGTCTGCAGGCGCAAAGGGTTGCGGACATGCTCGGAGAAATATTTGTCTAATTATGTTGGTGCGAATAGAGAAATGCCCGCCTTCAGCTTAAATGCAGTGCTGCAGGCCGTGAGCTATGTGGAAGAAATGGGAAAAAACCGATGGAAGGAGCTTCGGAAAGGCCGTCGGAATTAGTCTAGTTTCCAGCCACTTTAATGATGCGCTTAACAAGTTTAAACCTGGGTTTCAATAAATCTGCCGAATTTCAAATTTAGACCTCCTGCCCGAATTTTCTAAACTATTAGCAACTTCTCAATCATCAATCGCGCACCTTATCCATTTTGTGGAATAAATTTCCCAAGCAGCTGGGTAATTTTTTTCCTATATTGTATGAAGCGGCAATTGGTTCTATTTATAACATTCCGATATAAAACAATAAATATTAAATTTAATGTTGTGTATGTTTTTTGCAATAACCCCTATTTATAGACTCGAAAAAAACCGAAAATGGACCTAAATACACATATTGTTCAGGTGCGTTAATACTCTCTACTAACACCACGGGAGGTGCAATTTGTCGGATTATCATGAAATGGCAACTCACATGCGCATGCAAGAAGAAAGATCCTTACTTTTGAATAATCATGAACTCATGGTGAACACAAACGGCCGTCGATTCGATCTCGGGAAAAGACATTTCTCATACTGGGACTACCTTACAAAAAAAAAAGATCACATTGATCACAGAACCTTTCCAGAAAGAACCGCTGATTAGAATCCGACGACAAATCACCGGTCCTCTGTAAATAAATCTCGCTCCAGATTTCAAGCCACTTGTAGTGCTATACTAAAATTGGTCCCGTCCTCATTCACTGTTGCCTTTTAAGGTCATTTCTGCTTTATTATAAACAATCAACGTGATTAAAAAATTTATTTCCAAGAACGGGCAAAGCGATCCCGCTACATCGCAATTAAACTCTGAATCTATTGAACCGCTGAAAGATGCGGAGGCACATCAACTAAATATGGATAGATCGGCCAAAATGATCGTTGCCATCGTCGTGATTTTAGCGAGCGCATTTTTCATATACGTCAAGTTTGCCGGCTGGCACGCAACCAAGCTTGAAGCAACTGTCAAAAAGGAGAAAGAAATCTGGCAGAACAAAACGGAACAAATGCGCAAGGAGATCGCGACTCTCAAGCAAGAGCTGGCGGTTGTCAAGGGGCAAAATGTTCCGCCGGATAAGTTGGCAGAGGTTTTTGGAGAGGAACAACCGGCGCTTAGGGAAGCAACCCAGCAATTGGAAGGGAAAATCCCCGATGGCGAAAAGCAGCCTAGCTTTGCTGAGATTGAAAACCGCATTATGGCATTTTTCAGCTATATGGATAATCAAGAATATGTTCAATCGTACAAATTTAATGAAGGAACCTATGGTCAGTATCAAATTGCCCTCAATAAGTTATCTTCAAAGCCACCGATAGTTACCGGCGAAACCTCCTCACTTTACAATATCGTTCGCAATGTAGCCCATTTCTATCGGGTCATGGGAAAAAAAAGAGTTCTTCTTATCAAGCAATTGCTGCAAAACGAGTCTGAAGTAATTGAATCGGTCATGCGAACTTTTTACCTTTGGTTTACTTTGGATGATAAAGGACAATCCAGCGTGCGAGGCCGCCCTTCAATGAGGAACATGTATGATTACTGCGGTTTTTTTTTGAATACCTTGGGAGGAAGAAGTTATCTGTTGAGAAGGGATCCAAAGGTAAGAACCTTAACGACATACTACTGTGTTCTTACTATAGACAAAGCCAATGATGATGAGCTCAATTCAAGAGGTATCGATATCAGGCCTTATATTGAATCTTCATTTATGGAAATCGAAAATCAAACCGGCCTTGTCCATCAAAAAGAGTATTTGGCAACACTTCGCAACCTAAGGCTTAAGTATCATACCAATTGACTCTGACGTTGGGAGTGAATCATAGTAAAAGCAATGAAGATGCAATGAGAAAATTTAAGCAGATGGTTTATAGTTTGATCTTCATTTTTGTTAGTACTGGTATTATCCATGGAACTGAATTGCAGGAAGGTTTTTTGGGAACTAACTGGGGAACCAATATCTCAGAGTTGACGGGATTTAGCAAGGTTTCTAAAAAGGGCGAAGTCAGTTATTATCGGAACCCACAAAAGACTTACACCGTGTTCGGCGTCGATGCCGCCAATGTCATTTTCGGGTTTTTCAAGGATAAATTCTTTGCGGCATTTATAGCAGTAGAATCAATTGAGGTCTTTGACCGGGCCAAAGACCGTCTCACCCAAAAATTTGGATCCCCGAAGACCATACTGAAGACACAAAATCGGCAGACGATTTTCTCTTGGAAACAAGCGGATACCAGGATTAAGTTAAAGCTAAATGAAAAAGAAGGAAAAATGAAATTGGCTTTTTACTACACGCCAATTGCAGGAAAGGTCAATCAGGTGCAACGGGATATGTTTCCGCAAATACCGGCGGAAGACTTTAGCATTGACAGCCGCAGCCGGCAGCAAGCCATTGATGACCGTAGACTGCGACAATCCATCGATGTGATGGGCTTTTAGAAGGAAGGTTGCATGTCGATTAAGGAACACGAATACATAAGACAAACACTTGAAAGGTATACAAACAGTAGACTTGAAGATTCTTGTGATCATATTCTGATTACCAATTTCAGGCAGTATATCAAGCGCTTTAAAGAAAAAACCAAAGGCCAGTCGGCAGAAGGTAATTTTCGGATGGAGACTCATTTGGATATCGGCCTGGACGCCGCAACCAAAGTAGAATCAAATCGGCGCACCGTAGCACGAAAGCTCTCAAGTGAATGGTAGCAAAAATCAAGGTCAGAATCTGTTTAAAGCGGTTATTCTTACCCATATCATTTTATTTCTGCACCTGTTGATCATTGGTGGTTTGGTGTTAATGGTCATTTTCTTCCGGGGTGTCACTGAGCATATGTTATGGGTCCTTGTGGGAACAGCAGCTCTTTTCATACTGTCAGGTTTTCTGATATACCGGCGCATCAAATCCAAGGGAAAAAAAATGTTACATGATATTGAAAATTCTTCCCTTTTTCGGGGCAGGAGTTTTGAGGTCAGCTTTCTCAGCGGGCTGGCGTCTCTTAAATTCGGCCAATCCGATGATCTAAAAACGATTGAAGATCATTCGTCTAAGGCAAAATTTCAACTAGAAGACCCTGAAACCGTCCGTATAAGGGAACTGGCCGAACTTGCCCGGATGTATGAAAAAGACCTGATTACATCCGAAGAATATAAGAGAGCCAAGAATCAGATTCTGAAATCATTATAGTTAAGAATTTAATTCTCAAATCCGAAATCCAAAATGCATGAGCGGTTTGGGCGTGCTGTTTTACAGCTTGGATTTTTTCAATCGGAAAGAATCTGGAGCCCAGACAGTATCTCTCCAAATTCGGTTTGTTGAATTTGACGCCAGGGAATTCGGGGCGTAAACTGCAATGCTGATTTTACATCCGGCGAAAACACCATGCCGACCTGAAGGTTCGGTTCCTTGAGTAGGAATTTGAATTCCTCTCCAAAATCCAGAAGCAAGTCCAAATCGTCACTGTCTTCCAGAAGTTCGACCATTAAGATGTTGCGAACACGTCCCCGTCCCCTTAAATACCGCCGCCCTTGCCGATTGGAATAAACCTCGACGATGACGTCCTCAACAGAAACTGCACGGTCTTGACCGGCAAATAGCAAAGCCTGCTCTACCAAGTATTCTCCGTCGCTAAATGGTATCCAGTTGATCATATTAGGTAGTAGAAATACGCCAAAATTACGAGAAAATCAATACAATTATATTCAGCTTTCATTGATTCAAAACTCAGGAAATTCTTCTAACAGCCAACATGGTGATATCGTCAAACTGGTCGGCCCCACCAACGTGCGCTTGGACGCTGTTTGCGATTCGATCAAGCAACTCGGTGGCTGTGGATGCCGGTGTTTCTAATATCGACACCAAACGCTTCATGGTGAAAAACGTGCCGTCTGACGTATCGGCCTCTATCACTCCGTCGGTGTATCCCAACAGAATGTCTCCCGACGCCATATGGGTCTGCTGAATCTTAAATTTGATATCCGGTTCGATGCCCACCGCCGGCCCTGTGTGCGAAAGATGCTCTTTGACGCCTCCCTCGGATCCCACGATAAATAATGGCTCATGCCCGCCGTTGATATAGCTCAGCGAGCCGGAATCCGGATCAAGGATGCCGAAAAACAGGGTGGCGAACATGGCAAGATCACCGTGATTTAAAGCGATGTAGTTGTTGGTGAGGTTAACGGCCTTCAGGGCGGTGATGTGGGTCTGATCCAACGATGGGTTGTCCGCAAACCGGGTCGGCTCATCAAGGAAGGATTGACTGCAGGTCAGCGGCAATCCGTCCAGGGAAGTTTGACCCGAAAAAACGCGGATCAGGCTGCGAAATAGTGCCATAAATAGTGCCGCCCCCACACCTTTGTCACATACGTCAGCGATGACGAAGCCGATGCTGCCGCCGGGAAGCTGGAAGATATCATAGAAATCACCGGCTACCTGGCGGGCCGGCTTGAAAAACGCGGCGGTCTCCCAGCCCGGCATTTGCAGCAATTTATCGGGTAAAAAATTGATCTGCATGCGCCGGCCTTTTTCCAACTCATTGTCAAGTACCCGGGAGTAGGATTCAACCTGCTTAAAACTTTTGCGCAGCGCCTCCTCTGCTTTTTTTTGTTCGTTAATTGCATCGGATATTTGCCGATACATCTGACGAAATGCCCCGATGACTTCACCCAGCTCATCGTGGCGTTGAACCTCGGCTGAGTAAAGGTCAGGTGTTTGATTGTCATTGCTCAGCGATTCACCAGCTCGAACGAGATCATGTCTCAGATTCAGGATAGGATTCACCACGATCCATCGCAGGGTGAGCCAGGTGCCCACTGTGACAACGGTGGAAATGATCACAACAAGTCCTGCAATTCGCAAAAAAAAAGCAAGCAGACGCTGCTTTACGGAAGATGAATCATGGCGCAAGATCAACCGATAATCTCTTTGAAGCTCCGCTGGCGAACAGGCGATATCATAGTAGGACCCGTCTCTGTTCAAGAGGAAGGTCATCCCGGCAGTTTTTAAATTTTCGATTCGCAAATCAGGCATTTTGCCGAATGCACCGACTTTCTTTCCATCTAATCTGTAAAGCGCCCCTCCGACCACCATCTTGTCATCCTGGAGCATTTTAACATGCTGGAAAAGCTCGCTATCCGAGGCATCCGGCTTGGCGATTTTCATTGTTAGGGCAACCCGTGCTAATGAAATTTCTTTTAATTGAGACAGAAGTTCTTTTTCACGGCTTCTATAAGAAGGAATAAAAATGAGAGTTTCAATCACGATGACGCTGATAAAAACCCAAAATGCAATGCGTCGCGACAGCCGGGATGCCGGAAAACGAAACAGCTCTTTTAATGACATTAACTAGTCTCCTGAGTACCTCGGTGAGCTCTCAATCAAACCTAAATATTTCATCAATAAAAAAGAATTTTTGCTTATTTATTACGGTTAATTGGTATACGCCAGCTGAACAACCAGCACCAAAGCCGACTGAAGCGAACAAGATAATGCCACTTATGAATCGGTCAAGTGGTCATCAGAACCGACAGATCCGATAATACAGAGATAAAAAAATTCTTTTTAAAAATCAGCGGCCACCAGCAGAGGTGGCCCCGACCCCTTCCTGGGTCCATCCTCATACCCCCATCTCTGCTGGTGGTCGCTGATTTTTAATTTTGACACCGTTATGTCGATTAACGCGAAAGATACATTACAAAAAATCCGTTTTTAGAACCTGAGCACTCAATAATCGCTGGCTTGACAATCGATTAGATTCGTGACCTAGTAAGGAAAAACAGATCAAGGATCCTACCAGTCAAACTTTTGATTTTTTTTAATGGAGACCTTCCAATGTTTAAAAAACTGGCCGATAAAATTTTCAGGAAAGATACACCCAAAGCTGCTTCAGACGGCTTTTTTTTAAATGTGCGTTGCAGTGAATGTCAGGAGAAATTTCATCTTTTTATCAATAAATCCTGGGAACTGATGCAAGATTTTGGAGAAAACGGTAGTGTGACCTATTCTTTGCAAAAAGAAATTTTTGGGGTTGGCTGCTCAAATCGGATCCTCGTTAAAATGCAATTCGATAGCAGAAAAAACCTAAAATCCAGAAAAATCGAAAACGGTGAGTTTATTGAAGATTAGTGATACTGGAGGACCTTGCTGACGCACCGAAATGAAAAAAGGATTAGAAATGAAGGATCAATTGCCTGAATATGTGAGAAAACAGTTCCCGGCCTTAAAAAGAGAATTCAACGGTCACCCGGTTGCCTATCTTGACGGCCCCGGCGGCTATCAGGTTCCGGAATCCGTAATAACTGCTGTAAATCACTATCTTATCGACATGAACGCCAATGTGGGGGATCAGTTTGAAACTGCACAAAATACATCCACCATCATTCAAGATGCCCGGGATATCTTTGCCGATTTTTTCAACTGCAGTTGGGAAGAGGTCGTTTTCGGTGCCAACATGACTACGCTGAATTTTGCGTTGGCACAAGCTCTGGTGCGGCAGTTGACGCCCGGGGACACGGTGCTGATTACTGAATTGGACCACGAAGCCAACCGGGGACCCTGGCTGCAGCTAATGGATCGGGGCATTGATGTGGCCGAGGTTGCCATGGATATCGATACCTGTACCCTGGATATGGAAGATTTCCGGAACAAGCTTTTGAAAAAGCCGAAGGTGGTGGCAGTGAATTATGCCAGCAACGGGGTGGGGACCATCAGCGACGTTCAAAAAATTATTCAGTTGTCCCATGAAGTTGGTGCCATTGCGGTGATTGATGCCGTTCATTTTGCGGCCCACGGTTCTATCGATGTTAAAAAGCTGGATGCGGATTTTCTTTTGTGCTCTGCCTATAAATTTTTCGGACCCCATATCGGGGTCATGTATGCTAAAAAAGAGGTGTTGAGCCAGCTGGCTCCCTTAAATCTTAGAACCCAGAGCCAGTCTCCGCCGTATATGATGGAGACCGGTACTCTCCACCACGAGGGCATCGTCGGTGCCGCCGCGGCAGTGGAATTTATTGCGAATATCGGCCTGAAATTCGGAACTGACCTTGATGAGCAATCCGAGGATTTGAAATCAAACCGGAGAACCCAGATCATCTCCGGGTTGCGGGCCTTTGAAAATTATGAAATGGGCCTGACCGAGTATCTCATCGAGGCCATCGCTTCCAATATTTCCAAAGCCGTTGTTTATGGTCCGGCACCGGGACATCCCCGCACTTCGACCGTTTCTTTGACATACGAGGGATACACTGCAGATCAGATCGCTAAATATTTGGGAAACAGGGCGCTTTTTGTCTGGGGCGGTCATTTCTATGCCATCCGCCTGGTAGAAAGGCTAGGGCTTTTGGATCGGGGCGGGCTGGTGCGGGTTGGCATCGCGCCATACAATAACGAAGCGGAGCTGGTCCGCCTCATTGAGGCTTTGCAGGATGAAGATGCATTGCAGAAATTTGTGACAACCCTGAGTTGATAAAAGCGCTACACAATTTAATGTATCGGAAGTTCCATATTGGGGACACGGATAAACACGGATTACCAGGATATTAAAAGCTACAAAAAACAGAATATTTGAGGAGTGTAGCCAGTGGATGGGAAAAGCCGGAGGGATATAAAATCCGGAGTTGAAGTCGACATCGTGCTGAAGAAGGACCAGCGTACCGGCAGACTGACCCGGGGTGTTGTAAAGGACATATTGACCAAATCGGCGCACCATCCCTATGGCATCAAGGTACGTCTGTCCGATGGACAGGTGGGAAGGGTTAAAAAAATCTTTGTATGATGGAAAGGGAGACTATTTGAAACGAATTTGCGTCTTCTGCGGGTCCAGCTCCGGAAACAACTCAAAATATGCAAAATCAGCCCGTAATTTGGGGGCGACACTAGCTGAACAGGATGTCACGCTTGTCTATGGTGGAAGCAACATCGGCCTGATGGGTGAAATCGCCAATTCTATGATTGATAGAAACGGGAACGTTATCGGCATTATCCCGCAGGTTCTGGTAGATAAAGAAGTTGCCTTTACCCATCTTCAGGATTTGCGGATTGTCAACTCCATGCATGAGCGCAAAGCCCTGATGGCAGAATTGGCAGACGGATTCATCTCAATGCCCGGCGGGTTTGGAACGCTTGAGGAGACCATCGAGATGCTGACCTGGACGCAGCTTGGGATCCATGAAAAACCCATTGGCCTATTTAATATCGAGGGGTATTTCGATCGTCTATGTGGATTTATCGATCATATGGTGTTGGAAGGGTTTTTGGTTCAGGGATTCAGAGATATGCTCTTGATGGATCATCAACCCGACGGCTTGCTGGATAAAATGATTAAATTCCGGCCGCCTCAAATCGATAAATGGTGGAAGGACAAATTAGGCAAACCCAGGTTGGACGGTTGAGGGTGTCAGCCCAGCCACCAGCTACCGGTCAAAAATATTCCCAAAAAGTTGATTTAACGGAAAAAAAGGGGATGGTGGCTTTTGCCCTCCCTTACACGCCAGCCTCTCGGTCCGGGACAGGCCGGTTGACCAGGTATATACCTGTGCCCACTAAAAGGAGGGTCAGCAAGAGCGTATCCGAAATCGGCTCATTCAGAAGCACACCGCCTGCGATAACACCGAAAATTGGGGTCAGAAAGGTGAATGATGCCAGACGCGATGCGGGATATTTGCGCACGAGCCAAAACCAGGCCAGGAAGGTAATGAAAGCGACCCAGACAATCTGATAGGCAAGGCAGCCTGCAATAACGGGTGTCATACGGACAATGCCGGATTCACCCTTTGTCAGAGATCCTATCGGCAGGACCACCGCTGAGACGGCAAGCTGATAAAGCAAGGTCTTGCCCGGTCTGATCCTGGAGAGAGGGCCGGCCTTGACCAGAACCGTTGTGGCGCCCCAGAACACTGCCGCCACGGCCAGCATCCCGTCGCCGATCAGTATTCGATATGAGGTATAACTTGCCGATTCGCTAAACGCAAGGACGATGCCGGCAAACGCACAGCATAATCCAACGACTTGAATTATCCGCAACTGTTCACCGGGAATAAAGAGCTGTGCCCCAAGCGCGACGATAAACGGTGATATGTTAAGAAAGATGATGGCGCGCGATGCATTGGTAAATTCGAGTCCCCAGTAGACAAAAATGAACTCTGCGGTGAAAAGAAGGCCTGCCGCAATTCCCCACCACAGCGTACCATCCTTTTCGAGAATCGGTTGCCGGTGCACCACCATCCAGATCCAAAGCAGGATACTGGCCCCTACCGAGCGCATACTGGCTTGAAGGATAGGCGAAATTCCTTGGTTGGCAACTTTAATGGCGACCTGCTGCAATCCCCAGCTTGCACAAAGAACCACCAGTATCGCCATGGCGGCGAAATCAATCCGATCCTTTTGTGTCAATCCATCCGTCCCATAAAAATATGCTTTTGGAGAGGCTCCAATTTTTTTGCCGCAATCGTATAACCCATTAGAATTGAATAATGGTTTATATCAAACAAGTCAATATTTGACACTTTCTGCGCATTCAGTTAAATACAGACCTCGTCATTTCTATATGCAGTTGGGCTTTATTATGTGGGCAAAATGCTGGTATCAAAAAACTGACTATTTTTACTAAATGATAACGAAGTCTGTATATCCAAGGAGTTAATACCATTTTTCAGCAAAAGACGAAATACTTCTACGGCTACAACATCGTAGCGGCCGGTTTTATCATCCAGGCGGCGTGTATTGGTGCGATGTTTACCTACGGTGTCTTTTTCAAGGAGTTCCAGGCCGAGTTCGGCTGGTCACGGGCGGCGATATCGGGGGCATCGTCTCTGGCCTTTTTGACGATGGGACTGGTCGGGGTCATCGCGGGCAAGATGAACGACAGGATCGGTCCGAAGGTGATCATCGTGGCATCCGGTATTTCACTGGGGATTGGGTATCTGCTCATGTCCAGGCTGCAGGCCCTTTGGCAGCTCTACCTCATATACGGCGTGCTGGTGGGTATCGGATTCAGCACCCACGATGTTATTACGCTATCAACTGTGGCTCGCTGGTTCATAAGACGCCGGGGGATGATGTCCGGTATCGTCAAGGTCGGCACGGGATCCGGCCAATTTCTGGTACCGCTGATTGCCACGCTGCTCATCGCAGCCCACGGTTGGCGCAATTCCTACCTTATTATTGGTTCGGCGGCCCTGTTAATTTACGTGGTCGTGGCCCAAGTGCTGAGCCGAGACCCCCAGGGCATCGGCCTGCTTCCTGATGGAGACAGTAATGAATCGTGCGCCAACGGGGATAGGTCACCCAAAGAGAGTGTCACCCTGAGGGCGGCGGCCCGAACCAGGCAGTTTTGGACCATATGCGTTGTTGAATTCGCCATTTTCTTTTGCCTCCTGACCATCATCGTGCATATCGTCCCCCACGCCATGGACCTGGGATTAACACCCCCAACCGCCGTGGGTGTCCTGTCGACGATCGGAGGTGTCAGCATGCTGGGCCGGATCGTGATCGGCACAGCCAACGACAAAATTGGCGGAAAGCGCTCATTGGTCATCTGTTTCACCATGTTACTCTGCGGTCTTATCTGGCTAAATGTGGCCAGTCAAGCCTGGATGCTGTTTCTTTTTGCCGTAATTTACGGCTTTGCTCACGGCGGCTTCTTTACCGTGATGTCTCCAACGATCGCGGAGTTTTTCGGCACCGGCTCCCATGGGCTGCTGTACGGCATTGTTCTGGCCAGCGGAACGATCGGCGGTGCAGCCGGACCGCTTATGGCCGGTCACACCTTTGATGTTATGGGAAGCTACCGGGTCGCTTTTCTGATACTTATCCTGCTGGCTGTACTTGGATTTGTCCTGATAATGTTGCTGCAACCGTCACGGGAAGGTGACACCCGAAGGTAGACATCTTCAATTTGTTATAACAATGAGCAGAATTCCAATTAAGAGGAGTGACGTATGGATCAATTCAAGAATACCATGGAAATCTTCAAGCTACTGGACAAGTCAAATTGCAGGAAATGTAACAAGCCGACCTGTCTGGCCTTTGCTGCTGCCGTGTTCCAGGGTCAAATGCGGCTTGATGAATGCCCTCAACTTGATAGAGAGGTCATCGAACGGCATAGTGGGGTGACTTCGAACCGGAGACCCCCTGAGCAGATGCAGAACGAATCAATTGAGAATTTGAAACGAAAAATTGCCACCACAGATTTGCAATCGGCAGCACAAAGACTGGGTGCGCAATATTCTAACGAGAAGTTGACAATTAAGTGCCTCGGCAAGGATTTCAGCGTTGACACAATGGGGAATATATCCACCGACCTCCATGTCCATCCATGGATAGCGCTACCGGTACTCAACTATATTATCGCGGGTGCCGGAACGCCTGTTTCAGGCAAATGGGTCCCGTTCAGGGAATTGGAAGGCGGAAAGACATGGTATCGACTTTTTGAGCAGAGATGTGAAAAACCTTTTAAAAAGGTTGCCGACACCTATACCGATCTTTTTGAAGATATGATCCACTTGTTCAATGGAAGGCAGGTGGAGAATCATTATTCGTCTGATATATCACTTGTTTTGTATCCCCTACCGAAGGTGCCGCTTTTGATTTGTTACTGGCGGCCGGAAGATGACCTGGCATCCGATCTCAATATCTTCTTCGATTCCAACGCGGAGAAGATTCTCAACATTGAATCCATCTATACGCTTGGCGCCGGACTTGTGATCATGTTTGAGAAACTCGCTTTAAGGCACGGTTAACCAAAATATGTCGAATACCCAGTGAATTTACGAGGTAGAGGGATGACGCGCCAAAGCGCCACCGCAATGGCCTGGGTTATCGGGATGCTCTTTGCGCCTGACAACTTGATATTCAATTAGAGAAGAGGAGGAATCATGAGGACAAATTATAAAAAAATAACCTATTTTGCCATCCTGCCCGTGTTGATGCTGTTGACGGGCACTTCGATGTCTGATGCAAAAGATGTCCCTATCATGACCAAAGAGGAATTGAAGGCACAAATGGACAGTTCTGATGTCATGATTCTGGATGTCAGAAAGGGCAAGGATTGGAAATCATCTGAATTTAAAATCAAGGGGGCGAGTCGGGCCAACCCGAAAGAACTTGACAAATGGGCCGAAACATACCCCAAAGACAAGACCTTCGTTTTGTATTGCGCCTGACCGGATGAAGCCACCAGTGCCGGTCTGGCACAAAAGATGATGGATCAAGGCTATACGAAAGTCTATGCCCTCAAAGGCGGATGGCGCGAATGGTTTCGCGCAAAGTTTCCAGTTGATGAGAAATAATGCTATTTTATAATTAAATCAATGTATTAATCTGAAAGCTCAGCTTGTGAATCAAGCTGAGCTTTATTTTTAGTGCAATATTTTAGATCTCCTTCACCTATAAATTCCATTTTACCGACTGTCGGGTAATATCTGGCAGATCCATCCCATCTTGTCCTACCATATCCATATTCCCAGATTTCGTTTTTTAATTTTTCTAATATGTGATAGATGAATCAGCCTTTTATGTTTCGAATATTGCCAATGGATTTCCTAACATTTGATATAGAGGTGTACGGAACCGTTCAATCTAAGATAGAACAAAGCCGGTTTTATGTTAAAAACCAATAAAATTTATTCCCAGCGGGCAATGAATATCCATAGGTCTGGGCCTGTCTTTTGGGGATGGTATGTTGTTTTCAGCTCCTTTGTCATGCTGACAGTGATTTACGGTGCGCGGTATTCCTTCGGGGTTTTTGTCAAACCCATGTTTGCTGAATACAACTGGCCCATGACCGTTATATCCCTGGCCGCATCCATCAATCTATTGATGTATGCGAGTGGCGGTGTTTTTGCGGGCTGGCTGCTGGACCGGGTTGCCCCAAAATGGATCACCACCGTCAGTGTTCTGCTTACGACTGCCGGATTTATTGCGGCAAGCTTTGTCAAATCACCGCTGGGGCTCTACCTGTCCTATGGCGTCCTGGTCGGTATCGGCTCGGCAGGAAGCGGCACGGTTGCCTGCACGGCCTCGATTGGAAAATGGTTTTTAAAGAAGCGGGGCATTGCCATCGGCATTGCTGCTATGGGCATCGGATTGGGTACATTGATCATGGCACCGCTAGCCGGCTATATTGTTAAAAGCTTTGGATGGCGGGTGGGTTTCCTGTGCATCGGCGCCTTGACATGCGTCGTTGGAATTGTCATGTCTCAGATATTTATGGGTCGAGACCATCCTGAACGCTATGGCCTGCAGCCGGACGGTGAGGCGCTGCCGCCCAATCAATCGAATCCCCATCCGCACGACGGTACCGTTGAAAAACCGTCTCTGAAACCGATTCTTGCAGACCCCCGGTTCTGGCTGCTGGTGGTTTGCAATATGTTTGCCGTTATGACGGTCATGATGACCTTTGTCCATCAGGTGGCGTATGCCACTAATAACGGGATCGATAAACTAGAGGCAGCCGCGACCCTCGGCTTTATCGGTATGATGGGAAGTGGCGGCAAATTTTTTTTCGGGTGGCTCTGCGATCGGATTCGAGATGCCAAATATTCGGCGGCCCTTGGTTTTTTGCTGATGGCAGTGGGTATGTTCCTGCTCTACCGTACCACTAATGTTTTCATGTTATACGGGTTTGCACTGTTTTATGGATTTGGATACGGGTCCCTGGCCCCAGTAACACCCTATTTAATCTCGGATCGATTCGGCCGGCAGGTACTGGGGGCCACTTATGGCTTGCTCACCTTTTTTGCAACCGGAATCGGCGGCGCACTGGGCCCTATCATCGGTGGATTCATTTTCGATAAAACCGGCTCTTACAAATCGGGCTGGATCATGAATGCCGTTTTCCTGTTGATTATTTCTTTACTCATTCTGGCTCTGAAACCCAATCCAAAAGAAGGTTAGGCGCTAAATTTCCGAGCGAAGAAGTCGTTCCTAAATCAACTAATTTTTTCTCTCCAGTAAAGATTTCCCAATTTCTGCCGATATTTTTTCTAGGCCTATCTTGGGTGCGATTTCAACAAGAGGAGATTGATGGTGCAAAAAAAGCGGCATTTCATTAACGGTAAGTCCTTGGTGAAAGTAATTTACCGGAAACGCATCAAGTCCCCCCGACAAGTAAATGAACCGCCGAAAGCCGGTGATAGATCGGATCAGACCCGGGACCTGGCTGACGACGTAAATGTCCGGTCCAGAAAAAAGTAAAAATTTCCCCCACACCAGTAGTAGCTGATACCTATTACCAATTACTTCCCCAATTAAGTTTGACTCAATTGGGGTTAAAAAATATCCGGCCGCACATCCTGTGAATAATCAACCCCCGGCATCCCGAATCCGTGGTGCCTCAGAAATTCTTCCCTTAATCCCCTGATGTCCGTCATCTCTTCGATATTTTGCTGATCGATCTCGTTCCAGAGGGCGGCAACTTCACGCTGGACATCCGGTCGCATTTCCCAGTCATCGATGCGGATTCGTCCTTTGGCATCCACTTTGGGAGAATTCTCGCTAAACAGAAAATCACGGTAGAGCCGGTACATTTGCTGGATGCATCCTTCGTGCAGGTTCTTATCTTTCATAATTCGATAGAGGAGAGCGGTATAGAGGGGCACCGCTGGTATGACAGCACTGGCACGGGTAATCAGGGCCTTGTTGACGCTGATGAGGGCCTTGCCGGCGATGGGTTTCAGCAGGGTGTTGATATGCTCCGCTTTTTGTTCCAGGTCCTTCTTGGCGGCACCAATGGTCCCATCCCGATATAATGAACGGGTGTGTTCGGAACCGATGTAGGAAAATGCAATGGTCTTGAATTCCCGGGCAAGCAGATTTGCATTCAGCAGTTTCTCGACCCAGAGCATCCAATCTTCGCCGCCCATTACTTTGACGGTATGGGCGATTTGTTCAGCGCTGGCCGGTTCGGCGGTGACCTCGCTGACGACGCCGGAGAGGACATCCACTGAACTGGCGGTGAACGGTTTGCCGATCGGTTTGATGACGGAAGAATATATTTCACCGGTCGCCGGATCGATCCTTCGGGGGGCTGCAATGCTATATACCAGAAAATCAATCGCATCAAGCTTGTCCTTGACAATGCCGATGACCTTGTTCTTCGTTTCTTCTGAAAACGCATCGCCATTAATGTTCCAGGCAGCCAACCCTGCCGTTTCAGCTTCCTGCCTGAATGCTTCGATATTATACCACCCGGCGGTGCCGGCTCGGCGAGTTGTTCCCGGCTTTTCGAAGCCGACTCCGATGGTCGCAGCATCGGATGCAAAAGCCGATACGATTCTGGCTGCCAGACCATAGCCGTTGGACGCGCCGATAACCAAAACCTTTTTAGGACCGAAGATTTTGTCACGATCCATGACATAATTGATTTGTGCCCTGACCTGGGCGGCACATCCCAATGGATGGGCATTGATGCAGATATTGCGGCGGATGATGGGCTTGATGATCATGATGGGTCCTTTTTTAGGCGCTTATGAATCATTTTTGCGAATTTTGTGATAAAAATATTGTATTGGGCTATTTTCGATATCTTTAAATAATTGAGTATTTTCGATTGAATATTTAAAGATCCTACAAAATGTGTAGAAAAAATTCGTCTAAATCCAAGATGCAACAGATTTCATTAAAAATAAACAATAAAATTCAGAACGATTCGCCCAAATTCAGTATTGTTGGCGTGATTTCTGACATTTCTCTTGCATCAGATTTTATGACAAATCGGTAGTTCTGAATTTAGGGATGATTTAAATAAGATCAACTGTTTAAATGTTTGGTAGATTTTAATCAGATGTGTGGAATGGGGAGGATTGTATCAGGATATTAAGAGGCGAATACCGGCAGGGACTGCCTTTCCGGTAAAAAGTTTGAAAATCAGCAGCAGGTTGCAGGATACGATCCAATCTTACACCATAGATTGAGGCTTGATTCCTTCATATTTTTTCAATAAAAAGACGATGAAACCTGTTTAAGAATTAAGATTAAAGTCTGATTGATGAAAGGAGAGCGGGGCAATGGCGGAAAATATATTGGAAATCGATGACAACGGCTTTGAGACACTGGTGTTGCAGGCGGGCAAGCCAGCCTTGGTTGATTTTTGGGCGCCCTGGTGCGGTCCCTGCAAAGGAATCGGCATGATGGTCGACAAACTCGCCGTAACCTATGGCGATCGGATCCTGTTTACAAAATGCAATGCGGATGACAACCAGCAGACCGCTGCAAAATATGGCATTAAATCAATCCCCACCCTGATGTTCTTTAAAGACGGGACCGTTTTTGATAAAATTTCAGGAATGACAAATCAAACCAAAATTGAGGAAGTGCTTAAAAGAATCCTGGCAGGTGGGCAAGGTCCTGCCCCCTTTATTGTTCAGTGACGTCTCTTTTTCGACCTTAGCTCGAAAGGCGAGTAAACCATTTGCATCGGAAGGCCGAGCATATCTCTGATAGGCTCGGGTGGCAACGTTTCCATTGACGCAGCCAGGCGAGCCGTGGTTACGGCGTTTACCAAAGCATCAAGGATGTCGTGACTGGGCAAGCTGTTTGCGGGGATATCGACCGAGGGCTGAGTTGATAACAGCCGATGATTTTCCAAAATATTTTTCCGGATATCAATGAAAATTTTCATCGGATGGGCAAATTGATGTTCTTTGTGTTTGACATCCGCTTTTTTGATCGTAATACTCATAAGAAAAAATATACCAAGCATAATTCAAAATGGCCAGGTTACCATTTTTCGCCAAGTCTATCCCCCGATTTAATGGAGAAAAACAAAAATTATGAATGTCTTCAATAATCTTCACGCCTTTGTTTGGCAGTCCATGACTGCCAACAACTGCAATACCTATCTCATAGACGGACCCAGCCGGGTGCTGATTGACCCGGGCCACAGCAGATTGTTCGACCATGTTGCGGGAGGCCTCAGGCAGCTGGGACTGGCAATCAAGGATATCGATGTGTTAATCTGCACCCACGCCCATACGGACCACATCGAAGCAGTTCAAGTATTTAAGGAGATACCGACACGCTTTACCCTGCACGAAGCGGAATGGCAGTGGGCGGTTACCACCGGAAAACAGATGAGTGCCGCCTTTGGAATCGATATGAATGCCATCATGCCTGATTTTTTCCTCAGAGAGGGCAACCTTTCCCTGGATGGTCTTGAAATGGATATCTTTCACACACCAGGCCATTCACCCGGATCGATAACCTTGTACTGGCCTTCGCAAAAGGCATTGTTTACCGGAGATCTTGTTTTTAAGGAAGGCTTGGGTCGAACGGATCTTCCCGGTGGTGACGGATTGAAGCTCAAGAATAGCATCAAACGACTGACGGATCTTGAGGTTGAATGGCTTTTGCCGGGACATGGTGAGATTGTTTCAGGAACAGAAGAAGTACGGAAAAATTTTGCAGAAATTGAGCAGTTCTATTTTGCATACGTATAAAACAGAGAACAGATGTCAGAAGACGGAAATCAGAGTGAGATGAATGCGTCCTCCGGCTACGATCCGGAGGAAAGTCCGAAATCAGCTCCTGCCACCAAGCAGATTATCTTTCACCCGATTTAATTGATTCTCATATCCGGCGCGCAGCTCGCCAATTTTCTGCCGCCATAGTTCGTCCACGTCCAAGTTTGGAAGAACGGCAGAACCACTAATGTTGTGTCGCTTTGCAAGATCTTCCCTCAGCCGCTCTATCCGGTTCTGCGACGCGGTGATATATTCCTTTCGGAAATTCTCGATAATCATTTCAATGGCAGCGGTATCAATGGCGCAGCACGCTTGCAATAACTCAAGCAAAGGCTGATTGTCTTGGTCCGGTTCGATACGCTGGGTAATTTCAACGATCAATGAGTTATTTTGCGGTATATTGTAATCTTTTTTCAGTAATTCATAATCGGTTAGCAGTTGGTTTATGGACAGTATCCCATCCTGATATTTTTGTACCAGGCCTTTGATACGATTTTCAATTTCCTTTTGCTTCTGCGACTCCTTTTCTTCACAGCTGAGTGTAAGATTCTTCGTTTTTTCCAGAACTAGATCCAATGTGCTTTTTATTTCTCCCATTGGCAATTACCCTTTCCGTATAAATTCAGCAACTAAGTTCTTTGTTTTTGTACTAGCCGGGCTCTATCAGCCGGTCCAATATCAATCCATGAAAAGTATCGCTCCCCATTCGACTGAACATCCATCCTAAATGCGTCAGGCACAGGGTGCAGACACAAACTCGCCAGCTGTAGCCTGCAAACCAGCTGAAGTCATCTGAGGCAGCCCCGGCATAGCCGCATCCTTTGACACTTCTGAAACAACCAATTTCAAATACAATTCCATGGGGATTGGCAAAGGTATGCAAATGTGATCCCTGCATCACAATACGTTCGGCCGGTTTGGTGATCGCCTGGTGGCACTGGCGGCAGAGTATATATTCCTCTTCTTCAGGCAACCGTTCCTCGGCTTCTTTTTCAAGGATTGCGGTGTCGTCTTCTTCTCCCGGTTGATCCGCAGGTATGCGAAGGAAAAAGGCCTGATTTGGGGTGGCTGAGATCATTGTGAAGATTTTTAGAACGTTCGTTGCTTATGAATGTGAATTTTTCGTTAGATCCTGAAGCTTAACATTTGTATTTTCTGCACCTTTTTGCGGCCATATTAATTTTGAAACAATGATTTTTTTAGTACGGCTTTCTCATAGGCCCCAATCACATCCCGGCGGCTGACGATACCGACCAACTGTTGGGGATCATGGGGTGATACCACCGGCAGGGTCGAGAAATCATACCGGCTGATTTTCCCAAGCGCGGTGTAAAGATCATCGTCCGTGGATACGGTAACAACGTCGGAGCTTGCCAGGTCTTTGGCCACCACGATAAATTTTAAATCTTCATCAAACATAGCTTCACTATAATCATTAAAGGAAAGGATACCAGAAAGCTTGTTCTCAGAATTGAGCATCGGAAAGCTGTTGTACTTGCTCTTGGAAATTTTATCAGACGTTCTTTCCAGGGACCATTCCTCGGACACGGTTTCAACATGGGGGCTCATCACGTCTTTGACGTGCATGGACTTTAATACATTGACCTCCTTGCCTTCTCTGATATCAACGCCCCGCCTGGCCAGCTTTAAGGTATAAATCGAATCTTTCATCAACTGCCCGCTGGCAATCGTTGCAATGATGCAGGAAAACATCAGGGGAAGGATAATTTCATAACTGCCCGTCATTTCAAAGAGGATTAAAATGGCCGCCAAAGGACCATGGGTCGTGGCACTGACAACGGCCCCCATGCCGACAATACTATAGGCACCGGGAGAGGCCGTCACATTTGGAAACAGATGATGTACCAGTATCCCAAAAAATCCGCCGGCCATCACACCCAGATACAGCGATGGCGCAAAAACCCCACCTGACCCCCCGGAACCGATGGTAATCGAAGTCGCCAGCAACTTGGCCGCCACCAGCAAGAGCATGAGCCACCAGGCAAGCTGCTGCCCGAGGGCCAGGTCCATAGCGCCATAGCCCACACCCAGAATTTGAGGAACGAACAGGCCACTGACTCCCAGGATGGCTCCTCCGATAACCGGCTTTAAATACTCAGGAAATTTAAAATTGTCGAATAAATCCTCGAATCCGTAAAGGGTTTTGGTAAACGTTACGCCCAGGACGGCACAAAAAAGGCCCAGGACCAGATAGATGGGAAATTCCCAGGCGCTCACCAGTTGATACGCGGGAACGATAAATGCCGGCGTATCACCCAGAAAAGCCCGTGAAACGGCGGTGGCCACTACGGAAGAGATCACGATCGGACTGAAGGTGGCCAGTCCAAAATCTCCTAGTATCACCTCCAGCGCAAACATGGATCCGGCAATGGGCGCATTGAAGGTCGCAGCAATTCCGGCGGCAGCCCCGCAGCCAACCAGCGCCCGCATTCGATCCGCCGAGACGTTCAATGCCTGACCGAGGGTGGACCCGATGGCGGAACCGATCTGAACAATGGGGCCTTCCCGGCCAACGGAACCGCCGGTACTGATACTGATAGCGGAGGCCACAGTTTTGACAAAAACAACTCTTTTTCTGATAACCCCGGCCCTCAGCGCAACCGCTTCCATGACTTCGGGCACTCCGTGGCCTTTGGCCTCTCTAGCAAAAAAATACACAAGTGGTCCGACCACAAGCCCGCCGGCCGCCGGAATGCCCACCTTATAGCTCCAGGGAATCGTCTCTACCACCTCGAGCAATTCACTGGGAGATCCATAGGCTAGGGTTTGAAAAAAATTGATAAGATAGCGAAATCCGACGGCACCCAGCCCTGCCGCCAAACCCACAATAACCGCCAAAATGGCCAAGACGGTATGCTCGTTGGTTTTTAGCTGCCCCAGTTTCAAGAATTTTAAGAACGAAGATTTTTGATTCATATAATTGGTTGCCTTTCAATTGTAAAGTGGCCAATCCCGGCAGACCGGTACCTGCAATAGGAAATTTAAGCTCTTAATATCTGAAAATATTTGTGATTTTTATATTGCCAGCGGCAATCCTGTCAAGCAATATTTCAATATGGCAGGCTTTCCAATTGAGACAAATTTCATAGCTTGATTTTTCTTGACAAAAAGAATAAAATGAGTAGATTAACAACACAAAATAAAAATCCAAAGGCCCAGGATCTGATCTCAGATACGCGGGTTATTAGCCATTTCAGGAGGATGAACATGCCGGTTTATGAATTTGAATGTACAAACGGACACATTTCCGAAAAACTCGTTGCCATGGGAACCAAATACGCTCAGTGTACCAAATGTAAAAGAAAAGCCAGGAAAATTCTCTCCACCTGCTCATTTGAGCTCAAAGGCGGCGGGTGGTATGCAGACGGGTATTCATCCACAAAGTCCAAAAGTACCAGCAAATCAGACTAAACCGTAAACTGTCGGAAGAACGTATTCGATAGCGCAACAGATAAACGACAACCTATTTCAGTATCAAACAAATCCGACTTCGTGTTTGCTCACGGGTCGGATTTTTTTTGGCCATAAATACTTACAGAACCATAAGGTTACCTTTAATTTACACCAAATAGTGCGATAGTTTTATTTTCAATCGATAACCACCGCGGCCGTCAGCTTTCTCCAACACCTCGATTCGCCCTTACTTGGACACGCGACAATGCACTAAAGTCGTGTCCTGCGCCATCCCGAAACCGCCTTCTCAGGGGTGGACATTTTAGTCTCTAGAGCCGGGTTTTATTGACACACCGTCGACAAAATGATAGCCGTTAATTTAAAAAATTCAGAATCATCTATCTAACCCCGGAAAAGCCGGGAAAATGCTCAATTCAGGTTGTTAAACCTGCCGACTGCGCGAGGTCCTATGAATCTCTTTCTGAATCGTTTGTTTCGTGCCGCGAAGCTCGACGCCGGCTTGTATGAAGAAGTCATTGCGGACCCGAAAACCATGTTTCAAGCCATGATGGCTGTTTTTATCTATAGCGCAGCCTCTGCTTACGGTGGCTTTGGCAGGGCGGGAGTTGCCGGAATCAATTTCGGAATGATTACCACCATCGCAGGATGGTACATCTGGGCTTTTTCAACCTATTTTGTTGGCGTGAGATTATTACCTGAAGCCGAAACCAACGTAGATAGAAAAGCCCTGTTACGCGCAATGGGCTTTGCCAGTGCGCCCGGCTTATTTCGCTTGCTGGGTCTTATACCGAATGTTGCAGGTGTCACTCTGCTGATCGCCTCGGTTTGGGTGTTCGTGGCTGCCGTGGTGGCTGTAAAACAGGCAATGAATTATAAAAGCATCTATCGTGCGGTAGGCGTTTGCATGATTGGCTGGATCATCGGCGCCATTTTTCAAGGTTTGATGTACGTCTCATTGCTTTCGGTTTTCGGTATTTCCGCCCAACAGTTCTAATGTGAGATTCAAAAAGGGCGTCCGACAAAATGTTGTTTAAAAGTCAATCCATCTCTACGAAATTCCTTGATCCCTCCGGGAAGATTGTGCAGCGGCCCATTGAAATCCGAACAAATCCGGTCACCGGGCGCACTTGCCGCCTCGCTTTTAGCCGGATCAATGAAAAGGAAACCGCCATCGGTATTCTGCCTCAACCCCCAGCGGAATCAAACGAGACCACCAAATGCCCGTTTTTTACATGAAAAAATATCTCCTGCCTATTCTATTCATGTTGATTAGTGTGCCTGATTCTTACGGCAAGGTGATCGTTTTTGACCGGGTGACGACGGTTCAGACACCGATAAACATCAAAGTGCTGACCAGGGATGGATTCTTTTCTGCGGGTGGACGGATGGTGGACATTTATCTGGAAAATAATCTTCTGAAAAAAATATTAACCGGTGGCGATGGTTATGGTTACTTAAAATACACACCCCGGCAACCGGGATTAAAAAAAATTACGGCCCGCTCAAACACCGGCAGCACCACCGGACTAATCCTGGTGATGGACGAAAAGGAAAGGGCGGTTATCATTGAAATCGAAGGGGCATTTAAAGATACCGTATTTTCAGATGAAATCAGGGCAAGCGGCCTAAAGGCCGTCAAGGCCCTCAGCGAGAATTATAAAATCATTTACCTGAGCCGGTTTTTGGGAAAAGGCATCACAGGAAGCTGGCTGGAAAAACAAAATTTCCCCAAATCCGTCATTCTCCGCTGGCGCGGACCAAAAACGCTGGAGAACCTGGAAAATAATAATGTGCAGATGCACGCTATAATCGGTTCTTCTGGGGTTATATCGGCGGCACCAGATCGAATCGAGAAGCGCTTTTCATTTGAGGAAACCAAAAACGGTAAAACCGTACAAGATTGGGATGAAATTTTAAACCTGCTGCTGAAATCCCCCCTATCCCACCCCCGGGAGAATGATTTTTCCGATGAAGGCGAATAAAATGAAAAAGCTATTCTGATTCCGTACCGGCATATTTTCGAATCGTACCATCCGCGGCAATCCCATAAACAGAGCCATCGCTGCCGACAATAACAGATGATAGCCCGTTGCCATGAAAATTGGTATCATGACCTCTTGCTTTGAGATCATAAGTGGTGGTAAGCATTTCGAAGGTCGACACATAAACGCGGTTTGCGGTGACCGCTGGTGATGAAAGCGTGCCCCCCAGCAATTGCAGTTTTCGCGGTAATTTGTCGTCTTGAATCAGGGTGCCGTCCAGGGCGCTGATCACCTGGATCTGATCTGTGGATATTATAAAAACATATTTTTCGCGGGCAGCGGCCGGTGTGGCGAAAACAGCCTGCTCGGCGTTATACTCCCACATTTTCACACCGGTCTCCAAATCGTAGGCTGACACCTTTCCATCCCGTCGTCCAAAAACCATCAAACCATTGGGCGAAACCATGGCGGAAGAATGCTTATCAAAGTCATGTCCCTCATGCCAGAGCACAGACAATTCGACCCCCTCCCATTCAAACACACCAAGGCTGCATAGATTGTCTGCAATGGCGATCCGTGGTTTTTCCGAACCGGTGACAACTGCAACGGTTGGGTCTAAAAAATAGTCCGGCAGGCCAACATCGTGTTCATCAAACTCAACGGGAAAAGTGCTGAGCAGACGCCAGGTATCTTCAAAAAAATCTACAAGGTTCGCCTTGCGGCCCGCAATATCGAAGCGACAGATCCCCAGTGATTTGCGATCAAGCAGGTGGGCTTCGTATCCATCATCCCGCAGAGCAAAAAGCTCGCCCTGGAGACCGCTGTTTACATCCACCGACACGTACACAAAAATAAGTGTATCGTTTCGCACGGTAGTTATCTTGGGGGATCCGGAGGTAAACCCATTGTCCGGAAATGTGTAAGACCATTTCGGATAGCCGAAATGATCAACTTTGTGAAGCGTGCTCGATGCCCGTCCTGCGCCCACCTTGCGACTGGTGATGACGTAAATATTGCCCTTATCTGATACCGAAGCGGATGAAACGATGCGGGTCTCTGAACCGACCGATCCAAATGATCTCCGCCACTTTTCACTTCCATCTTCAGACCTTACCGCCACTAGCATGCCGTCGCAGGTGCCGATGTAGAGGACCTCTCTGCCCTGTAGATCTTTACCGATAACCGGTGATGCACCGGTAATTTTATAGGGCTTGGAAACCCACCTGGAGGAAAGCGCAAATCCGCTGTCTATCGCCTGGAAGCCTTGATTCGACAAATCGCCATGGAAGTGCCCCCACGTCGAGTATTTGCCGCCGACACAGCCGGAAAAAACCGCCAGAGTAAAAAATAGAAACAACCTTCGCATAAATTTGTTCATGGTAATTGATATCCCTTCAGGTATGAATCAGCGCGCATTGCCCCACTCCGGTAACCAGCGACCACCAGCAGAGCTGGGCGGGTATGAGGATCGCCCCTGGAAGGAGCCGGGGCCACCTCTGTTGGTAGCCGCTGATTTTTAATA
>JARFPZ010000447.1 GCA_029288035.1 Desulfosarcina sp.
CAACGCCGACTCCTGAATGATCAAAGTCGTGGATATCCATGCGCTCCAAAGATACCCAGGATTCTGGACAACTTTAGACTGTACTTTTTCCTGCCATTTGATTGCCCCAATTTCAGTCTTCTGCCGAGTTGAAGTCCTGAATTGTCTGCCGGGTTTGCTCATTCAGGGCTCACTACTGCAAGATTATTCACATATCCATCGATATCCGCCAGATAATCCCAATCACAGCGCCGAGGGGAACCAGGAAATGGATCGGCAGGTTAAACCTTCGAAGCAGCACAAGCGATACGATCGCAGAAACCAAGGCAAAAAAATCTACGGCGTTGTCCGGCCAAATTACTTTGAGCCCGAACCAGACCGCCAAGTTGAGCATCACGCCCACAACAGCTGCAGTGATGCCGGTAAGTGCAGCCTGGAGCCGTTGGTTACCGGCCATGGCTTCGATAAATGGTGCTCCGGCAAAGATGAAGAAAAAGCATGGCAGAAACGTCACATAGGTCGTGATAAGGGCACCGATTAGCGCCGCTGCCAATGGATCGAACCCGCCGGGCAGGTTCCAGGCCGCCAGAAAACCAGCATACTGAGTCACCATGATCAAGGGGCCGGGAGTGGATTCGGCCAGACCAAGTCCGATCAGCATCTGCTCGGTAGACAGCCAGCCACTGGAAACCGCAACGTCGGTGATATAGCTCAATACCGCATAAGCGCCGCCGAAAGTGACAAAGGCGGCTTTTGTGAAGAATAACCCGATCTGTGTCAATGTGTCATTGTATCCAAAAATGACCCATACACCGCCGACTGGAATGGCCCACAAAACAAGACAGATAAAAAAGATCTTTAAGACATGGGATAAAGAGGGTCGAACATGTGGTTGGATGGCAGCCGGTTCCGATTCTATCTGGCATTCGCCGGTTTGGGGGTTAAAATCGCCGATGCAGAAAACGCTCGGCAGCCAGCGCTGCAGAAACAAACCCCCGATGGCTGCGCCAGCCACGATGACGGGAAAAGGGAGTTTGAAGAAATAAATAGCGATAAATGCCAGCGCGGCAAATGCATACAGCACGCTGTGCTTGAGGGTTTTTTTGCCGATGCGTAATACTGCTTCAATCACGACGGCCACAACGACCGGCTGGATGCCGTAAAAGGCAGCCGCTACAGCCGGGATATCGATGTGGGCCACGGCCAGATAACTGAGCAACAACATAACCATGATCGAAGGGATTACGAACAGACTTCCAGCGACAATGCCGCCCAGCGTGCCGTGGAGTCGCCATCCGATGTAGGTTGCCAGCTGCTGCGCTTCAGGACCCGGCAGCAGCATACAAAAGTTGAGTGCTCTGAGAAACTGGTTTTCACCGATCCAGTTTCGACGTTCTACTACCTCATGATGCATGATGGCAATTTGCCCTGCCGGACCGCCGAAGCTTATGAATCCCAGCTTGGTCCAAAATTTCAAGGCTGTTTTGAACGGTGCGTTTTTCATTTTAAAACTTTTTAATGGAATTGCCCGATTGTGAAAAACTGAATTGGTAACTGTCCAAAAAAGTTGGTTTCGGAGGAAAGTTTAGATACTAGCTGCTCCGTCACCCACTATCAGCAGCGTCTAAATCAGTTTATGCCCCGTTTGATGACCTCCCCGCAGCGTCAGCTGCTGAGAGACGTTTCCATAAGTTGACGAGCAGTACCGTCGTGGGAGGCAGGATCAAGCCGGTTATCGCTGCCGTCACCATGAGACCCCCTAGTTCGTCGTATTTGCCACGTTCAACCACAAATATTCGGTTTAGATATTTGGTTCCGAGGTTGGCAGCCGACAGTGCCAGGTTCGTGAATGCCGCCATGACCGCGAAATAAGTTGCTTTTTGATCCGTGGGGGCTTCGCGTGCGATCCAGGCCAGCATCGGAACCATAACCACCTGGCCTAGCGGGGAATCGGCCATCGTATCGATGATGGCGATGGTGCGGGCGCCGATTCCAAGATGAGCCTCGGTCCAATGGTGCAGTCCATGATACATCCCAATGAACGGGAGCATCATCACCGCATTATAAACAGACAGGAAAACCACCAGGTAGGTGATCGGGCGTCGGCTCATCCAGCCTCGCAAAGCAAATAAGCCGATAATTGCCAAAATTGATGAGATCTGCCGCAACGTCCCAAAGAATGCCTCATCAAATCCGAGTACGTCGATTTGCCACCAGCTTGCACCGGCGCCAACCCCCGGCATGGCACGAAAAATAAAGATGACTATGGCAATGCCGATGATCTCGCGTCTTTTGACAGGTTCAAGATCTTTTAGCAGCTGGGCGATGAGAAAAGCGATCACGGCAAGAGATCCGAATAAAATGGCTTCTTTTTTGAGGGCAATATCAGAAAGCCCCAGCGCCAGACTGATCATGACAAAGGCGGCGCTTCCACCGAGGATATACCAGTTGGGCGTCGATTCCGGATTGCCAGTGTGAAGTGCCGCGCGGATTTCACTCTCGGTCATACCACTGCGCTTTAACTGCAGGCGGCGACGTCGCGTACTGAATTGACCGAGGGTTACACCCAATACTGAAATGACTGGAATAAGGAGTGCCAACTCGTACATCACCTGATATGACAGGGTTTTGGCCAACCACCCGCCCAAGCCGGCGACAAGGGCACTGCCGCCAATGATAGCGATCCTCCCAAGAGTTTGCATGGTAATGTGCATGCGCTGGAGTTCCGTCTCGGGGATCGGATCGCCCTTTTCGGTGCGCGAGGGCACCGCCTCAACCGTCATGGCGTCAGCCACCACATCCTGGAGAACGAAACCGATGGGCGACAATAGGCTGGAAATTACGTACCAAGTACCGGGTGCCAGGAACCGCGCCATCTGGTCCTTGGATCCCGTGAGCGCTGCCATTATCAACAGGCTGGCCGTCATAAGGGCGGCGCCGATGTAAACGAAAAATGCCTTTTGCCGCCAGAAGAGGTCGACCAGGTGCCCCAGGGGCATTTTCAAAGCCCAGGGCAATCCGACCCAAAATCCAAGTCCGGCCAGAAAAGCGGCGGACAAACCCAACTCCTGTTTGACATAAAAGCTTTCGACGATGCCCGTGAAACCAGAAACGCCGGCGGCAAAATAAACCATCAATGGCGGTAGGTAGCTCAACCGCATTTCATGCACAATCCCGAAAAAATCATGTCTGAACCACTGCAACAGGCGAATCCAAGGATTAGGATGCGATGGGTTGTTCATGTCGGATTCCATAGGGGATCTCTTGCTATTTGAATTCAAATATTCGATCTTTTAGACTTCGGAAATATTTTAAAACATGAACGTTAGCCTGGCAAGTGAACCGAATTGTTTATTGCATGGCATCACTACGATCGAATCGAGGGAACAAAGGAAGGACAGACGATATCATCTGGGATAGGCGTGCCGAATATCATGAAAAGAGATCAACCGGCGACGGGATAATGGCGCCTACATACCGTCGACATTCAGATCACACCGCTAACGCGCTCGGCAGTATTCAACAGCTGACGATCGTTCCAGCGCAGTTTTAGCGTTGGCAGCAAACCTCTCGGGTCGAATACTGGCACGCGGCGCAGGCGGGCGATCCATCTTTGGGTAGTGAGCGTCGGTCTTCAGTCAAAAACGGATCCAGCAGACGACGGGCCCGCGATAATTTCTGAAGGTCAACACCCACTTTCTCACCTTTTTTTTCGAGGGCTTTTACCACGTCCTCGGTGGCCACATTACCGGTGGCCCCCGGTGCGAAAGGGCACCCCCCCAGCGCGCCCACGCTTGAATCGAAGATAGTTGTCCCGTAAGACCACGAAACCAGCACATTCTCAATGCCCCTGCCGTAAGTGTCGTGAAAATGCATGGCGATCCGGTCGGATGAAATTTTGGGTAAAAGGAGATCTAGAAGTCTCTTGACCTCCTCCGGTGACGCCTTTCCGCTGGTGTCGGATATGGACACTTCGTCTATACCGATGTCGATAAGCTTTACCACCACACTGATCACGGCCTCCGGCTGTATTTTACCTTCGAAGGCACACCAGAATGCGGTCGACACATACCCGCGGACCGGCAACCCTTCGATATGGGCGCGCTTGACAACGGGCAGAAATCGATTGATCGATCCTTTTAGAGAAGTGTTGATGTTCTTGCGGTTGAATGTCTCGCTCACCGCAGTAAAGACGGAAACCTTGTCAACCTGGGATTCGATGGCCCGGTCAAGTCCTTTTTCGTTCGGCACGAGGGCCGAATATATCACCCCATCCTTACGGGAAATTCTACCAAAAACTTGCGTTGCATCGCCGAGTTGGGGCACCCGGCGGGGGGAAACAAACGCGCTCACCTCAATTTCGCCGACACCGGTCTCAGAAAGGACATCTACGAATGCGGCCTTTGTCTTTGTTGGTATAGGTGCCATCTCGTTTTGCAGCCCGTCCCTGGGCCCGACTTCTACTATTTTCATCGCGCGCCTCTCCTTTACCCATGGCGGTCCAGACGGTTCAATATCTTTCGTCCGATCCTGATATATTAGACCTTTAAATGTGTCAAAAAGGATCGCCGGTGTCAATGACCATGCCGACTAAAAGCGGTGTTTGATATGAAGAACCCCCTTCCGGGGCAGGCAAAGCGCCACCAGCGAAATCGCCCAACCCAACCATATCTGACCATACAATCTCCCTTGACAATCTAAGTCCCCTTCGATAATTGAAGATTGCATGCAGGCATTTCTAAAAAAATTCGAGCATATTATCGTGCTGAGCCTCATCACCATGATGGTCATCGTGGTGGTGCTGGCCACGGTCGAGCTGGGCTGGATTATCATCAGGGATATCGTCACGCCACCCATTATCCTCCTTGAGATCGATGAGTTGCTGGAAATTTTCGGATTCTTCCTCCTGGTATTGATCGGCATCGAACTGCTGGAAACCATCAAGGCATACCTGCTTACCAATGTTATTCACGTCGAAATTGTCCTGGAAGTGGCCCTGATTGCCATTGCACGCAAGGTCATCATTCTGGACCTCAACAAATACGAAAGCCTCACCCTCGTGGGAATTGCCGCGTTGATTGCCGCTGTTGCTCTGGCATATTTGGTCATTAAGCGACATATAAAGTCGCTCAATGAGAACGAACACTGAGGGCAACACCACCGCCGGAGATTGTACCATCTGGCCATCGACGATCATCTGGCATCAGCGTTTATTCCCCTATCATAAGCCGACTAAAGAACCAAATTATGAAAAAAAAACCTCATGTAATTCAGGAAGACGTTAAAACCAGGCACACGGCTCACTGGGACTGGGATTATCTCACCTGGAAAGAAATCGAGCAGCGGTTGAGTGATGCGGGAGTGGGTGAAGTCAGTAAAACTGTAAAAAACG
>JARFPZ010000587.1 GCA_029288035.1 Desulfosarcina sp.
ATCATCTCCGTAACGGAGCCTCTGGTAAACACATTTTTGGGTCTCAACGGTCTGAAGGGCGCTCCCTGCGGCGGGCACAGTATTCGGATAACCCCGGACGGAAAATTAAAAGCCTGCGTTTACTGGCCCGAATCCGATCTGACCATCGATGACCTGGCAGATAAAAAAAAAGCCGTCGTTGATTCCCCCTTGTTTAAGCAAACCCATTTCACACCAAAATTCTGTCAGGACTGTGAACATGTCGGCAATTGCGGAGGAGGATGCGCGGCGCGGCGCAAGCTGCGCAACCGATTTCAAGAGCCGGATGAATACTGTCCGATTTATCAGAGAAAAACGATTCAGCTCAAGGGGCATCCATCGTCGGCTGCAAAACCTTTGCGCAGCGGCAGTATCTGCACCACCATTGTCAGGGGAAGGTAGCCAATTAGGCCCTAGTCCATTTTTTCTGACAACATGTTTTAAGATAGCGTAAAGGCTTCAGCAAATCACAACTGCCATTGATTGAAGATTGTCGAATGAAGATTGAATAATCATGTCAAAAGTAGAACATGGCTTGAGACTGCCAAAAGTTCTCTACATCGAAACAACCAACCGATGCAACCTCCGCTGCAAGGGGTGTATTCTTTATCGGGGGAACTGGGAACCGGACCGCGACATGGCTCTTCGAGACCTGGTCATGATCACCGATCAACTCCCCGAGTTACAACGCGTAACGCTTCACGGTGTCGGTGAACCGCTGTTAAACGAGGCGCTTTTCGAGATGATCGCGCATCTGAAAAGACGCAAGGTATATGTGCTCTTTAATTCCAACGGTATCCTGCTTGATGAAAAACGGCAGTCTGCTATCATCGACACCGGATTGGATGAATTGCGCATTTCGTTGGATGCGGCTTCCCCGCAAGGATATAAACGGATTCGCAACAGCAACAAGTTTAATCAAATTGTGCAGAATCTACGAACCTTTCTGACGCTTCAAAAAGATCACCGGGCTGTCACACCGAGGCTCTCAATCTGGTTTTTGGGAACCAAAGAAAACATCGCCGAATTGCCGGACCTGCTGCGACTGGCAGCCGACATCGGAGTTGGAGAATTACATTTGCAACGTCTGGTCTATTTTCAAGACCACGAGGGCCATGGTGTGGCCAGATGCGATCAGACCTTACAGGATTCAGACGATGCGTCCCTGGAATTGATTCACCGCAGTCGAGAGCGGGCCGCCCGGTTGGGCATCCAATTCAATGCTTCGGGCCTGAGCAACCCTCTTGAAAGCGTGCAGCCAAATTCTGCCGTGCAATTGCCGTGGCGCAAGTGTTATCGATCGCAAACCCTAATGTACATCACCGCCAACGGCAATGTTTTACCCTGCTGTATTTCTCCTTTTTCCACTACGGACTATGCTTCCATCCTCCTGGGAAATGCGTTTGAATCCTCACTGGCAGAAATATGGTCAGGTCCCAAGTATGCAAACTTCAGAAATCAGCTTCAAACCGAGACCCCGCCGAAATGCTGCCGCGGGTGTGGTGTTTTATGGAGCCTTTAGTGAATTCTACTTTGTCATATTTATATTTGCCTCCGTCATTTTACATAATAGACTGATATTCAAAAATAAAATCATGGGCTTCATCCAAGACTATGAACAATACGATTCGCTGGGGCTGGCTGAGCTTGTCCGTCAGCGGCAGGTTACTGCTTTGGAATTGTGTGAAGCGTCCATTGAAAGAATCAACCGCCATAACCCCCTGCTCAATGCGGTCATCCGTCCAATGTTTGAAGAGGGGCGAAAAACAGCATCCCAACCGCAGCCGGATGCGCCCTTTGCCGGTGTCCCATTTCTCTTGAAAGACCTCGGTTATGATTATGCCGGCGTCGCCACCACCAATGGCTGCCGGGCCCTTAACGCATACGTCCCTGAAAAGGACAGTGAGATGGTCGCCCGCTTCAAGAAGGCCGGCCTGGTGATCTTGGGCAAGACGAGTACGCCCGAATTCGGGTTGTTGGCCGTTACCGAACCCGAGCTTTTTGGCCCCTGCCGGAATCCCTGGAACACCGACCACACACCCGGCGGATCGAGCGGCGGTTCGGCATCGGCAGTTGCAGCAGGCATGACCCCGGCTGCGTCCGGAAATGACGGCGGCGGTTCTATCCGCATTCCCGCTTCCTGCTGCGGCTTATTCGGGCTGAAGCCGACAAGAGGCCGCAATCCGAGCGGACCGGACGGCGGCACGGACTGGCGCGGAGCGGTGCAAAACCATGTTATCACCCGTTCGGTACGGGACAGTGCCGCCCTGCTGGATGCGACCCAGGGCGAGGACTCCGGTGCACCCTTTCGAATTCCTCCGCCGGAAATACCTTACCTGGAAGAAATCGGCCGGCCGCCCGGCAGGTTAAAAATTGCGTTCAGTACGAACTCTCCCATCCAGACCCCGGTACACCCCGAATGCGTTCGGGCCGTTGAAAAAGCCGCCGGGTTGCTGGAAGATCTTGGTCACCATGTTGAGGAGATGCAACCGGATATAGACGGTCATGCCCTGGTGACAAGCTACCTGGCCATGTATTTTGGCGAAGTGGCGGCCAATATCGACGAACTCGCACCGGTGTTGGGACGTAAAGCCAAGCCGACAGACATGGAAGCCGTTACCTGGACCTTGGGTTTGCTCGGCAGGAGTTTTTCATCCGGACACCTGGCCTCGGCCTTGCGCGTATGGGACCGTTCAGCACGTAAAATGGGCCGATTTTTTGATGACTACCATCTTTATATGACACCCACAACTGCCTTTCCGCCGGCAAAAATGGGGGAACTCAACACCAAACCTGCTGAAACGATGTTGATCAACCTAGTCAATACCTTGCGCGCAGGCTGGCTGCTTAGAGCATCCGGCATCGTAAATAAAATGGCGGAGCGCAGCCTGGCCAGGACACCTTTTACCCAATTGTCCAACCTTTGCGGATTGCCGGCCATGTCCGTCCCGTTGCACTGGACGCCCGACGGCCTGCCCTGCGGGACTCATTTTACAGCACCTTTCGGCGAGGAAGCCACCCTTTTTAGATTGGCCGCTCAACTGGAAGAAGCTTGTCCCTGGTTCGACCGACGGCCCAGGATGACGCAGGCATGAAAACAGACAGAATCGCCATTGTCGGTTTAGGTGCTACCGGTACAGTGCTGGCGGCCGCCCTGCTTCGCAATGATCCGAATACAATACTGGTGGGCAGATCAAACGACATGGGAAAAACCCTGGTAAAAGAGGGGATCAGGGTGTCCGGTGCGCTATCTTATTTGGCACCGGTTAAGAATTAAGGATAGAATCTCGGGGAAAACGACATCAATCAAGCGGTGGCCTATTTGGAAGAAACAGGTCTCCATAAAGACTCGATGTGCGCCGACATCGAACACTGCAAATCGACAGAAATTGACTTTTTAGGGGGGACGGTCGTGGCATATGCACGAGAGGCAGGCCTTTCCGTACCCTTTAGGGTCCGCCATTACCGCAAATGTCATCTTTTTTTTCTTCGCATTATTTACGGCAATATTAATTTTTCTTATATTCGGCCAATTTACCACCATTCATCACTTAAAGGAGGTACCCTCAATTCTGTACATAACGGGTGTAATCAGTGCATTCGTGGTTTTGGGCAGCACCATTCTCATTCCACATATCGGCGCACGGAAGTTTTTCATTTTGCTCATAGCAGGTCAAGTACTGATGGCGATTGTCGTAAGCCATTTTGGACTATTGGAATCTCCTAAAAATCCGATAAATATGAAAAAAATGATCGGGGCGATACTTGTACTAACAGGTGCAATTTTTTCTACATATTAAGCACCAAACCAGGACGAAATGAAAAAAGAATTCATTAATTCGTCACTCGGCATCCGTGAATCGTCAATCGATTATTTTTTTAGATACTTTACAGGGTGAAAGTTTCTTCCTCGATCAGACTGGCCGTTTTTTTGGCCAGCGGCTGGGCTGAAACCTGAACTCTGAAACCTGAAACCTTCATTTATCGCGCCCGCCATCCTTGAGTTCGGCGTTTGAAGCGTCGGCTGATGAGTTCGGCCAGACTGCGCACGATCACATTGGCGAAAACAATCAGCATACACATGGCTGCTGCCGGGGCGGTATCTCCGGCATCGTCCATATTGATGACTGCCACCGAAGCCAGTGGATTATCACTGGAGTAAAGGAATATCACCGCCGAAACCGTCGCCATAGAACTGACGAAGTAAAATACGGCGATCTCCAGAATCGCGGGAAAACACACCGGCACGGTTACCCGCATGAAGGTTCGGTAAAACGGCACCGCCATCGATTCAGCCACCGATTCAAATTCCTTATCAAGCTGCCGGATGGCCGTCGTCGCTGTCAGAAAGCTGACGGTATAAAAATGGATGATGTTGCAAATGACGAGAATGGCCATCGTCCCATAAAGGAAATTGAATGGATTGAAAAACTCGATTCCTGTAAACGGTATGGAAAGGTGGGTCTTGTTGAAAAAAAAGATGTAGGCAATTCCGATGACCAGTCCAGGCAGGGCCAGCGGAATAATTGAGAGGAAATAGGCAATCCGCCGGAGGAAGATCGCGCCCTTGGTTTTGTCGATGAGGTAAGCACTGGTAAAAGTGACAATAGCACCAAAAACAGCCGTCAATCCCGCCATTCTGATGCTATTCCAGAACGCCCCATAGCCACCGCCGCCGACGTCGTCGAACAGATAGTGTTTTAGGGTCCAGATTTGAGGGTATCTCTCTGGGTTGGTAAAGGCATAAGGCCAAATTTTGACCAGCGATGCAACGCCCGCCATAAAGACCATCAGCAGGATAAAGGCGGCAATCAGAGAACATATGCTGCCATAGGCTGTGTCACGTAATGCGCTGGCTTTGGGGACAAAGGGCACACTGCGGGCAGTGACAACCGCCGTGGCGCGACGTTGAACGATGCGATCGGCGACAAAGGCCAAAAGAGTCGGTATCAGCAAAATGATACTTACCGTGGCGCCCATACCGAAATTCTGCTGACCGATGACCTGTTTGTAGATGTCGACCGCAAGGATATTGAACTGGCCACCGACTACTTTCGGGGCGCCGAAATCGGTAAAGGAGAGGGTGAAGGCCACGAAAATCGCGCTCAGAAGGCCGAACTTGATGCTGGGAATGGTCACCGTGAAGAAGGTCCTGACCTTGCCGGCTCCCAGACTTTCCGAGGCTTCGTAAAGACGGGCATCCGTGTTGGAGAGGGCCACCAGCAAAATCATAAACGCCGGTGGAAAGGTAAAAACAACTTCGGCGATGACAATTCCAGTTAATCCGTAAAGTTGGATATCCCAGGCCAGCCAGGGAAAGCGGTCGAAAAATCCGGTGGTAATGACCCCCTTGTTGCCGAACATATATACAAGCGACAGTCCGTAAAGCATCGTCGGCGCAAACAGCGGAATCATTGCGACGATGCGAAAAAAGGCCTTGCCGAACATTTGAGTCCGGTGGATTCCGTAGGCGTACAAAAATGCGAGGCTAACTGAGATGACGGTCGTATAAAGGCCCACGCGCAGACTGTTCCAGACCGATTGTGCCAGGCCCGAAGCTTCCATGTATTGTGTCAGAAACTCGATAGACCTGAAAGCCTGAAAGGCCAGTACCAATAAGATGGCAAGGGTGAGCATGCCATTCTGGTTGAACGGCACCGTGGGTCGGATCAACGTCCAAACGAAAAACCCAATGAGAGTAACGGACAGTAAAATATTACCCAGCGCTACGAATGTCCTGCCTTGCGATATTCCTTTGAGGCCGAAGTAGTCAAAGAAGTTCGCCAGACCGATGAACCGTTCAACGAGTAAAAAATTTTCCTCCGGGGGAAGCAATTCGCCGTTCACCAGCCAACGTTGTTCGCTGGTACGTACGATTTCGACGGGTTTTATGGAAAGCACTTCTTTGCTCATGGGATCCGGACGCGCCAGGTCACATACAACTCTTTCGATGCGCTCATCACCAAGCTCCACATAAACTCCGGAGACTTCAGCTTTGCGTCTGCGGATTTCAACGGGTTTGTTGTCGATGTAGAGGACCTCTTTCTTGCCGTCTTCCAGCATTAGCAGAACAGCGTGGCCGGCGATATCGATCTGCCCCCGAAAGTCGTCTTCCTTCTTTTCTTCTTCTGTGGGCTCCTCGATCTTAACAACCAGTTCAATATGAGTGGCCCGATCCACCACATCCAGCAGGGGCAAAACAACGCCCACCAGAAGCCAGATACAGGCCAATCCAATCAGCAGACGTCGCATCCAATCTTCAGGACTTGATTTCTTGGTAACGCGTTGTCCGCCGGCCTTGGAGTTGATCGCAATTCTCAGGGGGTTGTCGAAATTTATCACGATTTTCCTCTTTGCCGCTTGAAAAGGAGCAGCCTCTCCGGAGGCAAATGAATCGGTAGTTCGATCTGGGCGCGAATGTTCATGGATTCCATGGTTTCCACCTGCAGGTCCATGTTCAGGCGTTGGTCGGTCGCCCCGCCTGCCGGGTGGAGGACCCTGAGTCGAATCGTGTATAGAGATCCCCTGAACTCTATACGCTCAACTTTGGTTTTCAAAATATTAACGTCTATCGACTCATCGCGGATAACCCGGATATCCTCCGGTCGAATGGCAACGATCACGGGCCTTCCCTGGTAATTGGCTGCGCGACCGGCCTTCGACTGCAAGATATACTGGCCGAAGAAAATGGAGTCCGGATCACGTCCCATGCAGTCCGACATGAAATTCATTTCGCCGATAAAACCAGCAACAAAGGGATTTTGGGGCGACACGTACAGCTCATGCGGGGAGGCGTACTGCATCAGCTTGCCTTCGTCGATGACCACGACGCGGTCGGCCATGGTGAGGGCCTCCTCCTGGTCATGGGTCACCATAAGGGTTGTAACCCCCAGGGTCTCTTGTATGCGGCGAATTTCAGCCCGCAGATACACCCGCACGCGGGCATCCAGTGCCGAAAGGGGCTCATCGAGTAATAGAAGGGACGGACTTGGGGCCAGCGCCCGAGCCAATGCCACCCGCTGCTGCTGACCACCGGATAACTGGGCCGGGTACTTGTGGGCCTGTTCCTCAATACCAACGAGTTCCAGCATCTCCATGGCCCGTTGTTCCCTCTCGGATTTGGAAAACTGGCGCCGATTGATGCCGTATTGGACGTTGCCGATGATATTGATATTGGGAAATAGTGCATAGGATTGGAAAACGATCCCCAATTTTCTGTTGGCCACGGGTTCGCGGGACACATCACGGTTCGCGATCCACACCGATCCGGAATTCTGTTCTTCTAACCCTGCAATGACCCGCAAAAGCGTTGTCTTGCCGCACCCGCTTGGACCCAATACTGACACGAACTCGCCCTGTTTGATGCCCACGCTGATGTCGCTCAAAGCGGTAAACTGGCCAAACATTTTGGTGATGTTACGAACTTCTAAAAAAAACTGGGTGGTGCTGTTTTCGCTGTGTCGGTCCATTTCTATCTCTACCGGGGATGGCCTGCTGTAATTTTGTCACACACGTCATCCAATCGCCGGGTGTGCCAGGGTGACAGACGCTGGCTGAAATACACCGGCACAACCCGAACCTCTGGTTGTGCCGGCGATATGGTTGGAAATGATCTGGCTGACTATTATTTAGGCGCGCTCTTGCTGTCGTA
>JARFPZ010000603.1 GCA_029288035.1 Desulfosarcina sp.
CATCACGATCACGCCCATGAGAAATCTGGGGCCGCGATGAGCCATGCGCACTGGCACAAGCACGCCCCTCAAGAGCACGCTCATGACCACTGGCCCGATCTGCACCATCGGCATGCCCATGACAATGATGACGAACCTCCGCCGTCCGACGACTAGTTATTTTGGGACTTGATTCCATTTTTTGAAAAAAACTGAATGAATAAAATTGATCGACGAAAAGCCAGGCTTGGATATCTGTATGTTGCTCTGGCAGCCATTTTGTTTGCCATATCCGGGACGGCTGCCAAATTTCTCTTTAACGGCGGCATCACTGCGTTTGAGCTGATTCAGATGAGAACCACCCTGGCATTTAGCGGTCTACTGGTATGGTTATGCCTGAAAGAACCGGCACTTCTTAAAATATCCACAAAAAGTTTGCCTTACTTTTTCAGTTTGGGTGTGTTTGGAATCGGTTCTGCCCAATTTTTCTACCTGTTGGCGATCAGCAAAATCAATGTTGCCGCCGCCATCCTGCTCCATTATACCGGACCGGTATTTGTGGCGCTTTATGTCGTTTTCGTCCAGCGACAGAAGCTGAGCATTCAAAGTAAACTGGCGATTGTGGGCACCCTGATCGGATGCTTTTTAGTGGTCGGAGCCTATAATCTGCAATTGTTTGCATTGAACCGGGGCGGAATCCTCGCGGGTTTCATGGCCGCCATCGCATTTGCCGTTTACTCTATTTTAAGTGACTACGGTATGCGCTCCCACTCGCCCTGGACCGTCTTGCTCTATGGTATGCTGTTCGCCGCCGTGATGTGGAACATCCTCCACCCGCCAGTGGAAGCATTTCTCCATGGTTATTCACCGATTCAATGGGGGTGCATCGCATTTATCGGTATTTTCGGAACCATTTTTCCATTTGGGCTTTATTTTAAAGCTATTAAACGAATAAAACCGACAAATGCCAGCATCACCGCAACCCTTGAGCCGATATCGGCGGGAGTTATTGCCGCTTTATTTTTAGGCGAAGTAATGGTTCCTTTGCAAATTGTGGGTGGCTTGATCGTGATTGGGTCCATTATCATATTGCAGTCGAGCTCCGCTGATCGATGAACTTTTTCCCACGACGGTTAGGTCCCATCATAGCGCCAGCTGTAATTCACCGCCGCCTTAAGCCAATCATCCCCGTCACAAACGATACAGATAAAGGGAGTCAATCAAAAAACCGAACGTTCGTTCTTTTTTCTTGACGCCATGAAAATAGGATTATATAGACCGATTGTTTTTCTCTTTGCGGTATTACCGATAATGGGACCTATAGGACTTATAGGTCCTATATGTTTATCCTTGACAATTCCGCCGCCGGCGAAAAAAGCCGGCAAAACAGGTTGAGTAAAATTTCAGTAGGTCAAGTAAGGTCTAAGATTAAACAATCCAACAGGATATCTCCTTATGAGCGAAATCTATTTTATCAGACACGGTCAAGCTTCCTTCGGCGAGGAAAATTACGACCGGCTCTCTGCCCTCGGTGTCAGACAGGCAAAGTACCTGGCAAAACATTTGGCCAAGACCGGCAAATCATTTGATGCCGTGTACCACGGTGAAATGGAGCGCCAGCAGAACACAGCCCGGGAATTCATCAACCATTACACAAGCAAGGGGCTTGCCGTGGTTCCCCCCATTGTGTCCGAGGCATTCAACGAATACGATTCCTTCACGGTCTGGCATGCTTTGATTCCGGAGATGCTCGCAGATGACCCTACTATCGCCAAAGATCTCGAAAAGATTCCCGCTGATCAAAGCGCATTTCAAAGAATTTTTGCACCACTGATGACCCGCTGGATTTCCGGAAAGTACAAAGCCGGCGGTATTCCGCGATGGGATGAATTCGCCCTGCGTGTCAATCAGGGAGTTGCCGAAGTGATGAACCGCCACGGCGCCAACAAACGACTGGCCGTGTTTACTTCGGGGGGGCCCATCTCTGTCACGGTGCAGAACGCCCTCGGTTTGTCCGATGAAAAAGCGCTCGAGATTTCATGGCAGATCTTGAATACCTCGATCACTCGCATCAAATATAACAGCCACAGCATGATGCTGGCCGGGTTCAACGAGGTGACCCATCTGGAATTGGAAGGCGATGAAGGGCTTATAACTTATCGGTAAATTCAGAACTACTGACATGTCGTAAAATCGGATACAACACAAATGTCTGTGGTTGCGCCAACAATACTGGATTTAGGGCGGATCGTTCTGAATTTAATTTCTTATTTTTTCACGGTTCACAAGGCAATGTCTACCGGCGACGATATTAGCTTTTTACAGATACTGTTGCCTCGAGTTTACGCTTAATTTTTCTGCAATTTTGGAAATATTAGTATAAAAACGATCGAGCGAAGCGACTTCCGCAATTCGTCAATCGTCATTTGTCAATCGTCATTCCAAAGGTTCGTCATTTGACATTCGTCAATATTTTGATAGGAGGCCACCGTGGATTTTACCGTATCTGAAAAAATGAAAACCATCCAATGAACTACGCTGAATTTCAAAAACAGGTCCGCCTTTCCAAGCAGGATATCTGTCGGGAAGTTTATGCAGGCAACCGAAAATCCATCCGGGTTAAAAATGAACACACGGTGGTTAAAAACCTTGAGCTTATTTTTAACGCCACACTGAAGATCGCTAATAAAAAAGGGTTTCAGGCCATGAGCATGCGGGAACTCGGGCAAGAGACCAACCTGAGTATGGGCGCGCTGTACTCCTATTTTTCAGGTAAGGAAGAGCTGCTTGCCATACTCCAGCATCAGCGGCGTACGATGACAAAACGGATCCTGCAGGAGCATATTGATAAAGAAGCGGATCCTGCTGCCAGACTTCGAGCGGCGATCTTAACCCATCTTTACCTCAGTGAAGCCATGCAGCCCTGGTTTTATTTTTCCTACATGGAGGCCAAAAATCTTTCCAAAAAGGAACAGGCGCTGGCGGTTGCCAGTGAGCTATATACAGAGAAGATATTTGCGGACATACTCATTCAGGGGCAGGCCGGTGGATCTTTTTTGCTTTGCGACCCCCAACTGACAGCCAGCGTCATCAAAGCCATGATACAGGATTGGTATCTGAAGCGTAGTAAATATGCCAGAAGAAAAATTTCCGTGGACCGATATGCAGAATTCATATTGCAATTCGTGGAAAGCTTCGTTTTACTACGTTGAAAATAGAATGGGTAATTATATCACCATCGATGAAGCCAAAGCGATTGTAAAAAAAACGGTTGGGTTCCTTTTGAAGCCATCAAAAGGGCTGAGGCCATCTATCAGGGTAAGAGCTTTAATCCCGGCCAGACCTACGACCTGCAACTGGCCAAAGCACTGATTGAAGAGGAAAGCTAAATGACAGCCAGTAGGAAAAACCTATGCCGCCGTTGATCATCACCATCACCAATAACCTGCGCTTAAAGAATGTGCCGCCTGACATTTTCAAAATTCTGACCGAAAGGCTGAAATTTGTAAATCCTAAATGGTTGGAAAATGAAATAATGGGGCGTTGGAACCGGGATACCCCCAAAGAACTGCGTTTTTACGATAAGGTCGGGACGGCAGGTTTATGGATTCCACGGGGTTATATGCGGCAGCTGATATTACTGTGCCGCCGGAATGATATTCAATATGAGATTAAAGACCGTCGTAGATGCCTTCCTCCCGTAAAAATCTCCTTTCAAGGAGAGTTAAGGCCCTTTCAGCAGGTTGCGGTAGATGAGATGCTGGCCAGGGATTTCGGCACCCTCAATTCTGCCACCGGTTCCGGCAAAACCATAATGGCCCTGTATATGATCGCCCGACGCCGGCAACCGACATTGGTGATTGTTCACACCAAAGATTTGGCCGCCCAATGGCGTCAGCGTATCGAAGCATTTCTCGGTATTGCTGCCGACAATGTCGGTATGATCGGGGCTGGTAAAAAAGTGGTGGGCAACGAAATTACAATTGCCCTGGTGCAATCCCTATATAAACGTGTGGAAGAAGTTGCCGAACATATTGGTTTTCTGGTGGTGGATGAATGTCATCGATGTCCAAGTCGTACATTTACGGAGGCTGTTACCGGGTTTGATGCCAAGTATATGCTGGGATTGTCTGCGACTCCCTGGCGACGCGATAAGCTTTCCAAATTAATATTCTGGCACCTTGGAGATGTACATCATGAGGTGGATAAAAACCGCCTGGTTAAAACCGGAGACGTCCTGCCCGCAGAAATCATCATTCGGGATACCCGCTTTAAACCGAATTATGATCCGGTCAACGAGTATAGTAAGATGCTGTCCGAACTTACGGCCGACACGGAGAGAAATGTCCTCATCGCATCAGATGTCGCCTGCGAGACGGAACGCAAGGCCGGGATTTGTCTGATTTTATCTGATCGTAAAGCTCACTGCGAAAATCTTCGAGCCTTGTTGAAGTACCGGTTTAAAATCGACGCCGAGCTTCTAACCGGTGATCTGACGATGGACGAACGCCGGAATGTCATCGAGCGATTGAATCAGAGCGAGGCCAACGTTGTCATTGCCACCGGCCAACTTGTCGGCGAAGGATTTGACTGCCCGAATTTATCGACCCTGTTTCTTGCCACCCCGATACGCTTCAGCGGTCGGGTTATCCAGTATCTTGGTCGGGTTTTGCGCCCGGCACCCGGTAAAACGGTGGCCCGGGTTTTCGACTATGTCGATATCCGTGTGGATACCTTAACCAAAGCCGCCATGGCCCGGCAAAAAGTGTACCGGCAATAAGGGCCTGAAATTGTATGCCTGACTACAATTAATCTTGCTAATTTCAGTATATATCTATATTATAAAGCGAAACTGATTGGTTCCGGGTTCAGGGTTCACGGTTTAAAAGTTACAAACAATGGACACAGCTCACCCTGTTGAACAAGATCCGGAATACCCGGCATACCCCATTGGGTGAAACGGCTTTAAAAGCACCATGAAGGCAGAATCCCTTTGGCATGAGCTGTTTGGGGGGTTTTCAACCCAGAACGTTGAACCCCAGGCCCAGACCTGGACCATATACGAGTTCCATTGAACTAACGGCCGGATCAGTTTGATGGCACTCCAAACTTATTCAAAAGCAGTCGCGCCAGGGCAGGCCTGAACCGCTCAACCTAGAGGGAAATGAATCCTATCTCAGGACATTGCCGATCCTCCGATCAGGCCTAACAATAAAAATCAAAATGACTCAAAAAACGCCCGAAAGCAACGTGGAATCAGGAAAAGCAGACTTAATTTTTGGTTCGTTACTGACGGATTCCGGGCAAAAGAACTTAGACGACAATCAGATTATTGTCATTTTAGACGCTCTGGCCAATGCGGCAGACGCCGGGCTTGTTGTAAGATTTCCAGCGGTTCTCGCAATCTGCGCCCGCAGAGGCCTGGTGCTGAACTACCAGGCACTATTTTCCCGCTACCCGGAAACAAATCCCAAAAGACAAAACCTGGAGAAATTGCTGCTGGCCAGTGCAATGATATTCAATCTTCAGGGGTTTGAGCCACCAATAAATCTCCCAGAAATCGCTGCTTCTTTAAAATCGAAGTATGGCGATTTATTGTCTATGGGAAAATTTAAACTGAGCAATGGTAGGCATATCACCATGCAAGATTTGCAGCACGCCCTGAAAGCCTACACTACGAATCGGTTGAAATCACAGGCGCACCAGGATAAGACGCCATTGTCACCATCCAGCGCCCTAGATGTTTATTTAGATCGACTATTTTCTGCAAAACAAAAAGAGCTCGTTTTTAAAAAACGGGAAGGTCGAGGATTGACGAAAACCGAGCGCGAATATTTTTCCAGGATTATCCGAAAAAAACTGGAGGCCATCGCGAATGAAGAAGTGGTGGGCTTGGCCAGGGATCTGATTCATAAGAAGCATAAATCCGACATAACCAAATTGTAAGGAAAATATTCATATCCCATGACAACACTGTATCTAAAAGATCTGGAAAAATCCTATTCCAAAAGACGGGTAGTCAATTCTGTCAGTCTGAATGTTAAAAGCGGCGAAGTTGTTGGACTATTGGGACCCAACGGAGCTGGAAAAACCACTACATTCTATATGACCATCGGGTTGGTAAGACCGGACAAAGGCAAGGTGTTGCTTGACGATGAAGACATCACCGATTTGCCCATGTACCAAAGGGCCCGCAAAGGCGTCGGCTACCTCCCACAGGAGACTTCTATATTCCGCAAACTGACGGTGAAACAGAATTTAATGGCAATTCTTGAAATACTTCCCATTGATTCAGCCGAACGCGGGCGTCGTGCCGATATGCTTCTTGAAGAACTGGGGATCAAGCACCTGCAAAAACAGAAGGCCAATGTCCTGTCAGGCGGCGAAAAACGTCGTCTCGAAATATCCCGCGCTCTGGCCACCAATCCTTCTTTCATCCTGCTGGATGAGCCCTTTGCCGGCATCGACCCGCTGGCCGTCAATGACATAAAAAATATTATCGGCCATCTCAAACGTCGGGGTATCGGTGTGCTCATCTCCGATCACAATGTCAGAGAAACCCTCGGCGCCTGTGACAGCGCATACATCCTGGTTGACGGTCAGGTTCTTGAAAGCGGCCCCCCTGATCAGATAGCGGCCAGCGAGGCGGTGGCGCAGGCCTATCTGGGTGACGAATTCAAATTGTAACATCACCCCGATATACGGTGAAGTTAGATTCCTCTGCTTTTAACATAAATTTAACTTCATATACCTTTCTTTGTGCCTACGCGTCTGTGGCTGAATTTTTACGAAATTAGCAAAAAAAGGCGCGCCCAGTCCAGCATCGGGCGCGCCTTTTTTCAATTCTTTTTGGTTCACTAAACGACGGTGACGTTTACCGCTGCAGGTCCTTTCGCTCCCTGCTCGATGTCAAAGGTAACCCGGTCACCTTCCTGCAA
>JARFPZ010000671.1 GCA_029288035.1 Desulfosarcina sp.
TGGCGGGAGCGACGAGACTCGAACTCGCGACCTCCGGCGTGACAGGCCGGCGTTCTAACCAAACTGAACTACGCCCCCGTAATTTTCTGTTTCCCCGCTCATTTGAACAGGGTGTTATTCAAACCATTCTCAAGTTGGCGATCTTTCCGCTTGAAAAGCGAGACGTTCTAACCAAACTGAGCTACGCCCCATATACTTTTTAAGCTGTCCTATTTCATTTTTATAGGCAATATCTAACCTGGACGAACCGGAATTGACTATTTAATATTTAATGATTCGCTATTCTCAGTCTATTCTAAAACGACAGCATTCCACAAATATTCAATCTTCAATCGACAATATTCATTCATTTGTGGTAGGCGGAACAGGGCTTGAACCTGTGACCCTCGGCTTGTAAGGCCGATGCTCTCCCAACTGAGCTACCCGCCCCAATCAATTCCCTGGTTTTGCTCACGAGACCAGAGTAGTTAACAATTTCAGCCCATCTTGTCAAGACCAAATTCAGACCTCGTTGAATAGTTTGCGGTTTGAATGGTTGACTATGTAAGTTATACTTATAATTTCAAAATTTTACGGATGTTGCTTAAAAACTTTTGGGACACGGAATTGTCCTTATTGCCAATTATTTGGGAAAATGAGCATTTTTAACAAGAACTTCGGATCTTTAATCCCTTCTTTGTCCTTAGCCCTGAACGTTGAACCCTGACCCTGTGAACGGTTAGGAAATCTCTATACCAATGGCCTTGGTTCCCCTGTATTTTCGGCTGCTATTTCAAAGGGAATATCCAAATTTTTAAAAAGAATATCCCCTTCTTCCTGGATCAAGGCATAGCCAAGCACCTCATCCATATGTTCCACCGGAATGATTTCAAGCTGTTTGGAAATGCTATTGGGAACATCCCGCAAATCTTTTTCGTTTTCTTTGGGGATAAGGACCTTTTTGATACCGCCTCTGTGCGCCGCAATGATTTTTTCTTTCAAGCCGCCGATCGGAAGCACCCTGCCCCGCAATGTAATCTCACCGGTCATGGCGATATCGCGGTAGACAGCTCGCCTGGTTATTGCCGACACCAACGAGGTACACATGGAAATACCGGCAGATGGACCGTCTTTGGGAATGGCCCCTTCGGGAACGTGGATATGAATGTCGTATTTTTTATAAAAATTATCATCAATCATCAAATTGGCACCACGGGAACGAACATAGCTCAGCGCAGCCTGGGCAGATTCCTGCATGACTTCGCCAAGTTTGCCCGTTACGGTCAGTTTTCCTTTACCGGGCATGATCAAGGTTTCAATGAAAAGCAGCTCGCCACCCACTTGGGTCCATGCCAGTCCGATCACCATGCCGACCTGATCTTTTTCCTCGACCTGTTCCTGGCGGAACCGATAGGGCCCCAGGAATTTTGAAACAGATTTTTCGGATACCCTGAATTCGACTTTGTCGGTTTCTTTCAATACTTCACGGGCCAGCTTGCGACATACCGAAGAAATTTCCCGCTCAAGGTTTCTCACGCCGGCTTCACGGGTGTAGCGCCGGATAAGCATCATAATCGCATTTTTCGAAAAGGTTACATTTTTATCTTCCAGACCATTGTTCTTAATCTGTTTTGGAACCAAGAAGCCCTCGGCGATATGGTATTTTTCATATTCGGTGTAGCCGGGCAGCCGAATAATCTCCATGCGGTCTTGCAGGGGCAGTGGAATGTCCGGCAAGGTGTTGGCAGTGGTGATAAAAAAGATATCGGACAGATCATAATCCATATCCAAATAATGGTCATTGAAGCTGAAATTTTGTTCCGGATCCAGAACTTCCAGAAGGGCCGATGATGGGTCACCCCTGAAATCCATACTCATTTTATCGACTTCATCCAGGCAGAAAACCGGATTATTGAAGCCCGCCTTTTTCAGGGATTGGATAATTTTACCCGGCATCGCGCCAATATAAGTCCTGCGATGTCCCCTGATTTCGGCTTCATCCCGAACACCGCCGAGGGAAAGACGAACATATTCCCGACCGGTGGCTCTTGCAATAGATTTGGCCAGCGAAGTCTTTCCGACACCCGGGGGGCCGACAAAACACAGAATGGGTCCTCGGATTTTTTTGACCAGGGCTTGAACCGCCAAATATTCCAGTATGCGTTCTTTTGGTTTCTCGAGCCCGTAGTGATCCTCATCGAGTATCCTCTCGGATTTATCGATATCATCCCCCACTTCGGTTTTTTCATACCAGGGCAGGCTGATAATCCAGTCGATATAGTTGCGGACCACTGTGGCCTCAGCCGACATGGGCGTCATCATCTTTAATTTCTTCAGCTCCTGCTCGACTTTTTCAGTGGCCTCCTTGGACATTTTTTTATTCTTTATCTTTTCTTCAAGTTCCCTGATCTCATCAGCCGTGTCATCTTCGGCACCCATCTCCTTTTTAATGGCGCGCATCTGCTCATTTAGATAATAATTCTTTTGAGTCTTTTCCATCTGTTCCTTGACACGACTTTTGATGCGCTGATCCATCCTGAAAACTTCGATCTCCATTTTTATCAGACTCAATAGCAGCGCCATTCTATCGGATAAACTGACCGTTTCGAGAAGCCGTTGCTTGTCTTCGATTTTAAATGAAAAATGCGCGGCCACGGTGTCGGCCACCTGGGACGGATCTGCGATGGAGGACACGTTCGATATCAGCTCCTTGGATATGCTCTTGTTCAACTTGGCATATTCCTCGAAACCGTCCTGGATGGAGCGACTCAATGCCTCACCTTCCGCCTGCGGTAGCTCGGGTGTATGAATTTTTCTCAGTTCTACCTGGAAAAAATCCTTGTTGTCGATAAAACGGGATATCTTTGCACGGGTCTTGCCTTCCACCAGCGCTTTTACCGTGCCGTCGGGCAGTCGTAGAAGCTGCAGCACTTTACCGATGGTTCCCACATGGCTGATATCTCCTTCCCCGGGATTATCGATGCCGGCCTTTATCTGGGTGGCAAGAAATACGTTCTTGTCCTTGTTCATGGCATCGGATAGGGCGTTGACGGACTTCTCACGTCCCACAAAAAGGGGAGCTACCATATGGGGAAAAACAACGATATCCCTCAAGGGCAACAGCGGTAGTAGCAATTTAGAATCACCAGATTCTTCGTCTTTAAAAAACTTCGGAATATTCACCATGGCAATGAGATCTCTACTTTTCGGTTAGCAGTTTGGTATTTGTTTGGTTATCAATTACAGTTTCGAGAAGAACATACCATCTTTAGGTACTTGAATATTGGCGCCTGAATCAGGCTTGCTTTTTGGTCTGCTCGTATAACAAAATCGGTGCCTCATTGTTGAGCACAACCTCTTCTCCAATGACGCATTCCTTTACATTTTCAGCAGATGGTATTTCATACATGATATCGAGCATGCAGCCTTCCATGATCGCACGCAATCCACGGGCACCCGATTTACGCTTTGTGGCCTCTTTTGCAATAGCTGAAAGTGCACTGTCGGTCAACCGCAGGTTGACCCCTTCCATTTCAAAAAGCATTTTAAACTGCTTGAGCAGAGCATTTTTCGGCTCTTTCAGTATCCGAATCAGGGCATCCTCGTTCAACTCACCCAGGGTGGCAATCACCGGCAGACGTCCTAAAAATTCCGGAATTAATCCGAATTTGATCAAGTCTTCGGGCTGAACCATTTTCAACGTCTCACCGATACTCCTTTCTTTTTCTTTGACAATTTTGGCGCCGAAACCCATCATTTTGGAGCCGCTTCGCCGCAGGATGATTTTTTCCAGCCCATTAAAGGTTCCGCCACAGATAAAAAGTATATTGGATGTGTCCACTTTAACAAAATCCTGCTGGGGATGCTTGCGGCCACCTTTGGGCGGTACACTGGCGGTAGTACCCTCAATTATTTTCAACAAGGCCTGCTGAACACCTTCTCCGGATACATCACGTGTGATTGAGGGATTGTCCGTTTTACTGGCAATCTTGTCAATTTCATCTATGTAGACGATGCCGCGTTTGGCCTTTTCGACATCATAGTCGGCATTTTGAAGCAAAGAAAGAATGATGTTCTCAACGTCCTCTCCGACATAGCCGGCCTCGGTCAAACTGGTGGCATCCGCTATGGTAAAGGGGACATTTAAAAATCGTGCCAGCGTCTGGGCCAGCAGGGTTTTACCGCAGCCGGTGGGGCCGATTAAGAGGATGTTGCTTTTTTGAATTTCGATGTCCGGCGCACTAATGGTCGCATCGAGGCGCTTGTAATGATTATAAACCGCAACGGAAAGCACTTTTTTGGCTGCTTCCTGTTCAATGACGTAACTGTCCAATTTTCCCTTAATTTCCTTCGGAACCATGACCTGATCCGTATCTTTGCCGTCCTTTTCACTCTCCTCGTCTATGATCTCGCTGCAAAGTTGGATACATTCATCACATATGTATACTGCCGGACCTGCAATCAGCTTCCTGACTTCTGATTGATTTTTACCGCAAAATGAACAAAAGAGATTGTCGTTTTCATCTTTTTTCTTTGGCATTTTAAGCCTCCGCCCCTTCAATTTTATCAAGGTCATCCCGATCCGTAATGACGTGATCGATGATGCCGTACGATTTGGCCTCCTCGCCGGTCATAAAAAAATCGCGGTCCGTATCTCCTTGTATCTGCTCCATTTTCTTGCCGGTATGTTTAACAAGTATCTGATTCAAGGTCTCTTTCATGCGCAGAATTTCTTTGGCTTGAATTGCGATGTCAGAGGCCTGTCCCTGGAAACCTCCCATGGGCTGATGGATAAGGATTCTCGAATTGGGCAGTGAATATCGCTTACCGTTTTCTCCGGCCGTCAGCAAAATTGCACCCATGCTGGCGGCTTGCCCGATGCATACCGTGGTAATATCAGGTTTGATATACTGCATGGTGTCATAAACCGCCATTCCGGCGGTTACCAGACCGCCGGGAGAATTAATGTAAAAATTAATATCCTTGTCAGGGTCTTCGGATTCGAGAAAAAGAAGCTGGGCAATCAAAAGATTGGCAACCTCATCATTCATTGCGGTTCCGAGAAAAATAATTCTGTCTTTGAGCAGTCTTGAATAGATGTCGTAGGCACGTTCACCCCGGCTGCTTTGCTCAATGACCATGGGAATAAGTGGCACAGATTTTCTCCTTTTTTTATCATACAAAGTTGATTAACTAAACCGGAAACAAAATGTGAAAGTTGAATATCGATGATTGATAATTATCAATCATCGAGGGGTGCCGGCTCGCTTTCTTCGGCAGAGGCTTCCTCTTTTTGCGGTTCCACGTCCTCAATCTTGCCATTATCAATGATAAGCTTGATTGCTTTTTTTTCAAGTAAGGTATGTTTGAAATACTGGATTTTGTCCTTGTTTTGATCGTAATAACTCTTTATTTGCTCAAGGGGTTGATTAAAGCTGTCCGCCATCTCCTTCAGCCCTTCTTCCAGTTCATCATCGGAGATGGTTAGGCCCTCTTGATCGATCAATTTTCCGAGCAACAGATGACGTTTGACCTGTTGGACCGCTGTGTCACGATATTTTTCAGCAATTGATTCTCTGGTTATTCCGATGTCCTCCATGGAGATATTCTGAGCAGTAAAGGAACGCTCGGCCTCTTCGATAATCCCCTTGAGCTCCATATCAACCATCGTATCCGGTACTTCAAAATCGGATTTTGAGATTAACGCGTTGTAAATTTGTTCATGCAATTCTTGTTCCATCCGCTTGGCATAGCCCTGCTCCAGGTTATCCGAAATGGCCTTCTTAAGTTCGTCAAGGCTCTCGTAACGGCCGGCTTTCTTGGCAAGCACATCGTCAATTTCAGGAAGCACCTCTTTTCTGATTTCATGCAGGAAGACCTGAAACGAAATGTCAAGATCCGCCAATTTTTTGTTAAAGTAGTCTGGAGGAAATTTTACCTCAACATCCCTTTTGTCGCCGGGCCGCATGCCGATGAGCTGATCATCGAAATCCTTAATGATGGAACCTCCCCCGATTTTCATATTATAATTCTCTGTTTTAGCAGTTTCGGCAAACGGCTGGCCATCTCTAAACCCTTGAAAATCGATTAATACAAAATCGTCTTTTTGGGCCGGACGATCTTCTTCTATTTTCTGGTGCTGAGCCATATTTTTTTGCAGCATCTTGAGTTGAGCCTCGATTTCCTCATCCAAAACCTTGTAGTTGGTCCGTTTTAAGGGTAAGCTGCGATATTCAATATCTTCAAGCTCAGGGGAAATCTCCACCGTGGCGGCATAGCGGTAAGGTCCTGTAGCCTCCAGTTCAGGGGGATCTACATTCGGGGTTCCCACAATTTTGAGATCGGTTTCTTTAAGTGCATCCACAAAGGAACTTTGGATCAAACTGGAAGTCACATCCGCATGAACATCCTTTTTAAATAGCCTCACCACCACCGACCGGGGTACTTTACCGGGCCGAAAACCTTTGACCTTCGCTTTTTTTCGCAGTTTATTGTAAGCTTTATCCAGCTCTTGAACGACCTTTTCCTCAGGTATTTCAATGTGGAGTGTCTTTTTGACACTGTTGATATCTTCGACTGATACTTGCATTATCATCCCTTCCGACTTTAAATCATTATCCCTTCCGACTTTAAAATGGTGCGAGAGGGGAGACTTGAACTCCCACTCTGTCGCCAGAGCTGGATCCTAAGTCCAGTGCGTCTACCAATTCCGCCACTCTCGCATACTCACTTGACTTTATACCCAATTTCGTTAGATACCAGTATAAGAAA
>JARFPZ010000006.1 GCA_029288035.1 Desulfosarcina sp.
GAAAAAGCCATGAAATGCAGAAGGTTTTTGCGGCCATCAATGCCGCCGCCGCCAGTGATGCGACCATATTAATCATGGGCGAAAGTGGAACCGGTAAGGAATTGGTTGCCGGAGCGATCCATCAGCGCAGCGCGCGGACGAGCTACCCGCTGATAGCGGTCAACTGTTCGGCCCTAACCGAATCCCTGCTGGAGAGCGAGCTCTTCGGACATGTCAAAGGCGCCTTCACCGGTGCGACCCATAACCGCGTGGGGAGATTCGAGGAAGCTGATGGCGGCACCGTATTCCTCGATGAAATCGGCGAAATCAGCCCATTTATTCAGGTGAAACTGTTGCGGGTGCTTCAAGAAAGAGAAATCGAGCGAGTAGGGGATTCGAAAACCCGCAAGGTCAATATCCGGATCATGGCGGCCACCAACCGGGATCTTTACGGCCGTGTTCAAGAAGGACTCTTTCGAGATGATTTGTACTATCGGCTGAAAGTCTTTCCCATTGTCTTGCCGCCGCTCAAAAAACGCAGAGAAGACATCCCGCTCTTGACGCGGCATTTTATCGATCGGCAAAACCATAAAACCGGCAAAAGCATCACGGGGATCTCCCAGTATGCTATGCGTGTTTTTCTGGACCACTCCTGGCCGGGGAATGTTCGCGAGCTTGAAAATGCCATTGAGCATGCCTTCGTTTTATGCAACCGGGGTCAGATCGAGATATCGGATCTGCCGATTGAACTTCGTCAGCCCGCAGACGAATGCCGGCCGGGAGGTATTGCGGGCGCTGCCGCAAGAAAAGTCAGAATCGCCAAAAATCTGTCAAAGGAAGAGCTGATGAAACTGCTGGAGACCAGCGATTGGAACAAAGCCGAGGTTGCCCGCCGGCTCGGTGTCAGCCGCACGGCGGTATGGAAGTATATGAAAAAGTGGGATATCCCCTTGCAAAACCCGGCATAAAGTATCAGAATTCAAACATTCAGAGTTCAGGGTTTAAAAATTAAGATGGAGGTAAATGCCAAGTCATAACCCCTGTGCGAGTAAATAAAAGCAAATTTAATGCCAAAATTTAGGAGTTGATATTTTTCTGCGTCGTAATACCATATTTTTTCATGCGATTCCAAACAGTGACCCGCGAAATCCCCAAGATATCGGCCGCCCGTGACTGGTTGCCGTTGGCACTTTCGAGGGCCTCGATCAGCTGCTTCTTTTTCATATCGGCACGATTGAGAAGGTTTTTTTTGATCGTTTTAGCAATCGGTTGTGCAGAGGTGACGGCCGGCGGAAAATGATGGGGCTGGATCAATAATTCCTGGCAGGTGACAAAGCCATACTCAAAAGCACTTTTTAATTCCCTGACATTGCCGGGCCAGGTGTATGACATCAGTAACTCCATGGCTTCATTGGAAATTCCCATAATCTTTTTTTCGTTTTTAAGTTGGATGCGACGAAAAAATGAATCGGCCAGCAAGGGGATATCCTCCACCCGTTCTCTTAAAGGCGGTACCATAATCGGTATGACGTTAATCCGGTAAAAGAAATCCTCCCTGAAACTGCCTCGTCCCACCAGTTGTTTCAGATTGCGGTTGGTGGCCGAGATGATTCTTACATCGATATGAACAGGCCTGTTGTCACCGACACGCTCGATGACCTTCTCCTCCAGCACCCGCAGCATCTTGACCTGGGTGGATAGGGGTAAGTCTCCGATTTCATCTAGAAAAATATCCCCGCCGTGGGCCGCCTCAAATCGGCCTTCCCGGCTGCGATGGGCACCGGTGAAGGCCCCCTTGACGTGTCCGAAAAGCTCGCTTTCCAACAGTGACTCGGTTAAAGCAGCACAATTGACCTTTACGAAAGGCTTTTTTCTGCGGGATCCGGTATCATGAATGGCCTTGGCCACCAGCTCTTTGCCGGTGCCGCTTTCTCCGAATATTATCACCGGCGCATCTGATTGAGAGGCGTTGCTAATTAAATCAAATACCTGTTCCATGGGTGCGGATGTGCCTAATATTCCGTGAAATCCGTCTTCGGTTCTCAATTCGCGGCGAAAGGCTTCAATCTGGGTGTCTTTTTCGATCAATTCGTTGATGTCGGTCATTGTTTCCACGGCCCCCATGACGTTGCCGTCGGTGTTATGCAGCAGGGAAGCATTTTTAAGCACATGCGTGTGGCCGCCATTTTTTTTCATTAATGCGCATTTTCTCATGCTTACCGCGCCGGTTCTGAAAAGGCTACACCATTTTTCACCTTTGCGTTCGCGGGCGATTTCGCAAATATTGCAGTCTAAGATCGTACAGGATTTTCCGATAAGCTCTGCCCTAGAATAGCCCGTTATCTTCTCCAACGCCTTATTGGCGGAAACAATGGTTCCTTCGGTATCGACAATCATAACGCCATCCTGAATCGTGTTCACCACCGTTTTCCAATATCTGTTTAATTCCTGTTCAAGCATGTTCAATTTTACTGTTAATATTTAACATATGTTCAATTTTTGCTTTTAACACTTTAACACTTTATCGGCAAGCCTTTATTGACATCGATTCATTGTCAGCGATCCAGCAATTGGATCTAACGTTTCGGGAATATATATAATTATCCTCATAGTGCATGTTTAATTTCTCATGTTGTATTTGTCCCGGCAAAACCTGGCATTGAACTTGCTCAATGAGATCTGAAATATATCAGAGTTATCTGCTAGAGGAAAGTCATGCAACACAAGCTTGATCTGCGAGGCGCCATCGTTCCTTTTTCACTTCTTAAAGTGATCCAGGAGCTTAAATTGATGGATCCCGGTGAAACGCTGGAAGTCTGTTGGAGCGATCCGGATACGCCGGCAGATCTTTTCAAAGTATTACCGGATTCAGCCTATGAGCTAATCAGTCTCGAGGAAATGTCGGATGACGAGTCCTTATATCGCATAACGCTGGAAAAAAAACAAACGGTGAAACCTAACTAAGGAGGCAAAAAATGACAGATTTAAATGCAATTGAAGTATCAAGTACCGTGGACGCCCGAGGCAGCGCCTGCCCGGGACCCCTTTTGGAAGCCAAGAAGGGCATCGGCAAAGTCAAGGTTGGTGAAGTTCTTGAAATCTATTCCAATGATTCCGGCACCCGAACGGATATCCCGGCCTGGTCTAATAAGGTCGGCCACGAATACCTCGGTGTTATCGAAGCAGAAGGTTACGACAAACACTTTGTCCGCAGAAAGAAATAGGTGGCGCAATGACAACTCCGGACCACGCCATAAGCGATGGAAAGATCCTGATCCTGGCAACAGAAACCTGCGCCTATCCCGGCGCCAACTCGGTGGGACAAGCCCATTCGAGTTATCCGGCCAATACTTATATTCTCAGGGTCCGGGCGCCGGTTCTGTTCCCGGAGCAGTTCTACCTTGACTGTTTCAAAAAAGGAATCAGCGCAATAATCATCATGTCCTGCGGCGAGGAATGCCCTTACGACGGCGCCTATCACGCGCTGGCTAAACGCCTGGACCGGATTTACCCCCTGATGAAAGCACATAACCTGGACATTCGGCGACTGCGCCTGACCGCTATCTGTACAGTCTGCAATCGGGCGTTTCTCAAAGAGGTCAACGACATGAATGCTCTGATCCAAGAGCTGGGGCCTCCCGAATACCGGGAGGCGGCGTAATTTTGTTGTCAAAATGCATCTTGCTAAAATCTGGAGGAAAGAATGGGGAAGCTAAATGTCATGGAATTTGATGCCATGGTTGTCGGTGGTGGGATCGCCGGTTTGCAAACGGCGCTGGATTTGGCGGATCAAAATTTTAAAGTGGCCATCGTGGAAAAGGATGCCACCATTGGCGGTAAGATGATTCGGCTTTCCAAAGTTTTTCCCACCCTTGACTGCGCCAGCTGTATTACCACACCCAAAATGGCATCAGCGGCTCACCATGACAATATATCCATTTTCACTTATTGCGATGTCAGTGCCATCGATCGCGATGGGGGTGGTATCGTCGCCTCGTTGACCCAGCGTCCCCGCTATGTGGATCCGGATAAATGCATCGGCTGCCGCCAGTGTGAATACGGGTGTCCCGTCTATGTGCCCGATGAAGAACAGGGAGAATTTACCCTGCGCAAAGCCATTCACATTCCTTTTTCAAATGCCATTCCCCAGCTTGCAATTTTGGATGTTGAAAACTGTTCGCTTTGCGGAAAATGTGCCCGGGTCTGCCCGACCCAGGCGGTGGACTATTTTCAGCGACCGGAAAATTTTGTAATCCATGCCAAAACCGCTGTGCTGGCCACGGGGTTCAAGCTGACTTCACCCGAACAGAAAAAGGAATACGGTCGGGGTCAGGTTGAAAACTTGATAACCTCCATGCAGATGGAGCGGCTGCTGGCGCCTCACGGTCCTTATCAGCGGGTAATACGGCCTTCAGACGGCAAGGAACCCGACTCCATTGCCTATGTACAATGCGCCGGTTCGCGGGATAAAAGCATTGGCGTTTCCTATTGTTCGCGGGTTTGCTGCATGTATGCCATCAAACAGGCCATGCTGTTGTCCGGTTCGCTGCCCCTGGCGGATATTACCATTTACTATATGGACATCCGGGCTTTTGGTAAAGGGTATGAACAGTTTTATCAAAACGCCAAAGCCATGGGAATCGAGTTTGTCAAAGCCAAGGTGGCCAAAATCTCCCAAGGGGAAAATCAGTATGTTCAATTGCGGTATGAAGATCAGGAAGGCGAGGGTGGTGTGCTAACCCGCGATCATGACCTGGTGGTGCTATCGCTGGGAATGTTACCCGAGTGGAATCCGGATGGAGTCTGTCCGGTGTCCACCGATACGGATGCTTTCATAAAAACCGTCATGCCGAAAATATCTCCTGCGCTGACCGACATGGAAGGCGTATTTGTGGCCGGTGTGGCGGCAGGCCCCAAGGACATTGTGGATACCATCGCCGAAGCCGGCGCGGCCGCAATGGAAGCTTCCAATTATTTATTCCAATTAAAGAAGACAGATGGCAGAGATTTAAATTCGGAATTCGGAATGCGGAATACGGAACGAAAAAAAGAAGACAGAGAACAGAAGACAGAGGACGGAATCCAAGCTGTCGTAGCAGGATGAGCGCAAAGTCTGTCATCTGACCTCTGGCATCAGGAGATTATTGTATGTCATCCAAACCCGAAAAAAATGAGACCGGTGAAGCAAAGGTTGGTGTCTATATCTGCCACTGCGGAGGCAACATTTCCGACCACGTGGATGTTGATCGGCTGGCCGAAAATGTAAAAGATCTTCCCGGAGTCACGGTAACCCACACCAATATGTTCATGTGCTCGGATCCCGGGCAGGAACTGATCCAGGAAGATATCAAAAATGGA
>JARFPZ010000151.1 GCA_029288035.1 Desulfosarcina sp.
GCTATTGCCAAAAAATACTATGGCAACGCGTCGGAATATCCCCGCATATTCGAAGCCAACCGGGAAGTCATTAAAGACGCCAACCTAATCTATCCGGGCCAGAAGATACGCATCCCCAAGCAATAGGAACCTGCCCGGACCCTACATGGCCGGGTCTTAACGGATTCGGCCTAATTTATCGCTTCAGGTGTTTTCCAGGATGAGACGGTCCTGCCGCTAAGGCGGCTGCGGGGTCTTTCACGGCGGTTAAAGAGTCCCGGCGTATCACGAAGGTTCGACGGAAAGGAAATCTCCCTTGTTCAGACGAATCAAAAAAAAGCTGGTGGAGCCGTTGCACCCAAAAGAATTGCAGCGCCCGAAAAAACTGCTGCGCAAAAGACGCTCGCCGTTAAGCGCAAAATCCGTATGGCTCGCCGTCGCCCTTCTCGTCGGCAGCACCACTATGGTGTCGGGACAGCCTAAGAGCGGTGCCTTGGCGTCATGGCTTCAGAGCCATGCGCCGGCTGTCATGACGGTCACCAGCAGCTATCTCGCCGGGTTCTTCATCGGTTGGGGTGCGCGCCGCACGATTAAGCTGACATCGATCATCACCGGTGCCGCCCTCGCGATCATCGGATTGTTGGTTTCGTGGGGCTGGGACGGCACGGCAGCTGAATCGTGGATCAATTCAGCCAACACATGGGTCGGAGAAAGTGTCGAGGGTGTGGGGCGCCATCTCGTCGCACTGCTACCGTCCGCAACCGCGGCAGGAGCAGGCGGCGTCCTCGGTTTTCGACGAAAATAACCGGCTTTTAATGACATTTCTTGATGAAGCTCGGCTCGCACAATTACTTGCGTGAAATTTGTGGGGAATGAGCATGTTCATACCGCTGAGTGATGATAATTCCGACCAGCGAATTCGACCGGTGGTTAACTATGCCCTGATCGCGATCATTTTTTTTTCTTCAGGGCATGGGGCAGAACTATCAATTCTCATACGCCTTTTCCACCGTGCCCCAGGAAATTATTACCGGACAGGACATTGTCACCGAGGAGCGGATCGTCGCCGATCCCAAATCCGGCATGAACGTTCGGATTCCAGGGCTGCAAAGGACACCGCTGTCAGTGTACCTGACGCTGATCTTTTCCATGTTTATGCACGGCGGCATTATTTATCTGCTGGGCAACATGCTCTACCTGCACATTTTTGGAGATAACATCGAAAACCTTCTGGGGCATCTGCGGTACACGATTTTCTATCTATGCTGCGGCATTCTGGTGTCGCTGGCGCATGTTTTCAGCAGCGCCGCTCTGGGCGCAAATCTCCTCATACCCAGCCTGGGGGCATCCGGGGCGATATCCGGAGTTCTGGGAGGATATCTGCTATTGTTCCCCAAACGGCGCGTGAGGGTGCTGTTTTTGCGCTCCGTAATTCAGCTGCCGGCCCTAATGGCCATCGGTATGTGGTTTCTTTTTCAGCTCATCAGCAGCCTCGGTATGTTTTCCGGCGGTTCCGGCGGCGGTGTTGCCTACGGAGCCCACATCGGCGGCTTCATTGCCGGGCTACTGATGATCAAACTGTTCACCATTAGACGCAAGCTTGCAACGCGACCAGGTTAAATCGGGCTTCTATGAGGTGACTCTTGGAGACAAAGTTGTATTCAAGTCGGCGGTTGGAGAGACAATCGCTTCCACTGTTCACGAACAAATAGGAAAGTATCATGAACAAATGCCTGTTATTGATCGTGATTTACGTAAGCGTAGTCATGACCGTAGCTCTTTTGCCGGCCAATTCGCAGACACCGGGAGGACTGGCCGATAAATACGGGGGTTATCTGCCGTGTGCCGATTGTCCCGGTATTGAGTACACACTGACCTTAAACATGGACGGCACCTACTCGGAATCACTTTTTTACACAGACAGGTCTGCGCAAGCCGTCGTGCGCAGCGGGGCATTCACCATCGACGGCGAAATGGTGATTTTGGATAAGCGCGATGCAGGGATGAAATTTTTTGCCCGCCATCCCCGGGGCCTGTTGATGCTGGACACCAACCGAAATATTATTACCGGCGATTTGAGTGAGCAATATATACTATCCCGAATTGCACAATATGGCGGTGCCATGCAAAATACCGACACGCTCATGCGAATGCAAGAAAAGATGAAGCAAGGAATCGATTTTTACGCTTTGGGCAGCCAACCCTCGTGGTCGCTGGATATCAATTTCGACAAGTTTATGCGGTTCAAGTCGTTGACCGCCCTGGCGGAGTTGAACACGCCGCCGGGCAGAGAAGCAAAAGCTCAGGATGCCGATGTGACCAGCTACCGTGCGCGGACCGAAGATGGAATGTTGATCGTGGAAATTTTCAAAGTACTGTGCGAAGACACCACGTCCGGCGAAACATTTCCCTTGAAAGTGCGTGTGGATGCCAAGTACACCGAGGATACCGACTACATGCAGTTCGAAGGCTGCGGTATCCGATCCTGGATGAAGCCGTGATGGTGCTCAACGACAACCCGGATCTTAACATTGAAATCCAGGGCTACACCGACAGCATCGGCGAGGAAGACTACAACATTCAATTGTCACAGAGACGGGCTGAATCGGTGATGGCCTACCTGATTTCCAGGGGAATTGACCCTGTTCGCCTGACCGCCAAGGGCTACGGGTCTGCTAACCCCGTGGCTTCGAACGACACCCCGCAGGGGCGGGCCAAAAACCGCCGGGTCGAGTTCAGGGCTCCCGCTCAATAATGGGGGGGGGGAAGCATTCGCTGAAGGGGAAACATTCGACTGGAATGTTTCCCCTTTTCCCCTACTTTTTCGAGAAAGGAAAGGCATTCAAAGCGTCAAATCCGGCAGATTGATCATGCTTTTTTAGGAATGGCTACATTTTCGATTTACAACTGTTAGATCAATGGTCTATCCACCGGCAGGATTGACGATAAGATTATAATGTTTAATATCCTTACCATGCGCGAAGCAGAACCTCAGGCCTCGTAAATAAATCAGTTATTCTAAATAATTTATAGAAATTCCAGTACATTTTGTTTAACTGGGAGGAGACCGTTATGCTGGAAAAAGCCACCTGTCGCATACTTATGAGCTTTTGTTTTTTTATGCTGTTTGTCACGTCTACACCGCTATGCGCGGAGGAAAAAGCCAAGCAGAAACCGCCTCCGGAACCGGTCACGATTGCCGATGCATCGATACCTGTCGATGAATTGGAGTTGTTGGTCAAACCGTTGACTACCGATGAGTTGTTTGTCGAAGCCGATGCCTGGCTTGGACTACTGAAGGCCAAGGTAGCTGAGATCAGTCAGGCGGAAATCGAAGTCAAGCGAAAAGACAAGGCGATCAAACAGAGCGAAGTCAAAGAATCAATCGATGAGGCTAAAGAAGCCCTCACCGAGGTCGAGAAAAAAGAAGCGAAAGCGCAGACAGAGGGAACGCAGGAATCTGCCGAAGACGTCACGGAGGCGGCCAAAGCTGCCAGCGAGGCAGTTGAGACCGTAACCGAAACAGCCGAGAAGGCTGCCGATGATGCAACTGAGACAAAATCAGAAGAAAAGGACCAGATGCTGGATATC
>JARFPZ010000174.1 GCA_029288035.1 Desulfosarcina sp.
CAGACCATATTGCCGACCTCACAGAAGTTTTCCAGCGGTTCGGATATTTTTACTTCTACGATCGGCATGTCCGAGCGCCCCAACATGGCGGCATAGTCTTCGCCAACAGCGTTCGCCACCTCCTCGGCTTCAAAAGGCATATCGATATCGATAACGTCAATGGCCTCTTTTTCAGCTTCGGTGGACGGGGCTTCAGCCAGTTTGCCGGATAGCGCTTGCTCTACAGTGGTTCTGAGTTCGTCGGGTGTGAAGGGTTTGGGAATGTAGTCCAGGGCGCCCAGTTGGATGGCTTTCATGGCGGTATCGGTGGCGGCATAGGCGGTCATCATGATCGCTTTGGTCAGCGGCCATTCTTTTTTTACCATCTTGAGCAGTTCAAGGCCGTTTTTGCCCGGCATCACGATATCGGAAATCAGAAGCGAGTAGCTGTCCGTGGCCATTTTATCCAAGGCTTCCTGGGCGCTCAACACGTGGGTGACCTCATAATCATTTTTGGAAAGAATTTTGGCGACGTTTCGACAGATTTGCTTTTCATCATCGACCACAATGATTTTGGCGGGTGCTTCCATATTTTCCTCCTTGGATTTTTTTATAATGAGGAGCGTTAAAGATATTTTTTTAATTGAACTTTCTTATGTCAAAGCAGATTCCATGCCATTTACCAAGTATTCGCATAACACACCGAAATATATTGGTAAATTTTATCAGCATTGTGTGGGCCCAATGAGTAGAGTATAAAAAAAATATATTTTTTTCCTTTAGATGGGGGAATTAGGACAGTTCGGACGATAAAGGCAGATTCGGGAAATCGTACGGTAGCTGATAGTATAACAATATGATATTTATTGAAAATATAATAAATTGGCTGGGCTGTTTATTTTTACACCAGGGATTGTTGAAGGAATTGAGACGTGGTTTGAGAGATGTATAAATTTTTTATACAGTGAATCATTTTTTGATACTATTATTGTTGGAAGTGATTGCGCTGTTGAGTTGTGATGCTGTATTTTTTCATTAAATTGTGAAAATTGCTGCGTTGTAATCCGACGCTTTGGGCGGCCTGGGTAACATTCCACTTATTTTTCTCCAGCGCTCGCAAAATGAAATTCTTCTCGACTTTGCCCACGGCTTTCTGGCGGATTTCCTTCTTGATGCGTTTTAACTCCTCATTGGTTGAGGGAATATTTTCCAGCAACTGATCGATATCGCTCATATCTCCCGGCATCGGCAGGTCGTTCAGTGAAATTTGATCGCTTTCGCACATTATTGTCGCCCTTTCTATTGTATTTCGTAATTGCCGAACATTTCCGGGCCAGTCATATTCCGTTAAGCGGGCCACGGTTTCTTTGGCAAAGCCCTTGATCTGCTTGCCCATATTTTCACTAAACTGATTCAAGAAATGATAGGCAATCGGTAAGATGTCTGTTTTCCGATCCCTTAACGGCGGTAACAGGATCGGATAAACATCGATGCGGTAATAAAAATCTTCCCGGAAAGAACCGCCGGCCACCATTTCCTGAAGATTTTTATTGGTTGCGAAAATTAAGCGGATGTTAACCTTCGACGGCTTGCGAGCGCCCAATGGCAAAAATTCCCGGGTTTCTATAAATCGCAACAGTTTGCCTTGAACCTCAAGGCCGATATTGCTGATTTCATCGAGAAAAATGGTACCTGCATCCGCTAATTTGAAAATGCCTTCTTTATCTTTATCTGCTCCGGTGAAGGCACCTTTCATATAACCAAACAATTCGCTTTCCAGTAAATTGCTCGACAATGTACCGCAGTCCACTGCAAAAAAAACTTCTTTGCTCCTACGACTGTTGGCATGCACGGCTCTGGCCACCAGTTCTTTGCCGGTTCCGCTTTCGCCGTGTACAAGAACCGTGGAATCGGTGGGTGATACTTTCTGGATCATGGAGATCACCTGTTTGATTTTCGGGCTGTTACCGATAAGCTGGTGTGAAAGCGGCGTGCTTTTTTTTATTTGCTGCTGCAGTCTTCGATTTTGAAGCTGAATCTCTCTTTCTGCGACAGCCTGGCGGACAATAGCCCGCAGTTCATCCGGGGTGAACGGCTTGGGAAGGTAATCCAAGGCACCCATTTTCATGACTTCAACGGCCGAGGAAACGCTGGCATAGCCGGTCATCACGATCACAATCGTGTCGGGATAAGCGTCTTTTACCCGGCGCAGAACCTCCATCCCACCCAAACTGCTCATTTTTAGATCGGTGATGATGATGTCAAACGGTTCGGTGTCCATCATTTTTAAGGCATCGTAACCGTTCAGGGCATAATTCACTTCATAATCCAGCTTGGACAATACCTTGGTACAGCTGCGGCAGATATTGAGTTCGTCATCGACAATCAGGATGCGAGGATTATGATGCGGCATGGATTACTCCAGGTGTCACCGGAAGCTTAATGGTAAAGATGGTGCCTTGGCCTAATTTGCTTTCAACTCCGATGGTTCCGTTGTGCTGTTCGATGATTCCGTGGGTGATGGCCAACCCGAGTCCATTGCCGGTGTCCTTGGTCGTATAAAAGGGATCGAAAATTCGGACCAGGTCATTTTCGCTGATTCCTTCTCCCGTGTCACTCACCGCTATCTCGATGGTCTCCAGTTCTGGTTTATAGGCGGTGGAAATCGATATGGTTCCACCGGCTTCGGTGGCTTCGACGGCGTTGATGATCAAATTAATCACCGACTGCTGGATCTGGCCCTTGTCCAATAGAACATGAGGTATACCTGTCCCCGGTTCGAAACTTAAGGTCAAATCCTTAAAGGCCGCCTGTTTGTTGGTCAAAACAACACTCTCATTAACGATGTCATTGATATCACACGGTTTTCTGGCGGGTGTCGATTGACGGGCAAAATCGAGCAGGCTGGAAACTATTTTTCGGCAACGAAGGGTTTCTTTGGTGATAGTTTCCAGTTCCTGGTAATTTGGATCCTGAGGATCAAGTTCCTCCTGGATCAGCATGGCAGTGGTCAAAATAGTCGTCAGGGGATTGTTGATTTCATGGGCAACACCGGCCGACAGACGTCCGACAGAAGCCAGCTTTTCTTGTTGCATCATGGTCTTTTGCACATTGATATCCTTGGTGATGTCTCTGGATATTTCAATGGCACCGATCGCATCACCATTTTCGAGGAGCGGGTAGGTGGAAATGGAGTAGTAAATTTTCTTTTTATCTCTGTTCAGATGGATGTGAGTGGTTTGTGACGGCTTTTCCGTCTTCATGGTCTCTATCAATGGGCAGGGATGATGCTCTCCTGAACAGGGCAGGTCCTGGTGATGGGTAATTTCATAGCAGTACCGTCCGATGACATCTTTGCGTTGAAGACCCAGTCTATTCAGGAGGCTGTCATTGATGTCCATAATCTTGTAATCATAGGCGATGACCAGTACATCCTCCTGGATCAGCTCATTGATGATCATCTTATATCTTGCGCGGGTTTCCTTAAGCTCCTGATCGGTTTTTTTCTGCAAGATCGATACCCGTGAAATTTCCCAGAAAAGCTGGGCCGTTCGATTGGCAATGGCCCGGACGGTCTTCCTCTTTTTGCTGAGGATATCATTGTAGATATCCATATTGCCGGTGAGTTCGATGATAAGATCGATGTCGTCTCTTTTAAAAAAATCATTGTAATCATGGGTGACGAACAACCCGTTATTTTTCGCTTTTACATAACCGGGGGCATCATCATTCAAGTCTGCCACGGCAACAACTTTGGGATCAATCTCCTGAAATTCGTGGCGTTGAATCACTTGTATTAATCGTTTACAGCGGATCCCGCCGCCGACAACAGCGATGTTCATTGCAAAGCTCCTTAATGATATAAACGGCCGAAATTGTGCTGATTGGCACCTAAACCTACTTATGAGATACCACTCGCTCCTATTTTGTTCAATTGTTTTCTCTGTATCGTTGATTTTCAAATCACTCATGTGTATTCTTGCCAATACCAGGGTTGAACGTTTCAGAGTTCAAAGTTCTGGGTTGAAAACTCCCTCCCCGCTTCTATCAGGGGGATTTGGCCTTTATGTGTTATTTGCGCCTTTTCACCCAATTTGCGCCTTTTCACCCAATGGGTGAGATCGGGTATTTCGTATCTTGATCGATATAATAATGAGTTTCAAACATTTTTAACCTTTGAACCCCTGGCCCAGACCTGGATTGTCAGGATGTGGAGATGGAATACCAAGTCTGTAGAAAATGAAAACAATTGTGTAGCCGCATCTCGTCGCGCCAGGGCAGGCGTGTACCTTGAACCTGGAACCGATCAGTTTATGCAGCAATTAATCCGGGAGGAACAATTTGATCGTTGATAGGATGCAGACCTACTCCAAATCGGAACTGAACCTGGTGCATGATGCGTCGATGGATATTCTGGAGAACACCGGCATCCGGTTTCATAACACAGGTGCGATCGAGCTTTTCAGGAAAAATGGCTTCCGAATTGATGGTTCCCGCGTGTACATCTCAGAGAAAGATGTTGTTCAAGCCCTCGAGAGGGTTCCCGAACGGTTTCGAATTCACTCCTGGAATCCCTTGCGGTCGGTATGGGTGGGTGGGGACGATTACGTTCTCTTGCCGACCGGTGGGGCGCCGAATATTGCGACAGCGGCCGGGCAACAACGGCCGGCGACCCTTTCGGATTTTCAAACCTGTTGCAAACTGGTGCAGACGTCCACCCAACTGGACATGATCGATAGTTTGATGGTTCAGCCCAATGACCTATCTCCGCTGGTCGCCCATCTGGATCTTCTGGTCAACACGATTGTGATGTGCGATAAACCTTTTCTTGTAGGGTTTGATTCCCGGATAAATGTGGAAAATACGATCGCGGTGGCCCAGATTCTAACCGGCGGCGGGGATGACTTAAACACGAAAGCGACATTTGCCAGCGTCATCAGTCCGACATCTCCGCTCCAATATAGTGAAGAGCAGACCTATGCCATTCTTCAGTTGGCCAAGCACCGCCAGCCGTTGGTCATTACCAACATGATCATGGCCGGTATGAGCGGACCCTTAAGTCTCCCGGGATTGATGGTTGTGCTCAACGCCGAGATACTTGGGGGGCTGGTATTGTCCCAGCTTGCCGGCCCGGGAACCCCGGTTATTTATGGGTCCACTTCGGCGCCCCTGGACATGAAGACAACCATAGCTGCCGTCGGCGCACCCGAGACATGTCTGATTGCGTCGGCTACCGTGCAACTGGCACAGTTTTATCGGCTGCCCTGCCGAACGGGCGGCATCTTGACGGATGCCCACCTACCGGATGCTCAAGCGCTGGCGGAAGGGACGCTGTTGATGAGCACGGTGATCCGCAATGGCGCCAACTTAATTATACATGCTTGCGGCCAGATCAGCTCCTTTATGGCCATGAGTTTTGAGAAATGGTTGATCGATGAAGAAGTTTGCCGAATGATACGAACCGTAATGGGTCAGGTTCTTATCACTCCTGAAACACTGGATGTGGCTACCATCAAAAGCGTCGGCGTGGGCGGTGAATATCTGACACACCCCACGACGTTTGAAAGATTTCGCAGGCTGTCACAGGCCGGTATTTTCAACCGGCGTGCATATCCGGAGTGGTTTCAACGGGGTGCTCATCGTGTCGACAACGAAGCAACTGCCAACCTTCAGCAACGCCTCCAAAGCTACGAGAAGCCTCGAATGGATGAAGGCCTCGAAAAGGAATTGAAGGACTATGCCGCCCGAAAAAAGGCGGAGATTCTAAAAACCTAGTCCTCTGTTTTTATTTGATGAAATAAAATAGTTGAATATGGACCCCAAACCAGATAAGAATGAGAAAAACGTAGTGATATCGTTTTACTATCTGAAAATATTGTTAATTCCAGAAGGCAAGTAGTCACAATTTTGTGAACCTTACCATATTTAGTTAAGATGCGGTAAAGGAAGATAATTATGAGTAAAAAAGACAAAAAAATCATTTTAGTTGCACAATGTTTAATTAATCCCTACTGCCGTGTGCATGTTCTTGGACAGAATTTTCCTTTGTCACATGAATTAATGGATTATTTAATGAAATTACGGGTAGGTATTATCCAATATCCCTGTCCTGAAACAACAGCAATGGGATTAAAACGCAATCCCCAGGGAAGACAGCAATATGATAATATA
>JARFPZ010000279.1 GCA_029288035.1 Desulfosarcina sp.
GGGTACGATTGCCGCCGGTTTCTTCCAGTGTCCGCAGGATCATCGCTTTTTCGACTTCCTTGAGTGATCTACCCGGGGTTAAATTAACTTGCGAATCTTTTAGTTCTTCATCTAATTCCTGTAAATCATTTGGGAATTCCAAAGGAGTGATTACCTCAGCCCTTGACATGATTACTGCACGTTCAATGACATTCTCCAGTTCGCGCACATTTCCGGGCCAATCGTAGCGCATAAGTAAATCTATTGCCCTTGGAGTAAATCCTTGAATGAGACGGCGATTTTTATCTGCATATTGCTTCAGAAAAGAATCCGCTAAATATGGAATATCCTCGCGACGCTCACGCAGCGGCGGTACATCAAGGGCTACCACATTAAGTCGATAGTAGAGGTCTTCCCGAAAACGACCTGCGGCAATTTCCTCTTCAAGGTTTTTGTTGGTGGCCGCAATCACGCGGGTATCTACTTTTATCGATTGGGTGCTCCCTAAAGGTTCAAATTCTAGTTCCTGAAGCACCCGCAGAATTTTAGCCTGGGTAGCAGGTGCCATTTCAGCGATCTCGTCCAAAAAAATGGAAGATTTGTGGGCCAGTTGAAAACGACCCTGTTTACGAGCTATCGCTCCAGTGAAGGAGCCCTTTTCGTGGCCGAACAGCTCACTCTCTAAAAGTGTTTCAGGCAAGGCGGCACAATTGACTTTTATGAAGGGCCGGTCCTTGCGCGGGCTGTTCTGGTGTATGGCGTTGGCTATCAGCTCCTTTCCTGTCCCGCTTTCACCAACAATGAGAGCTGTGGCTTCAGAGGGGGCAACCAACGCCATGGTTTCAAACAGCTTATTCATTGCCGGGCTTTGGCCGATGATGTTCGAAAAATCGAAGCGATCGTTTAGTCTTTCTTTGAGGTAAATGTTTTCCTCTTCGAGTTTGTGGATTCGCAGGGTTTTAGCGACCAGAAGCTTAAGCTCTTCGATATCCAGCGGTTTTGTCAAATAATCTGATGCACCTGATTTGAGTGCATCCACGGCCGTGCCGACCGAGGCATAGGCGGTCATGATAATGATAGGTATTCCCGGGCTGATCGTTTTTATTTTCTTAAGCGCTTCAATTCCACCGAGCTCTGGCATACGAATATCCATTATGACCAGATCATAGAATTTTTTTGTAACAGCATCAATGGCAGCCTGCCCATTATCAGCTTGCGCAATTTCATAGCCTTCGGCTGAGAGGACGGCCTCGATCATCTGTCGATGAGCATGTTCATCGTCGACTACCAGGATTTTTGGTCTCATTCGTCCCCCTTATGCAGAATCTTTTTGTTCCCCGGCCTTTTAAAATTACCTCTTGTTTTACCGCCGGCGATAATCGGTATTAAAATGGAAAAACAGCAACCCCGGGTCATTGCTTTGGGCGGGCTGTTTACTCTTATTTCGCCGTTATGATTTTCAACAATTTTATGGACAATGGCAAGACCAAGTCCAGTGCCTTTTTCGCGGGTTGTATAAAAGGGATCAAAGATTTTTTCTATTAGATTTTTAGGGATACCGGGACCATCGTCTTTTACCCAAAGATGAAGCCGTGAGTCAGACGCATCCAACTCAGCGCCAATCTCAATGTTACTTTTAGGAGGCAACGCTTGCAGCGCGTTGAGCAAAAGGTTTAAGAGCGCCTGAGTTATTTGATTGGCGTCCAATGGGAGCTTGGATAAATCTGAAATATTCATTTGGATATTTACGTCACGAGACATGGCATCTGCTTCAACCAACCGGACGGAATGTTCAATAAGTTCTGGAATATCCGTTGGAGATATTTCAACCGTCATTGGCCGTGCAAATGTGAGCAGATCGGTAACTACTCTATTTATGCGGTCGACCTCGGTAACCATTGTTTCGGCATATTCTTTTTCTTGCGGTTTATCTTTCAAGGAGTGTCTCAAAAATTGTGCAAAACCGCGAATCGAGCTCAAAGGGTTACGAATCTCATGGGCAACACTAGCGGCTAGCTCTCCGATAGCAGCCAGTTTTTCAGAGCGCTTTACCTTTTCCTGCAATAATTTAATTTCGCTCAAATCCCGCAGCACTATCACTGCTCCAGCACACCCCCCTTCTCCACCTTTAATTGGTGTCGCACTCAATGCCAGTGAGACCATTGCGTCGGCTTCACGTTGATGATGGATTTCAAAATCCAGCACGGGAATACATTCACTCACTGTGCTCTGGATGCCAGATTTTTCAAAGTCGATCAAGATCCTTAGATCCATACCGTGCGCTTCTGATTCCTCTATACCGAGAAGTTCGAGAGCTAATAAGTTAAAGGAAACAATCTTTCCTTCGGAATCGATGCTAATTAATCCATTGGCCATGCTAGCAACTACTTCACGGGTGTAATCCTTTGTTTGTTTCAGGGTTTTATCCACAAGGTAGTAATTTTGGATAACAAAGATAAAAAAAAGTGCCCCCGATCCAAGAATTAAAATTATGGCTGCCATAATAAAAGCATGCTGAATATCGGCGTGACGCGCTTGTTCATAAGCCGTCATTTTCATACCAAGTAAAATGGTATCTCCACGATGCGAATGAGAGTATCCCAGTTGTTTTGAGTCCAAACCCATCTGGCTATTTCTATGGTGCGTCATTGTAGGTTCATACATCGGTGAAAAAAATTTCGCGAGCTCATATATATGTGTGCCGTCGGGTAGCGTAATGAACCGGGTGTCAATCTGATCTTCTTGGGTAATATCAGGTTTCCAGTCAACAATAACCCGTGTTTTTAAAGAATCTGAATGGTGGACGATTGCCCCATGCTCATCAATAATATAAACGTATGCAATATCCTTACTTTTAGCCGTTTCCTGTAAAAGACTGCCTAAAGACACTTCCTGCCACATGAGGGTTTTCATTCCTGTGCGGGCACTCGCTTCAAGGGAGAGTATCAATCCTTCTCCCTGCCGGTGAAGAAAGCTGAGAGCTATGGTTTTCTGACGATCCAGGTTACGGTAGGTAGATATGCTGATCAGAACTAAAAGGATAATTCCAACGGCTACAATGGATAAGGCCGGCAGATACAGTTTTTTAATTGGAAAAACCTGCATAATAATTTCAAATAATGAATACTTTCTTAAATAAATAGTCTTAACTTTGCATCAACTTTAAGAAATTAAGATCTTGATTGCAAGATTTTTAATCCAATGATGTTAGGAATTACTCCCATTCAAGTAGTATGATTCAAAAAATGTGCCACTAAAATGCCAAAGATCAATCTGAATATAAGTCAGATCTATATTTCATTTCCGGTTTGACCCCAATAGATTCTAAAATCGACTGCCCCAATGACAATAGGCTGAGTGAAAGGAGAGGTGACATCTGTGTGAATTCTTTTCGCACCTTAACGGTATAATCGATAGAAAGCGTGTAAAAATTATCCAACCATTAATTGGGTCCCATTGTAACCATTTGATATAATTATAATTACAATTACTTATATTGATGGCACCATCATTGCTTTATAGAATCATGAGGCGGACATGGAGGATAATATGAGCGATTTTGTAAAACTGTTTAAAGTTGCTATGATTGTCATACTAGTGGCTATAATCACCGCACTGCATTACGGAACTATGCATGGCCGATTAGAATTGCACATCCTTCACCGGGAACTCTATTTCATCCCGATTTTGCTGGCCAGCTTCTGGTTCGGTATCAAATTTGGTCTGGTCACATCCGTAGTTGTCAGTATCATTTATGTACCCCAGGTTCATTTCTCAAATACCCCTCAAAGCACAACCCTGACGATAGGGTTCCAAATCCTGATATTCATTTTGGTGGCCATAATACTTGGCTATCTGGTTGATCGGCAAAAGCGACGGCAGCAAGAGGTGCTGGGAATTGAAAACATGGCCCTGCTGGGCCGCGCCGCAACCGCAGTCGGACACGAGATGCAAGATCTTTTGGCTGCTCTTAAGCGGCTTGCTGGAAAGGGCAGGGAGTTAAAATGGACGGAACTGGAGGGTGATTTTGAAGGGGAGATGGCCCGTCTGGAAAAAATGGTCGAAACGCTAGCCTCGTTTGCCCCCAAAGAAAGCGTCCAGTTGTTTTCCTATGACCTGAATCTAATAATTCGCGAAAAGTTGAATGAATATAAGAAGCTCGCCAATAAAGCCGGCGTCAAACTGGAAGCGAAGCTGGATGAAAACGGGTGTCCTTCAGAAATAAACATTGAGAAGATCGGCGGGGTCATAGATCAGATAATGAAAAATGCCCTGGAAGTTACAGACGCTGGGAAGATGATTCAAATCCGGACTCACCGCAAGGGCAGCTATTGTACACTGGAAATAGAAGATGAAGGCCCTGGCATCAAGCCGGAGCATCTTCCCAAAATGTTCACACCTTTTTTCACAACTAAAAAAATGGGTCAAGGCTTAGCTCTGGCCAGTTGTCGTAAAGTGCTGCGTGATATGGGATGCGACATTCAAGCTGGCAGCGAGCAGGGGAAAGGTGCCACATTCACGGTGACCATTCCCCGAGAATCTTCAGGAAAACCACTTGCTGTAAATCCTATCGCCACGGTGATATAAGGAGAAAAGTTGAGAGAGTTTACAAATAATCCAGTCTCAGTCCCAGCTGCACAAAAGAATATTTCGGGAATTCGGGAAGACATCCATATGCTTTGATCAAGAGGCATTGAAAGCATACGGCATCAATTTTCCTTAAGGTCTAAAGGAAAGCGAAATTTGTATTTGATTTCTGATTTGTATTGGTAGCCATGATTCACTCCAATATGTCAAACTGTCGTATCAATATTTGTGAACCCGGAAATGTGTTTAACCATAAGTGGGTAATTCTTGAGCTTATCGGCAAGGGCGCAATGGGTGAGATTTATCTGGCCCATCAGTTGAACCTTAAACGTGATGTGGCCATTAAGGTTGTCTCGCAAAAGTTGTTAAAGGATTTCGAGGATAATCCGGACGAGATTGAAAGCGCCTTCCAGCGATTCAAACGCGAAGTTCACGCCATGGCCCAGGTTCGTTCTCCGAATGTACTGCAAATTTTCGATTATGGTTCTGCTGTGATCCAAAGGGAAACAGGCGATTGCCCCGTTGAATTTATTGTCATGGAGTATATTCCGGGGGACACCCTGCGTTTCACCATGTCGGAAGAAGGTTTTTATCCCGAACAGGATCTTACCAAAGACTGGATGGAAGAGTATTTCCTCCCGGTCTTAGATGGTGTCAATGCTATCCATGACGTTGATATTGTCCACCGTGACATTAAACCCGAAAATATCCTGATGGATGGCACAACTCCCAAGATTGCCGATTTCGGACTGGCTCGTTCCACGCGTCTAAAACCTGTAACTCAGTCCATGGATGTAAAGGGCACCGCTCATTACATGTCTCCGGAACACTTTTTTGATTTCAGAAAAGCCGACCAACGGGCCGATATCTATTCTTTAGGCAAAATTCTTTTTGAGGCCATCACCGGGAAGATTAGTGAAGGTACATTACCGTTTAAAACCGTCAGCTTACCGAACGCTGAATCTCCATTTTTTGAGAAACTGGATAGGGTCATCCAAGATGCGACAGCTGAAGACAGAAAAAATCGGTATGAGTCGGTTGCCCAATTGCGAACGGCTATTATAGAAGCACTTGATGTCTATAAAAAGCAGCTGACCACAGAACTTTTACCTAGCCCGAAGCGTTCTCCATCTCTGCATAATCCTAAGTGGATTTGGACAGGGGTTGCGATCGCAGTGATTGCAGTAACAGCCATGACGATCTGGCATTTAGTGGGAGAACCCGGCAATTCATCACAGGTACTAAAAAGTTTATCGATAACTAACAAAGAAGTAAAAAAAGCCTATCCTAACGAATCTTCCCCCATTGAAATAATGCTGTCAAACACTCCAAAACAGTCAATTCTAAGCGAAGACGGAGCATCCATGCATTTTATACCGGCAGGGGCGGTTACCTTGCCTGCAAACAATAGTTCACAGTCTGAACGACCGGTGAGGGTCAATCCCTTTTACATGGATGAAGCCCTTGTCACAAATCACCAGTACGTTGAGTTTTTAAACCATAACCTTTCAATGATTCGTGTAGAAAGAGTTGTGGTTCGCGCTGAGGATGAAATCTGGCTTCTTTTAGGCGAAGTAATGGAGAATTATGAACCAATTGTTTTTCAAAAAGGCGAGTTCAAAGTCAGCAAAATAGCGTATGCCTCTTTGCCGACGCTTCGGGTGACGGCTTACGGAGCATCCTCATATGCCCGATATTACAAAAGACGACTGCCTACCTATTCGGAATGGCTGCACGCTTTGGGAAACGATGACTCCCCGACAGAAATATCTCCCCATTATGGCGATGATTCCTGGGAGGAAAAAAATGGGCAGTCAATGCATGGTCAGATGCACTCTCAAGCAGAGGGTGATATTTCCCGGCCTAAATCTTCCAACTCAAAATTATCTTCTGTTATAAATGACCAACCCAATAAATATGGCATCCGGGGGTTGAATAAACATATTAAGGAATGGGGCCTTAAGGTTTCTGACGCCACATCGAGAGATAAAATAAAAGATGTGGAATTTGTGGTTCTGCCATCGGCCGTCCAACGCTTTCCTTGGGAGGGTTTTGGAGAGGTCGGCTTTCGATGCGTAAGGGAGATAAAGGTTAAAGCAGAATAATCTTTGTGGCCTAAAACCTTGTGGTTGATCTATTACAATGGAGGAATGTAAAAGTGAATAAAGTAATTCTTCTTATTCTTTGTATATCCTTTTATGTCACAGGAAACGCCCGATCTGCAGAGATTTCCTGGATGCATGTTCAACACCGAGAGTACGGAAATGGGAAAGCTTTAAATCGACTCGGTTTTGGATTGATAGATGACCATGGCAATTATTTAACGGATAAGCGGCGCGTAAAAGAGATCATATTGTATGATTCTAATAAGAAAGAGTTGAAATTGGCTCCGCTTAATTTTGATTCAGTTGAAGAAATCTTTGGAACTTATGATTCCAAAAACAGTCAGTGGTTTTACAAAAAGGGCTGGCAGATTGACAGCTGGTATTATGCCGAAATTATGGGCTCTTTAAACCCTGGAATGTACGGATTGAAAGTTAAAACAGCCGATGGGAAAATTGCCGAACGTACGTTTAAATTCAATAGACACATCGCATTACCTATCATTGATTCCGATACAATCAGGCTCCAACCCGATCTTAACGGTAACCTTATCTGGACCTGGAAATTACCAATAGAAATGGGCCAACTGGCTTTGAAACATAAGACCAGGGCCCGGGCGAGCATTGATATTTACAAAAATGAAAAGAATGTAGGATACTTTT
>JARFPZ010000295.1 GCA_029288035.1 Desulfosarcina sp.
CGGTAGACCACCCCATGGGCGGTGGCGAGGGAAGATCTTCCTGCGGGCGACATCCATGCAGTCCATGGGGGGCTCCATCCAAGGGCTACAAGACGCGCAAGAATAAAAGCAGTGATCGTCTAATCGTTAAAAAACGTACGAAGAAATAGGTATTGATAACCGTTCGGAAGAATGCCCATCAAATAACGAACAACTTATATCCAATTAACTAATAACAACTCAGGGTGGGAGTATCTATGCCACGATCGTTAAAAAAAGGTCCATATGTTGAACCGAAACTCATGAATAAAGTGCTGGTGACCCAGGAGACCCGCAGCAACAGAGTTATTAAAACGTGGTCAAGACGTTCAACGGTTGTACCGGAAATGGTTGGGATCACACTGGCCGTTCATAATGGCCGCAAATTTGTACCGGTGTTCATATCAGAAAATATGGTGGGGCACAAATTGGGTGAATTCTCACCTACCCGTACCTTTTATGGACACGCCGGTGACAAAAAATCGAAATTGAAGCGGTAATTTCAATTCCGAGGCTTTTACGATTAAGCAAAAAGGATTAGCGATATGGAGGTTAGAGCGGTTTCAAAATATGTTCGCATTTCACCGCGCAAAGTGCATAAGGTGATTGATGCCGTTAAAGGCAAACCTGTGGAAAGCGGGATTCAAATACTTAAATTTATGCCTCAAAAAGCGGCGAGTATACTTGAAAAAATTGTCCGCTCAGCCGTTGCCAATGCGGATCACAACGCGAACATTGATATCGATTTGCTGGTTATCCGGAACATTACCGCGGACCAGGGACCTAGTTTGAAACGCTGGAAGGCGAGAGCACGGGGTAGGGGGACGCGAATATTGAAGAGAACCAGCCACATTACTGTTATTTTAGCTGAGGAAGCGTCGGCATAGCCAAAGGAGGTAAAGCTTGGGTCAGAAAGTAAATCCAATCGGATTAAGACTTGGAATCGTTAAAACTTGGGAATCGCGATGGTTCGGTGGGAAGAATTATGCCCAGTATATTCTGGAGGACCATAAGCTAAGAACGTTTATCAAAAAAAAACTTTATCACGCAGGCGTTTCCAGGGTTGAAATCGAACGATCATCCAAGCGGGTCCGGTTGAGAATCTATACCTCCAGGCCGGGGATTGTGATCGGTAAGAAAGGATCTGAAATATCGCAACTGAAAAAAGATGTCGAGAAGATGACCACCCACGAGGTACTGATCGACATTCAGGAAATTAGAAAACCGGAGATCGAAGCCCAGCTGGTTGCAGAAAATGTAGCGCTGCAGATTGTCAGACGGGTTGCTTTCCGGCGTGCCATGAAGCGCGGCGTTACCTCGGCGATGCGCTTCGGCGCGCTGGGGGTGAAAATTATTTGTTCCGGAAGGTTGGGGGGAGCTGAAATGGCTCGGACCGAATGGTATCGAGAGGGGAGGGTGCCGTTGCATACGCTCAGAGCAGATATCGACTACGGTTTTATCGAAGCCCGCACCACCTACGGAATCATCGGCGTTAAGGTTTTTGTTTTCAAAGGAGAAATACTAAAGAAAGATCAAGTGGAGATCGCAAGCTAGTTGTTACGGGTAACGGGTTACGAGTTGCACGTCGCGGGTTGTGTATTACGGGTTGAGGGTTAACCGGCCTGATAAAGATAGCGCGGAGCGCTTGATGCACAGCCAACCATAGGAGACAAGGAAATGCTGAGCCCCAAAAAGGTAAAATTTAGAAAACAGCAAAAAGGAAAAATGAGAGGTGTCGCCCGTCGGGGCTGCACATTGAATTTTGGAGAATTCGGTTTGCAGGCTACTGAATGCGGGAAGATAAGCGCCAAACAAATCGAAGCAGCCCGTATTGCGATGACCCGGCATATCAAAAGAGGGGGTCGTATCTGGATTCGTATTTTTCCGGATAAACCGTTTACCAAAAAACCCGCCGAGGTCAGAATGGGTAAAGGCAAAGGTGCTCCCGAAGGATGGGAAGCCGTTATCCGCCCCGGCAGGATACTTTATGAAATGCAGGGGGTTTCAAGGGAAATGGCCTCAGAAGCATTGCGGCTGGCAGCCCATAAACTTGCGGTAAAAACCAAATTTATCGAGAGGAGCGATAGCATATGAAAACCAGTGAGATTAGAGACTTAAACCTGGAAGAAATGCATCGCAAAGTATCCGATTTGAAGGAGGAATTATTTAATTTGCGATTTCAACATGAAATCGGTCAGCTTGAAAATCCTCAAAGAATGAAACTGACGAAACGAGAAATTGCCAGGTTAAAGACCATCATCGGAGAAGTCACCATAAACCAACAGGAAGACAAAGAATAGTGGCTGGCATGAAACAACGAGGAATAAAAAGACAAATGGTCGGTACGGTTACCAGCAACAAGGCGAATAAAACGGTTACGGTACTGGTTGAACGATTGGTTAAGCATCGCTTGTATCTAAAGTATGTAAGAAGACGTACCAAATTCGCTGCCCATGACGAACGCAATGATTGTCGGATAGGTGACAAGGTACTGATTTCAGAGTCCCGCCCCATAAGTAAAACTAAAAGATGGCGGGTGGTTAAAGTTGTTGAAAAGGCTGTTTGATTTTAAGGGGAAGAGAAGAAAATGATTCAAGCAGAATCACGGTTAACCGTAGCCGACAATTCCGGGGCCAAAGTGCTCTATTGTATCAAGGTGATCGGCGGCTCCCGACGGCGGTATGCATCCATAGGGGATATCATCGTGGTGTCCGTTAAAGAAGCCATACCAAATGCCAAGGTGAAAAAAGGAGAGGTATTAAAAGCTGTCATTGTAAGAACCAAGAAAGAAATCAGAAGAACGGATGGATCTTTTATCCGATTTGATGACAATTCTGCGGTTTTGATTAATGCAGCTAAGGAACCCATCGGCACCCGTATTTTTGGACCCGTAGCCCGGGAGTTGCGTGCCAAACGATTTATGAAAATTATATCATTGGCACCGGAGGTGCTGTGAATGACGATTGACGAATGAATAATTAAGGTATTTTCTCTTTATTTTAATTGATAGGATTCCTTAATTCGTCATTCGTCATTTGTCATTCGCCATTCGTCAATTGAAATCTTTTTAAGGACACAGCTTATGTTGGCAAATAAGTGCTATATAAAAAAGGACGATAAGGTAAAAGTCATTGTCGGCAAAGATCAGGGAAAAATCGGTAAAGTGCTTAAAGTCGACCGCAAGAAGAATCACATCCTCGTCGAAAAGATAAATATGGTCAAGCGTCACAGCAAGCCGAACAACCAGAACAGACAGGGCGGAATTATTGAAAAGGAAATGCCACTGCAATCCTCCAATGTCATGGTGATGTGTGGCAAATGTGTTGCCCCCGTACGGATCAAGATGCAGCGACTGGAGGATGGGAATAAGGTGCGTGTCTGTGTGAAATGCAACGAAGCGCTGGATACATAGACGTGGGTGCCGGAGGATCAGAATGTCACAACTAAAAGAGTTTTACCAAAAAGAAGCGGTTCCGAAGCTGACCAAAACGTTTAATTATAAAAACATCATGCAGGTTCCCAGGCTTGAAAAAATTGTCTTGAACATGGGACTTGGAGAGGCAATTCAAAATATTAAATTGCTGGACGCTGCGGCTGCAGAGCTTCAAATCATTGCCGGGCAGCATCCGGTGATAACACGCGCTAAAAAGTCAATTGCAGCTTTTAAACTCCGGGAAGGAATGCCTATCGGGTGCATGGTGACGTTGCGGCGCAATCGGATGTATGATTTTTTCTACAAGTTGGTGAATGTCGCTCTCCCCCGGGTCCGCGACTTCAGGGGCATATCGGGCAAAGCGTTCGATGGCCGCGGTAACTATTCTTTGGGGATTAAAGAACATATTATATTCCCTGAAATTGATTACGACAAAATTGACAAAATTAAGGGGCTTAACATTAGTGTTGTGACATCAGCCCGCAACGATGAAGAGGGAAAAGAACTTCTGCGGCTGTTGGGGATGCCCTTCCGGAATTGAGGTTCAAAGGTTTAAATTAAATTAGAACTGCTATCCAACTAACCTTGAACGGTGAACCCGGAACGATGTAACCTATAGCACATTAGGGGGACGATTTGGCAAAGAAAGCGCTTAGAATAAAAGCGATGGCGAAACCTAAATTTAAAGTAAGATCCTATAACAGATGCCAGGTTTGTGGCCGACCCAGAGGGTATTTGAGAAAGTTCGGCGTTTGCCGGATTTGCTTTCGAGTGTTTGCATCCCAGGGAAAACTGCCCGGAGTCGTAAAATCAAGCTGGTGAGCTGGTAACTGGTCGTTGGCACTTGGTAAATGATGATAAGCAGGTGCCCGCATGCTAATGATGATTTAACCGGTCCGGCGGGATAGCTTTCAAATTTTATATCCAGCCGATAGATTGGACACAGCGATACGAGGAACCAGATATCAGAAAATGAAGATCAGCGCCCAGAGACAAGATGCAAGAGACCAAGAAATAGGAGAAAACAATGGCGATCAGTGATCCAATAGCCGACATGTTAACCCGCATTCGTAATGGGGTTAAGGCTAAGTTTAACAGCGTGGATGTTCCGGGGTCGACCTTAAAAATCGAGGTGGCAAAAATTTTAAAAAATGAAGGATACATCCGCAACTACAAGTTCCTCAAAGACGGCAAACAAGGTATATTGCGACTTTACCTCAAGTATGGCCCGGGACAATCCAATGTGATTTATGGGCTCAAGCGCATCAGCAAGCCCAGCAGGCGGGTTTACGTAAAATCAAAAGAAATAAAGCCGGTATTCAACGGTATGGGCATTGCAGTTTTGTCCACTTCACAGGGAGTTATGACGGACAAAAAAGCGCGTCAGGTGAACGCTGGTGGTGAGCTTCTCTGCCATGTTTGGTAGCAGGGTGGTAAAATTGACTTTGTAAAAGCGTTTTCAGCATTTTTTCACCATTGCTGTAATTCAGCTAAAATCCAGGAGAACAGTAAATGTCCCGCGTAGGAAAACAACCGGTACCAATACCGGATAAAACCAAAGTGACTTATGTCAACAGGTCGCTGACCGTTGAAGGTGAGAAAGGCAAATTGAGCAGAGCTATCCATCCTGCAGTCGATTTGAAGATTGAAGACGGTGTCATGAACGTCACGATGGTGACCGCCGATAGGCGCAGCCGGGCATTGCAGGGGCTAACCCGCAGTTTGGTCGCCAACATGATTGCCGGTGTGACCCAGGGGTTTGAACGTAATCTGGAAGTCAACGGCATCGGCTATCGTGCCGAACTTAGCGGCGAAAAAATTATATTTAATGTTGGCTATTCAAATCCGGTAACATATGAACTGCCAAAAGGAATTACGGCAACCGTTGCAAAAAACAACAATATTAAACTGATCGGCATCGACAAAGAAAAAGTCGGTCTTACCGCGGCAGCCATTCGACGAATTCGGCCGCCTGAACCATATAAGGGCAAGGGCATCAAGTATGCCGAGGAACATATTCGAAGAAAGGCCGGTAAGACCGGCACCAAATAGGGGAAATATAAAATGGGGTCTATGAATATCCGGCAACAGGCTCGTCTAAAGAGAAAAAAAAGGATCAGGAAAAAAATTTACGGAACCGCCGAGCGACCAAGGCTCAGTGTGTTCCGCAGTTCAAGACATATTTACGCCCAAATTATCGATGATACCGCCGGTCGTACAATAGTTGCAGCATCCACCGTAGACCAGCAGGCAAAAGAAGCTCCCAAATTTAAAAACAAGGTTGCAGCGGCAAATTTCGTCGGTAAAATAGTTGGCGAGCGAGCACTTAATCAGGGTATCAAGAAAGTTGTATTTGATCGAAATGGATTTTTATACCACGGGCGGGTCAAATCTCTTTCAGAAGGGGCTCGCAAAACCGGTTTGGTCTTTTAATGCCGCATGTTGATTGTTTTAATCTCTTTTAGTGAGTGAAGGAGGCAAGTTCTTGTTTAAGCAGGATACAGATGAAATTCAATTAATTGACAAAGTGGTTCACATCAATCGGGTGGCCAAGGTCGTCAAGGGTGGACGCAGGTTTAGCTTTAGTGCCATTGTTGTCGTCGGTGATGGCGCCGGTGCGGTTGGCTTTGGCCTCGGCAAAGCCGGAGAAGTACCGGAAGCCATACGCAAAGGTGTAGAAAAGGCGAAAAAGAGCATGGTTGCCGTACCGCTTATCGAAGGCACCATACCGTACGAAGTGATCGGGCGGTTCGGCGCTGGGAGGGTTTTGCTGAAACCTGCCGCCCAGGGTACCGGCGTGATTGCGGGAGGGGCCGTGCGGGCAGTGCTCGAAGCTGTCGGCGTGCAAAACATTCTAACCAAGTGTCTCGGATCCCATAATCCCCACAACCTGGTAAAGGCAACCATTGCCGGACTCCAACAGCTTGAAAGTCGCGACCAGGTGGCCGCCAGACGCGGAATCAGTGTTGAGGATTTGTAGAAAGGATATAGTTGATGGCAGCAATGCTAAAAATTACACTTGTAAAAAGTATGATCGGTCGGCCTGAAAAGCATCGTAAAGTCCTGAGAGGTATGGGATTGACCAAACTAAACAAGACTGTCGAGCTTCAGAATACACCTTCCATCCGGGGGATGATAAATGCCGTATCGCATTTGGTAAAGGCTGAGGAGAAAACTGATGAAGCTAAATGAATTGTCACCGGCCAAAGGCTCGCGCAAAGCCCTAACCCGATTAGGCCGGGGTGTGGGATCAGGCACCGGGAAAACTGCCGGCCGAGGAACAAAGGGCTTCAACTCTCGTTCCGGCGGTGGGGTCCGACCCGGATATGAAGGTGGACAGATGCCGCTGCACCGCCGTTTGCCCAAGCGCGGGTTTGCCAACATCTTTAGAAAAAACATTGCCGTGATTAACATTCGGGATCTAAAGCGATTTACCAAAGGGAGTGTCGTAGATGCGGCTGCTCTGGTTGGGGCGGGACTGGTTAGTGGTAAAAGAGATGGAATCAAACTTTTGGGACACGGTGAAATAGACTATGCGCTGGATATCAAGATAAACAAAGTCAGCAAAAGTGCCAGAGAAAAGGTTGAAGCGGCTGGCGGCAAAGTAGAGGTTATATAATGATTGGCGGCGGGTTCCAGAACATATTTAAAATACCCGAATTAAAAAAGAGAATCCTATTCACTCTGGGTCTTCTTATCGTCTATCGCGTCGGCGTGCATGTTCCGGTGCCGGGGATCGACGCCGTTGCGCTATCCTCTTTTTTTGCACAGGCCGAAGGTACCATATTTGGAATATTCAATATGTTCTCCGGCGGTGCTTTCGAGAGGCTGTCCGTGTTCGCGCTCGGCATTATGCCTTACATCAGTGCTTCCATTATTCTTCAGCTGCTAACGGTTGTTATTCCTCATCTTGAACAGTTAAAAAAGGAAGGCGAACAGGGACGGAAAAAAATTACCCAGTACACCCGTTATGGTACGGTGGTTTTGAGTATTATCCAGGGCTTCGGTATCAGTGTGGGTTTGGAAAGTATGACCTCGCCTGGCGGTGCTCCGGTCGTATTAATATCGGGCTGGGGGTTTCGCTTGATGACGGTCATTACCCTAACGGCGGGCACAGCCTTCATTATGTGGCTCGGCGAGCAGATCACCGAACGAGGCGTCGGCAACGGTATTTCTTTGATAATTTTTGCCGGCATTGTTACCGGATTGCCGGGAGCAATTGTCAATACCGTTCGTCTTCTGTCCACCGGAGAGATGGGAATATTTGCAATTTTAATTATACTCATCTTGATGGTTGCAGTTGTCGGATTGATTATATTTGTTGAACAGGGGCAGCGTCGTATCCCGGTGCAATATGCAAAACGTGTGGTTGGTCGCAGAATGTATGGCGGCCAAAGTACTCATCTGCCCCTAAAGATAAATACATCCGGTGTTATTCCGCCGATTTTCGCTTCTTCGATTATTATGTTTCCGGCGACCATCGGCAGTTTTGTTAAAGTTGAGTGGATCCAAAATATTACCGCCGCTATGCGACCGGGTAATCTCGTATACGAGCTGTTATTCGTCGCATTTATTTTTTTCTTTTGCTATTTTTATACCGCGGTTACATTTAATCCTGTCGACGTTGCCGACAACATGAAAAAAGCCGGCGGATATATCCCCGGGATTCGTCCCGGCAAACGTACCGCTGACTATATTGATAAAGTATTGACCCGCATAACCCTCGGCGGTGCCATTTATGTTTCGGCCGTCTGTGTACTGCCGTCAATTCTTATCACGAGGTTCAACGTGCCGTTTTATTTTGGTGGTACGGCCCTTCTGATTGTGGTCGGAGTGGCGATTGACACCGTCGCTCAGATGGAGTCCCACATGCTCAGCCGGCATTACGAGGGCTTTTTGAAAAAAAGCGGCGGTAAGATGAAGGGACGATTCTAGTTCTACTTTGTCACATTATCAGGACATAGTATTTTACTTGAATTAGGCATTTGTTAATTCCGCTATTTAGATGGATAATTTGACCTGACGAATCGAAACAGGAGCAAGCCAATGGCTAAAGAGGAGGCAATAAAAGTAGAGGGTGTCGTTCTCGAGACTCTACCGAATGCCATGTTCAAGGTTGAGCTGGAAAACAAACATCAAGTGCTTGCGCATATTTCTGGAAAAATGCGTATGCATTTCATAAAAATCCTGCCGGGTGATACCGTGACGGTAGAGCTTTCACCGTACGATCTTACTCGTGGAAGAATTACATACCGGTCAAAGTAGTGGAATTAGGTATTCAATTGCAAGGGGAGTCTCTTATGAAAGTTAGAGCATCGGCCAAGAAAATGTGCCCCAAATGTAAGATTGTCAAGAGAAAAGGGGTTGTGCGGGTTATTTGCGAAAATAAACGACACAAACAGAGACAAGGATAGAGGAGGATACGGTTTGGCAAGAATCGCGGGGGTTGACCTACCCAGAAGAAAACGGATCGAAATCGGTATGACCTATATTTACGGAATTGGCAGAACCACATCTCAAAGCATTCTTTCCCGGCTTAAGATAGATCCGAATACCAATACCGATGATTTAACAGAAGAACAAATCAACGATATCCGCAAGGTCCTCGACAGTGACTATAAGGTTGAAGGAGAACTCCGTACCGAAGTATCCATGAACATTAAACGACTTATGGATCTGGGATGCTACCGGGGGCTCCGACATCGGAAATCGCTACCCGTCAGAGGGCAGCGAACAAGTACCAACGCACGCACACGTAAAGGACCGAAACGCTCAGCTGTTAAAAAGAAGGGCGGAGCGAAGAAGAAGTAGCAACGACTAATTTTTTATTTGATAAAAGTTATTGGTTTTTAACCCAACTGGGTTAATGGCCAATAATCAATAGCTAACATCAGAGGCGTTATAGATGGCAAAAAAAATCCGTACTAAAAAGAAAGTAAAGAAAAATGTTGCCAATGGCGTTGTTCAC
>JARFPZ010000298.1 GCA_029288035.1 Desulfosarcina sp.
AGAGGCCATATTTGGAAAATTTATCTGAACCAATTAAATAAAAAGTTATCTTTGGGACTTTCGCAAGCTTTTCGCATATGGCATATCCTTCTCTCCTAATCGAACCTGCCACCATGTGGCATATTCCTTCTTGACTTGAGCCGATTCTATAATTACCTTATCCCTTGTTCTGTGATATAACCGCAGCATATTTTCTTTATCGATTGATGATAAAAGGAGGAGGATTATTATGTCAAAGTATCTGATTTCCGGTTCCTATGTTGGTGAAGGCATTAAGGGTCTTTTGAAAGATGGTGGTACAAAGAGGAGGGAGGCAGTTGAGCAACTCATCGGAAGCCTTGGCGGAACCGTCGAATCCATGCACTTTGCTTTCGGTGATGACGATTTTTTCGTTATCATCGATGCGCCTGACAATGTGAAGGTTGCTGCTGGATCGCTAATCGCCAGTTCCTCGGGAGTCGTCTCCGCTAAAATTACAGTCTTATTGACTCCGGAAGAACTTGACGAAGTTTCAGGTATCAGCGTTGAGTACAGACCACCTGGTCAGTAATGGGCCATCAATAACATTCATGTTCGAATATCAGAAAAGGACCTTACAGATAAAGTCCGATTTCCGGCGACGGAATTCGGACTTTCTTTTCACACTTCCGGATAGAGGAAAAATGTACAAGTAAATAAATAGACAAATCCTGCAACGTTTAGTGCCGTCTCACCTGGTAAAGACAGCTCTTATTCAGGAAAATTCAGCATTGCGACTGAAGGAGTTGATGTCAAGTTTTACCAATCAGGTTTTGATTTAGAACCTGAATTAAAGTATTTTTAGATCCATTTAATCTGATCAAGGCGGCATCGGATAAATACTGTTTCTTCCGGGAATATGTTGTCTTTCTTCCCATGTTCGCACCGACAAAAGTTCACAATTGCCGGCATATATTCTAATCGGTTACGATGTTCAGCAATACCAGAATTTCATGCAAGCTCCAGTACACTTGTTTTTGGCTGTCACAGCCAATCAGCCAATCATTGCGATAAAATTCCAGCCCGCCTCCAGCGTGTCGATATCCGTGGTGCCTTCCGGTAGCGGCTCGATCCTGATCATGGTAGCAGAGCGGTTAGCGAAGCCGGCATTGTGGTCCGCATCTTCATCAAACGGCCAAACCCATTTGTCTGGATTTGAGGGATCATCGGCTTTGGTGCTCTTGTCTGGCGGTCCTGGTGACTTTTGCGGCGGAACGACTCTGAACGGACCTTCGCCATCCAGCTTGTTATCGTCGTTAAGAACGCCCGACTGGAGATAATCTCCATCGCGCGCGATCGCAAGAATCATCTTGAGGCCATTTTGGATGTCAATTGGGTCGCCGTGATTGCGTCCTTTGTTAGACGGTGCACTGTAATCGCACCAGCCATCCGGATTTAAGGCGTCTGCCTGTTCAGGGTAATAATAGTCGGCCGCAGGATAAGTACCATAAACATGGTAAAAGAGGGGATCGGGATCGGGATCCAGCGGGTGGTACTGGGACCAACCGTCCGGGGCGAAAACGGTTATCCCGGTAGCCGATGATAGCATCCCCGCTGAATCCAGTAAATCCGAAATCGGAACCGCGCCATACTCGGCATAAAAATCGCCCGACTTGTGAGTATTCATCAACATAAACTGGGTATGCAGAGTGCCTTCCAACTCTTCCCGTGTGAACACTTTATAGGGTGCCGGCACCTTGGTCGGATCGTCACTGGGATTGCCCGGAATCGAAGCACTAAGCACTCATAGCTACCAGTCGGCGGATCTTGTTAGTGGTCGTATTGCTTGGCGTAAGCAGCATCATTACATAGCCCTTCGCTCTATTCTTTTACCCCCTAGTTGCGAACCAGGCTTTGCCCTTCCTCCGAAACAACGAAATCAATAAATTTAGCGGCATACGGTTGACCGTCAGTCGCACCTTGGGGCTGACAAAGGGTGTGATAGGTGTTGATCAGAAAAGGGTCGCCACGGAAGAGAATCTTGAGGTTATTCATTTCCTTTTTTGCCGCCACCCAGGTACTGCTGTCAGTCATAAAATATCCATTCTGTTCATTGGCCTGTTCCAAAGTGGCCATCATACTTCTTTTCTTTGAGCAGCTGCAAGGACTTGCCCGAACCGGCTTTTCGCCAGCACAAGCTGGTATCATTTTTTTAATCATTTTCTCCTCCTTCATTTAACTATTAATACATAGAGGTTGCATGTGCCTTTTGAATCGGAATTCAACCTCCTCAGTGTTACCCTCGTGCTCATGTTTAAAATTAAATAAATTGAATTCATAGCTATAGAAGGGTCAGAGCTCAGGCTTGGATAGTTTACCTAACAAGATAGGTGAAATCCCGCACAAACCTCATTGACACCCAAGGAAAATTTTCCTATGCTTCGGCTTTCAATAAAGCGTACGCTTATAACCTATCAATTCAGAAGGAAAAAGTATTATGAGCCATCCCCAATTACCAGCCGAAAGCGACGAGAAACAAAAAGATTTTTATCTTCAGCTGCGGGATAAGGTAAGTCAGTGGTTTGAAAAAAATGCAGAGCAAAAGCCGGAATATGCAAACTACATTCTATTGGTTCCGGATTTTTTTTATCTACTGGTCAGGCTGACGCTGGACAATCGCATTCCGGCAATGGACAAAGCTAAATTTGCCGGGGTCATTGCTTATTTTTTCAGCCCCATCGACTTTCTGCCTGAGGCTTTGCTCGGACCACTGGGATATCTGGATGACCTGATTTTAACATGCTATGTGCTGAATCTCTACCTCAACCAACAGCAGGGGGCCAACAAACAGGTCGTCAAAGAGCTGTGGCCCGGCGATCAAGATGTGTTGAATACCATCCAATCTGTTTTGCAAAAAGCCGATAAATGGATAGGTTCCGGGCTGCTAAAAAGAATAAAAGACGCTTATCATTCATTTAAAAAGTGAAATACGATAATAAAGGCGTTCTGCTGATGCTGGACAGTAAATTCAGAACTACTGATGTATCGTAAAATTGGATGCAACAGAAACGTCCGAAATCGCGTCAGTAAAACTGAATTTGGGCGAATCGTTCTGAATTTTTTAATTTCAGGTCTCTAACTAACATAAAGGACGTCGATACCACCTTTTTCTGGGTTATCGTTCCATTTATTTTTGATAAATTCTGTTGCATCTTGAATTTTACGCATATTTTTACTACAAATTTTGTAGGTTCTTTAGATATCAGGGCTTCCCAAGAAGTTTTTCAAATTGGGGTCAGGAGCCCTGAAATTTGCCGATGCTGAAAACAGTTCCGCAGCTAATGGTGCACAATGGCAAAGCCGAGCAGGAAAATGAAATTGTTGGTCACCGGCGCATCCGGATTCATTGGCCATGAAGTATCCCGCCAACTAGCCATTCAGGGATACCGACCCAGGCTTATGATACGCCAAGCAGGCGATGACTGTGAAATCTGCCATTTCGATGCAGACCTTGTTATGGCCGATTTGAGAAAT
>JARFPZ010000055.1 GCA_029288035.1 Desulfosarcina sp.
CATCAAAGCAGCTCTTTACTTGTTTGGTGATCATTCAACGGCAAAATCAACCCGAACGCGATGCAACCGTGGGGTTGACTATGGATTACACAATGGATGCAAAAATTCAATAAAAAGGATATCACGAGCAAGCTGCCTATCTATTCAGGATGAAATTCTTCTATTATTTTTCCCTTGTCAATGAAGTTGACGATGTCATTGAGCGCATTTTTGTAGACAGACATCGCAGTATCCAGCTTATCGACTATCGGGTCATCCGTGCCCAGCATCTCCTCTGATTTCGATAATAACGTCTCACCGTCATTGAAATGATTTGATATTTCGCCCAGCAATTCCTTTCGTTTCTCATGTTTTTTACGCTCATTCGCAATAATCGGCAAAAGCCTTCGGACAGAATATTCCACTAAAGCATCCCTACTGGCATTATGCTTGCTGGAAACCATATCCAAAAAGATTAGTGATCTGCGGCTGACAACAAAGGTTTTTTGGACGCGTCCCTGGCGGTCAAATTGGGTGTCTTCGAGTTCACGCGCCACGTTCCTTAAGACCTGAGCATCCTCCAGTAAATGGTCAAACACCGATTTTTGTTTGATACCCAACTGAGCCGAAAGAATGCTGATCGCATCAATACAGGCTTCAGAAAGGCGAAATGTCGCTCGCACCGATTGCCGCCCCCTGAGATCCATGGTTGATGGTTTGGACACGGATATGCCCATGTCCAATTGTCTTTTTTTAGTTTTCTTCATAATATCAGACTTTTCCGGTTCAATTCCAAGCCCAGCTTAACGGGGCGAATTGAGAGCCATATTTAAAAATCAAACTGGTCTTTGATTTGTATTTGGACCCCTCGATTGCCCCACCATGAAACTCGATTGAGACCAATTTTTTTTCTCTGATTTAACATTTCGGCAAGCTTTTTCTTAATGCCTTGACGATCACCATCTAAATAAGTGAGCAACAGGTCGCCTGAATCATCTAAACTTAATTCGCAGTTTTGGTTGCTGAAAATACTTGTACGAATAGTAGACAAGACACACTGCCAATCCTCGGGCGTGCGCCATTGTGGAACGTGTAAAATAGACTGAAAATAATCTATGGTCAATCGTGCCAACATGACACAATAATAGTGGGCTTCTGCTTTTTCCGGCGAAGTTCCCGTTGGCTTATTCAAAAAATAGTTCTCAATCAAATCTTTGATACCAGTCTCTACTGGCCATCGTATATGGTAAGAATCGAGGATTTTCTTTGGGCTGTAATCTGTATGGGTGCTGCCGAAACATCGAATATCATCGGTTTCTTTGTTTTGCTTGACGATAAAGCGAAATTGTTTTGCTGTTTCGGTCAGAATAAAATCTTGACTGGCAATACGATAATGCTCACCGTAGTCTTGCCACTGGGCTTTGCTGACTGTTTGTTCTTTCCATTTTTTGATTTTCGGGTTTTGCTTTAGACACATGGTGATATCGGCTTGTGAACGAACCGCAAGGTAGACAAGCTGCTTTTCGCCTGTATATTCGGAATCAGCGTAAATTTCAGCAATAACATCCGGATCAATAATTTTGAAAAGATTGTCTTCACAGAATCTATAAAGAGCTGAAGGCGCTCTGGAGCGTCCTTCACAGTATGCGATATTGATGATGGTGTTGGTCATACTGTCCCAAAGAATTTGAGGACGATGCGCATAAACCAAGTCGCCCTTTTTATCCGGGGATTTTGAAAATGATTTATCAATCGGAAAACGGCTGTCCGAGGGGTCACAGTGATAATCAACCGCAATCTGTTTGCCTTCAATAATGCCTAATTCCCTGGCACGGCATGACGCATCGTTTCGTAAGCTTTGCAGGTGGTTAAAGCGCAACAGATCAAACGAATCATAGAATCGGCTTTTGTTGGGATTCAGCGTAAGGCCTGCGCCAATCGCCACAGACCGATCCGAGTTCAGCGAGTAATCTTGTATGGTTGGAAACCCTGCGATGATACGCAGTACATTGATGATGATGTTATTGGTGATTGCAGAAGAAAGATAGGACGCGGGTCCATAGGTGTGTAGCGCTTCCACCACGCCTAACTGATCCAAGAATACCGCAGCTATAATTGTGCCCGGATTGCTGATAGCAATTTTGCGGTAAGCCAGACATTTTATGAGCCGTTGGAATGAACCATTTACCTTCAAGTGCGCGGTTGTGATCAGATCTGGGAAACGCGTTTTTGCCGAAGGTTCAATGTCAGACTTCTTCGGTTCTTTTTTAGGCACGTTTTGAGAGATTACACCTCGGATAGGTACCGGGCGCTTGAATTTCGATAAATTCCATTTTTTATATATTTTTTGCACATTGGCTTTGCAGCATTTTAAATCAAGTTTCTTTATGATTTTGTTTGTTGAAAGTGATGGGTCCATCAATCGTTCTTCAATAATTTGAAGCTCCAATTCCGGAGAGATTTTCTCGCCAACTTTTGTTGTCTGAACAAGGTCGGCTAAACCCCATACGCCATAGAGCATATAGCGTTCTTTAAGGATGTAATAGCGATTTGGGTGAACACCGAATTTTTTAAGGATTGGCCGAATTTGGCGTTTTTTCTGTATTTGCGATAGTGTTTTAAACAGCTCTATTCTTTGTTGAAATGGGTCACGGTCAAAATTGAAAAATGTTTTTGGCCGATCACTTTTATCGTGTAGTACTTTTTTCTTTTGTTTATGGATTGAAATAGAAGTAAAGATATGCTGCAGACCATGATAATAGCTGATATTTGTTTTGTCCATGCGTTGCCCATAACCGTAACATCGCTGAACTGTACGGATAAGCTCTAAAGAGGCCCCTGGTATTTCAAGGGCGTCTGAAAGCTTAAGCGCTAAACTGGCACCTTCATGCCGCCGGGAGGATTTAATCAATATGATAAGTTTTTCAAGTTGCGGGGCCACTTTGACAAAAGATAGTTGGGTTAAAAGACCCAATGCCCCATGCGCCACAAAGTTGTCATCCCAGGTTTTCAGCGTATTTTTGCTGATCCTCAATGATGCGCTCAGCGCCCTTTGAGATTTCCTTTTTGCCCATAACTGATAAAGGGCGTCATAAGCTTTGAAAAATGGTTCATCATCATAAGCAAACGGAACTAAACAATGGGACTTGGCCATCGCTGACCTTATCTTAAACGGAATAAGGGAAAAATATTTTCGTGTGGAATCGGTGAAGACCATTTTATCTGTACATAGAAACAATGCTCG
>JARFPZ010000337.1 GCA_029288035.1 Desulfosarcina sp.
GCACCGGGAGATCAAAATGCACAAGTGCGCCTGGGCAAAGCCGAAGTCCGAACAGCTGAGCTGAATCTCGAATTCACCCATAAAAAGGCGCCCGTCGACGGTTACGTCACCAACCTGAATCTGAGGCTTGGCAGCCAGGCCGTCGAAAACCAACCGATCATGGCGTTGGTGGATGTCAACAGCTACTGGGTGACCGGGTTCTTCAGAGAAAACTACATCGAAAATATTCGCAAAGGCGACCGGGCGATCGTCACTCTCATGAGCTACTCCGATAAACCGCTGGAAGGTCGCGTCGACAGCCTGGGATGGGGTATTGCCCAGGACGACGGCAGCACCGGGTTTGATCTGCTGCCCAATATCAGCCCGACCTTCGAGTGGATTCGTCTGGCCCAGCGCGTGCCCGTGCGCATTCACCTTAACCTCGAAAAGCTGCCGAAGGGAGTCGAGCTTCGAGTGGGCACCACCGCATCGGTTCTGGTCATGACGGGAACCAGCGGCAGCAAGAGTGAGAAAACGGCCGTGGCGGCGCCCAAGGCACTGCAGTGATATAAGGGAGATCACAGTCTATGCCGGTTTTAAAATTAGCGACAGGTTTGGGCATGATGGTGCTGACCATCATTATCCATGCCCTCTTTATGGTGGGTGGGGCGAAAGCGGCAAAATGGCAGCGAACCCGCTTCGGTGATGTCGGAAAGGAGACGGGAAAGGCCGTCCTGCTTTCGGCGTTGACCGTCTGGATGTTTCTGGCCATCGTCCTCGAGGCCTGGCTTTGGGCCCTGCTCTATCTTTTTGACCCGCTGGTCACAGCGCTGCCGGATATGGAAACCGCGTTTTATTTCTCCATGGTGACATTTACGACACTTGGGTACGGTGATGTGGTACTCACGGGGCAATGGCGGACATTGGCATCCATCCAGGCTGCCAACGGTGTGATCATTTTTGGCTGGACGACCGCACTAATTTTTTATTTTATCCAGCATATCTATAAGAAAGAGTCGTCTTAAATTTCAGAACGATTCGCCCAAATTCAGTTTGATGGGCGCGATTTCTGACGTTTCTGCTGCATCAGATTTTACGACACATCAGTAGTTCTGAATTTGGGGATTTAACTCGTTTCCGCACACGTGCTCGTTCTCGAGAAGCCGAAGGTCATAAAGGGATTACTCACGACAGTGTCGGGTACGAGAACGACGAGGAAGGGAACCTTGAACCTTGAACCTGGAGTTCTGACATGTATCTCGATCTAGTCATTTTCGCAGTATTTATTCTTGTTTACAGCACCGTTGCCGGAGCGATCGAACGGACATGGATCAGTGGTGCGATCATATTCACAGCGTTTGGTCTTTTAATAGGGCCAGTCGGTCTGGACCTGATTTCTTTCAAGGCCGACCGAGAAGCCATCAAAGTACTGGCGGAGTTGACGCTGGCACTGGTACTGTTTACGGATGCAGCCGGTGCTGACCTGGGAGTTTTGAAAAAATTTGAAAAATTGCCCGTTCGATTACTCCTGGTCGGCTTGCCCCTGACCATATTGTTGGGTTTTGGAGTTGGGGCAATTTTGTTTCAAAAACTATCTCTATTTGAAGTCGCTCTCCTGGCGACCATGCTGGCACCGACAGACGCTGCGCTGGGCAAAGCCGTGGTTTCCAATGAAACAGTGCCCAATGCCGTCCGTCAGGGCCTGAATGTGGAAAGCGGTCTGAACGATGGTATCTGCGTACCGATTCTGTTCTTGTTTCTGGCTCTGGCCACGGGAAAGGTCGATGAAGGGGGCCACTGGCAGCTCGCCTTAAAGCTGGTCGTCGAGGAGATCGGCATCGGTCTGGCTGTCGGCCTGCTGCTCACTCTGCTGGCTGTCAATCTGTTAAAGCTTGCCCGGCGGCAGCAATGGCTGACCGAAACCTGGATCCAGGTTCCGATCGTTGCGCTGGCGATTGCCTGCTTCGCTGCAGCTCAGTTTTTAGGCGGCAGCGGGTTCATCGCCGCCTTCAGTGGTGGGCTGCTGTTCGGCGCCCTGGCAAAACAGCACCGGGAAGAATTTTTGCTTGCGGCGGAGAGTACCGGTAATATCATGGCCTTGATCACCTGGGTGATTTTCGGCGCGGCAGTGGTAAGCAAAGCCATCGGCAATTTCAGCTGGATTGTCGTGCTGTATGCAATATTGAGTCTGACCCTTATCCGCATGTTGCCGGTTTTCTTTTCGCTTAGCGGTTTGCAGGCAAACACTGAAGGAAAGCTTTTTATCGGCTGGTTTGGTCCCCGGGGTCTGGCCAGCATCGTGTTTGCCGTCATCGTGGTGAACGCCAATCTTCCCAATGATGGCACGCTCGCCATGGCGGTGGTTTGCACCGTAATTCTCAGTATCATCCTCCATGGTTTGAGCGCCAATCCGTGGGCTAAGGGTTACGGTGAACGCTCGCGTGAGGATTAAGTTTATGCCGATCAATATGGGTGGTGGGTCGATAATAATTCGAGGAAGATAACACGAGGGAGAAATGTTCATTATCCTCCTCGTACTCGTGCTCGAAAACAGATGTTTTTTAAAAGGTTCCAAGAAACGAATTCGAGGCTGAGAACGAGCACGACGACGAGGCCGATAATAGTTAATAATAATGGTGAATCACAAGTTTGAGAAAGGACAGTAATCAATGAACCCAATATTTGAATCAACCTTTTGGGGATTCGTTTCCGGAGGTGCGTTGGTTATTGGGGCCGCTGTTGGCTTTTTCATCAAAGTGCCGGGCAAGGTCGTTGCCGGTGTGATGGCTTTCGGCAGTGGTGTGCTCATATCAGCGTTGTCATTCGAGCTGATGGATGAAGCGTTCCATGAGGCGGGTCTGACCGCGACCGCCAGCGGATTTTTGCTGGGCGCAGCAATTTACGTGGGAGCCAATCGCCTCCTGGCCGTCTGGGGCGCCAAGCACCGCAAGCGCTCCGGTGACCAGCAGCCCAGCGAAGCCGATCAGGCCGGCAGCGGCCTGGCGATCGCCGTCGGCGCGTTAATCGATGGTATCCCTGAATCGATCGCCATCGGGCTGAGCATCCTTCACGGGACGGACTTGGGGGACATCCATAAATAAATACTTGGCAAACGCCGTTTATTTACTTATTTATGATGTCCCTATGTCCCCTATGTCATGTAAATGCCAAAAATGGTCCCGCTATTTGAGCCTAAAATAGTCAATCTGAGAGGGCTTTTTCTGTAAATGACAGGGTTTAGACCCGGATATAAAGTGCTCAGAGGTTATTCCCCGTACATATCAGTTATGAGCTTGCGTAATTGAGCGGCCTCGATTTTTGATAATTTATCGATTCTTTTTTTCAATCTCTGTTTGCTGATTGTGCGTATTTGGTCAAATGCGATTTCAGCCTTGGTATTCGCACAGTTGACCTGGAGTCGGGCTCTCCATTGAGGGTGCAGCTTTGAAGTTAAGGGGCACACGACAACAGTTTCTAAAGATAGATATTACATCAGCGCACCGGCGGCCGCTGTTGCCAGCTCGAGGAGATAGGTGGGATAGATACCGACCACAACCATGACGGCGACCAGCACGCTGGTAAGTATCGTGGTGGGCTGGGAAAGCTGAAGCGTCGGCTGAACGTCTTCCGGTTCCAGCAGATAGGCTGCTTTTAGAATCAGCAGATAGTAGTAAAGAGAGATGACGACGTTGATCATGGCGATCAACACCAGGGTGAAATAGCCGTTTTGCATGGCAGCAGCAAAAATCAGGAATTTTCCCGTAAAGCCGATGGTCGGGGGGATGCCTGCCAGGCTGAAAACGGAAACCATCAGAGCCAAGGCCAGCAGCGGTGAACGACGATGCAAGCCCGCCAATTGGGAAATTTCCAGATTGCGGCCGTCGTCGGCCACTTTCACCACTACCAGAAAAGCGGTGAATTTCATGATCAGCATCGTGACCGCATAAAATATGACACTGGCGTAACCGGCAGTATCCATGCTTAAAACACCGATAAGCACGTAACCGGCATGGGCGACGGCGGAGTATGCCAGAAGTCTTTTGAGATCCTTTTGGACAATGGCGGCCAGATTTCCCAGGGTCATGGAAATGATGGAAAGGGTGACCAGGGCATGGGCCAAATAGATGCTGCCGGGGCCGGTTACGGCCACCATGCGGATCAGAATGGCAATGGCGGCGACTTTAGAAGCCGTTGCGATATAGGCGGTTACCTGATTTGCCGAGCCCTGATAAACATCCGGCGCCCAGATGTGAAAAGGGAAGACGGCCAATTTGAAGAAAAATCCACACAAGGTCAAGAGCATTCCGATGAGTGCTGCCGGTGTATTGAGAATGCCGGGCAGCACCCGCACCATATCTGATATAAACGTGGCCTGGGTGGTGCTGTAGAGTAAGGCGACGCCAAAAAGCATGATGGCGGAAGCGAAGATACCCACCAGAAAAAATTTGATGCTCGCCTCCAGGCTCATCTTTTCATCCCGTCTCAAGGCGACCAGGACATAGAGCGAATAGCTGGAAAGCTCCAAGGCAATATAGATGGTAAGGATATGGACGCTGCTGACCAGCAACATCATGGCCAGGTTGGAGACAAACAGCAAAAAATAAAATTCGGGGTGATGGCGTGTCGAAATAGCGTTTAATTCGGAGCAGATGCTGATGATCAGAAAAAAACCCAGGGCCAGGATTAATTTAAACACCTGGGAGAAGAGATCCACCCGGTAGGTATTGAAAAACAGAAATCCTTCCAGTTTGACGGTTGCCAGGCAGACAACGACACCCACGGCGGCCAGAACAAGGGCGATATAATAATTCCGCTGGGGATCGGATCGATTTGACATGGACAGGCACAAAAATGCCATGCCACCGCCAAAATAAAAAAGTTCAGGAAAAAAGAGAAGCCAACTCATTATGGTAACCCATTGATAAACGGGATCGATGCGGTTTCGATCATATCAAACATCAGGGTCGGATAGAGTCCGAATCCCACCAGTACGATCAGTAAAATCATGCGGGGAATGCCCAGGCCGAAGGGCACATCCGGCAAATGCGCGTATTTTTCATTTTTGGGACCGTAAAAGGTATGTTGTATCATTCGCAACATAAACAGTGCGCTGACCACCAGGGCACATACGGCCAGTGCGCCGCGGACCGGATAGGTCTTGAACGCTGCGATAAAAACCATCAATTCCCCCCAGAAACTGGCTAGAAAAGGAATGCCCATACTGGCCATGGCAGCAACGATGAAATAGGTTGAGGCCACGGGCATGATACGGCTCAATCCGCCCAGTTCCGCAATTATTTTGGTGTGGGTTCGATCATAGATGTAACCCACCGAGGAAAAGAATAAGGCCGTCATGATGCCATGGCCAAACATCTGAAACACTGCCCCGTTTAGTCCATCCACGGACACAGTGGATAGTCCGAGCCCGACGATACCCATATGAGAAACGCTGGAGTATCCGATCACAAATTTAAGATCCTTTTGGCTCAATCCCACGAAGGCCCCGTAGACAATGCCAATGGTCGCCAAAACGGCCATCAACTGGGCCCAGTGCTGCCATCCCTGCGGGCAAATAAAAATGGCCACACGCAGTACGGCAAATGCGCCGATTTTCATCAATACCCCGGCATGCACCATACTCACAGCGTGGGGGGCGGCCACATGGCCCACCGGAGACCAGGTGTGAAAGGGCCAAACACCGGCCAGGATACCAAAACCGATGTACAGCAGAATAAAAGCAAATTTCTGCTGTACAGGGGTAAATGTGCCAGGTCGCATTAAAACGGTGACATCAAAAGTGTTTAAACCGGATTGCACAAACAGATAGATGATGGCCGGCAATACCAACGCGCTACCGGCCAGCAGATAAAGGGTCAGCTTCATGGCGCCGTATTCTTTGCGCGTTGTGCCCCAAACAACGATCAGCAGGTACATCGGAAAAAGGGAAACATCATACCAGATGAATATGAAAAAAAGATCCATACTCATAAAAAGGCCGAAGACGGCGGTGACCATAACAAAATAAAAAGCATAGAACTCTTTGACCCGGTAGTCCAACTCCCACATGGTCAATACGCCGGTAAAAAATACGATGCCGGTCAACAGCAGCATGGGTAGGTTAAAACCGTCAGCGGCGTTGAAATACGTTATACCCAAGGACTCCACCCAAGGGATGCGTTCAACGAACTGAAGCCCTCCCTGACTCTTGTCGTAGGCAAAGAACAGATACAGTGAGAAAATCAGGGTAAGGCCTGAAAAAACGGCGCTGACCCATTTGATCTGATCCTTGCGTTCTCCCGGAAGAATGAGGATCACCGCAAGCCCGGTCACACAGCTCATCAATATGGCGGTAAGATATGGGAAGTTGGCATATTCCATAGTTAAAACAAATGCCTAAAATTCAAACCTTGTCATTTCATTTGCAATTAGGTCACATTATCTTGACAAGAACGCTGCACCAGTAATTGACCGAGATGCCGGATACTGGATGCTTGATACTGGATTAACGAGGTATTCTTTCGATTCTATAAAAAAGAAGAACGATCCGACTCCGCCACAGTTGCCAATGGCTACGACGGCCGTGGCCGACCCTTTTTTCCAGTATCCAGTATCCTGATTGTCCAATTTACATGCAATCGTTTTCTATTAGAAGAGTTAAGGCCATTTTTCAGCAATGGATTATAAGAGCCTTCTCGCTAAAAGAAGAAGTATAGCACCAGCAGGATAAGGACCACAAAAATTGCCAAGAGCCTGTACTGAATCATCCCCAGGTGCAAGAAAGAGACGAACCGCCCGCTTTCAATGGTCCCCCTGCTCAATCCGTCTACACCGCCATCGATAATCTTGTTATCATTTTTGGTGAACAGATTGGATATCCCGCTGTAGATGACGACATCCATAAATTTCCGGTAAAAGCGATCGATGTACCATCGCTCGGAAAACAAATTGTTCAGCGGTACGATTTTTTCGATAAATCCGATCTGTCCCGCCTCGCGGCGACCGAATTCCATCCAGGCCAACACCACTCCTATGGCGGCCGCACCCAGGGCCACAAAGGGCAGTCCGGCATGGTGGCCAACTTGGGCATCTTGCATAAAATTCAGTCCTTTGAAATAATCTTCCAAATGCCCCTGGAAAAAGCCCAGCAGCACGGTAACGGCTGCCAGGATGATCAGCGGCCAGGCCATTAGCCAGTATGTGTTTTGTCCGTGATCGTGTTCATGACCGGTATTCAGATCGGTTTTGAGTTCTTTTGGAAAAAGAATGATAAAGATCACCCGGAAGGCGTAATAGGCGGTTAAAAATGCGCCAAGCAGTCCGGCCGCCAGCCATAGGGGATTTTTCAAATCAGCCAGCGCAGCGAGGATCACCTCCTTGCTGAAGAAACCGGAGAAAGGTGGTAAGCCAGCCAGAGCCGCCACGGCAATAACCGTGCAAATCATCGGGATTTTTAGCCGTCGTCCACCCTGACGGCCGATCTCAAATACGTCGTTGGTTTCAAAGGCGTGGATGAAAACCCCGGCGCAAAGAAACAGCAAGGCCTTGAATCCGGCATGGGTCGTGAGGTGGAACATCCCGGCAAAATAACTCCCGGCGGCCAATCCCATGATCATAAATCCCAGTTGGCTGATGGTGGAGTAAGCCCACACCTGTTTGATATCCCGGCTGACCATGGCCATGGTGGACGCCAGCAACATACTGATGGTGCCGATGGCAAGAAACACCGTCATGGCGGTGGCCGAATGACTAAAAAACGGAAACAGGCGGGCAAATAGAAACACACCGGCCGCTACCATGGTGGCCGAGTGCAGCAGGGCACTAACCGGCGTCGGTCCTTCCATGGCGTCAGGCAGCCAGGTCATCAGCGGAAATTGAGCGCTTTTGCCGACGATGCCGCCGAAAATCAAAAGGGAAGAAAATGTAATGAGTGCCGGTGACATCCGGTCCGCCGTTAGTGGGTCGTTGATCTCCAGTATACTTAAATTGCCCAGGTGAACCAGTACCAGCAGCAAGCCCAGGAAAAAGGCCACGTCTCCAAAGCGGGTCATCACAAATGCTTTTTTGCCGGCCTCGGTGGCACTGAATTTTTCATACCAGAATCCGATGAGCAAATAAGAGGACAATCCGACCAGCTCCCAGAAGATAAACAGCTGAAGCATGGTGAGCGATATGGTCAAATTCATCATGGCCCAGGCAAATAGAGACATGAAGGCATAGTACCTGGAAAATCCCTCATCGCCGGCCATATAGCCAAGGGAATAGACCTGAACCAACAGGCTAATGACGGCCACCACGGTGAGCATCATCAGACTTGTTTGATCCAGAAGAAAACCAAAAGGAACACTCATATCGCCGGATACCAGCCATCGGGCTTGGTACTGGACCGGGGCCTCCAGCTGCCAGCCAACGACAAGTAAAACTAGGGCGCCGGCAAGTGACATTGAAATGGCGGCAATTGACAAACGAGCGGAAAGCCGTGGATGTGTCCGGGTGAAAATCATGATCGCAATAAATGCGACAAACGGCAGCAGTGTTGTCAATGCGCCGATCAATAACGCCGGATTCTGGTTCCAGGTCGATGTCATTTTGGTTCTTGTTATTTATGACAAATTACTAATGGTTCGACAGGCTCACCACCCTGAGCAACGTCGAAGGGTAACTCTCAAATTCCAATTTCGATATGGCCGCAAAAAGGCACAAAAAGCACAAAAACAAAATTTCAAAGCTTGTAATTGCAAAGGATTACTGTTTATAAATATCTAAATTCCAGCTTCTTACAAGTGCAACCATGTTAAATAAACTTGATCGGTTACTTAAGAAAATTATAGTCACTTGGATCCATCGATCCGGTTCGTCGATAGGCCCATACAATCAGAGCCAATCCGACGGAAACTTCGGCAGCGGCGATGGCAAAGACAAACAAAACGATGGCCTGACCCTCCAAATGCTGCCAGAGAAGGGACGCACCGACCAATAGGATGGCAACCGCATTCAGCATGATCTCAACCCCTAGCAGGATCATAATCAGGCTGCGACGTGTCACCGCACACAAAATCCCCATTAAAAAGAGCAATCCCGCCAGGATAAGGACATGACCAAATGGAACAATCATAACTCACCATCAGTGGTTTCTGGGGCTGAGGGCCTTTTCGACCGTCTGCCGATTATGAGAGCGCCGGCGAGCGCCACCAGCAGCAATAAGGACACGGCTTCTATGGAAATCCAGTGACTCTCAAAAACAAATTGTCCAAACTCCTCGGGTGCTGCCAGGGCCGTTTTCAAGGTAATTTGACTGTTCGGCTCGGCCGAGATGATACCCATCCCGATGGCAATGTAGATAAGTCCGAAAACTGCAACCGGCAGCCATTGGCGAAAGTCAAATACACGCTTGTCGATGGTTTCTGCTTTCATCATTATGACGACAAATAAAAACAAGACCATAATCGCCCCGGCGTAGATAATAACCTCCAGAACAGCCAGAATTGGGGCGCCGAAAAGATAAAACAGCATGGCACTGCCGAAAAATGAAAAAATCAGATAGATCACGGCATGTACCAGATTACGCCGGGTGACGGCCATTGCGGTGGTGACCAGAATCACTATTGCCAGCAAGTAAAATATAATTGAGTAGATGGTCATAATAATAAACGGTTGAAAGGGGAAGCCGGAAAGAACAATTTAGCTTTCTGGCTTGCCAGCTTTTCGGCTCCCAGGCTTCACGGCAGATTACTTTTTACGTTTACCGGTTTATTCTCCCTATTATGCTCGCCCTTGCCGCCGACATCGGTTGCAATGCCGGCATACTTGTAGAAGCAATACTCCTTATCTTTGCCGCCATGATCGACCAGGAGATCTTCCTTTTCGTAAACGAGTTTCAGGATATCCCGCTCGCAGGTTTCAAATAATGGCGTCAGTTGGATGGCCGAGGTCGGACAGGCCTCTTCGCAAAGTCCACAGTAAATGCAGCGTGCAAAGTTGATGCGAAACCAGGTCGCATAGCGCCTGCCGTCTTCTTTTGCGGCCGACTGCATGGATATACAGCTAACCGGGCAAACTGCCGAACAAAGATAGCAGGCCACGCAGCGCTCTTTGCCGTCCGGATCGCAGGTTAATATGATCCGGGCCCGGGTGCGCTCCGGTAGCGTACGTTTGTACTCCGGGTATTCTTCGGTAATGGGTTTGCGAAACAGGTGTTTGAAAGTTGTCGCTAAACCGGTAGCCAATGCTTTTATAGATTCAATCGCTTCTGTCATGCTTTATTAGAATCCTGTTCAGATCGATACTAAATCAATAATATTGCGCCCGTTACCACTATATTAATAAGTGAGGCTGGAATCAGCACCTTCCAGCCCAGTGCCATGAGTTGATCGTACCGCAGCCGCGGCAGGGTGCCGCGAATCCAAATCATTACCAATGCGATCAGGATGATTTTTAAAAACAGCCATACCACCGGCGGCAGCAGCGGGCCGCGCCAGCCGCCCAGGAAAAAAACGGCGGTCAACGCCCCCAGCACTTGCATGTGCACATACTCGCCTAAAAAGAAAAGTCCAAAGCGCATGCCGCTGTATTCCGTATGATACCCCGCACCCAGCTCGTTTTCGGCCTCGGGAAGATCGAAAGGGATCCGTTTGCTTTCTGCCATGGCACTGATGATAAAAATTATAAACGATACCGGTGCCACCAGAATGAACGGGTAACCGGCTTGGGCGTTGACAATATCCACCAGGCTGAAGGATCGCGCCAGCATGACAATCGGCACCAGCGAAAGACCCAGTGCAAGCTCATAGCTGATCATTTGGGCTGCGCCGCGGATACCTCCCAGGAGGCTGTATTTTGAGTTGGAGGCCCACCCGCCCAGCGCAACACCGTAGACCCCCAAAGAAGACATCGCAAAAACAAAAAGCAGCCCCACGTTGAGATCTGAAATCACCATGGGAATTTTTTTGTCGCCGATGATCCACTCGGTACCAAAGGGCACAACGGCAAACATCAAAAGAGCGGTGAAGGCCACCACCGCCGGTGCCAGCAAAAATATCATGCGGTCGGCTGCCTCGGGTACAATGTCTTCTTTGATCATCATCTTGATAGCGTCGGCAATCGGCTGCAGCAGTCCAAATTTTCCGGCCCGATTGGGACCATAGCGAATCTGCAGCCGTGCAAGAAACTTGCGCTCCACCAGCACCAGATAGGCGGCCACCAAAAGCAGGGCAATCAGAACCGCCCCCGATTTAATGATTAAGAGTATGAAGCCGATCAGCCAATCCATAATAGTGTATTGTTTGTGGTCTGTTGTTTGTTGTTAAAAAGGCTTAACTGCCACTTTTTTAATTTGGTCCCGACCGATGCTGAAAGCACCGGCTTCAAAAATCTGCCAGGATATTTGGTGGTGCCGGGGGACAACCAGCACACCAGTGGCCATGTTTTCGACAACCTTAAGCTTTGCTTCAAATTTGCCGTTTTCCGTTTGGATGGAAACCCTATCGTCGTCAGCTAAATCCAAACTATCTGCCTCGCTGGTGTGCATCATGACGGCCGGTTCCGTTTCCAGTTCCCACAGACATTCTGTGTGGGCCGAAAGCACTTCCGTGCCGAAGGTCAAATCAGTTAAAACTAATTGTAAATTTCCCGGTCCACTCCGGTGATTTTCGGGCTGGCCGGAAAAATCGGTCGTAAAGCGCAGATCCATTTTTGCGCGCAAATTGAGTCGGAGGCCTTCATCCGGGATATCGCTGGTTAGATCAGCGTCGGCCAGCTCGGGGACAATATCCGCCGGGCATTTGTTATGAGTTGCCGGAGGCGTCTTTGTTTCCGACGTTGCTTGACCGTCAGAAATTTGGGCCATTGTCAACCAGGCCGGGGCTGGGGCAGCGCCGGGAATCCCGCTTCCGTAAATTCTGGGAGGATGGGTTCCGCCACCGCTTTGTACAATCGGGACACCGCCGCTATAGGCCTGTTGTATCCTCTGGGCACGGCCTTCCTGGTTTACGAATACGCCGTCTGACTCATAGATAGTGGTTGAAGGGATAAAAATATGGGCCTTTTGCACCGCATCAGAATTGATGTAATCCAATACAATCAACAAATCAAGCGCATCCAACGCCTGCGCCAATCGTTTCCGGTCCGAAAATTGAAAAAAAGGATCAGACTCGACCAGAAACAAGGCCCTAATATCGCCATCCTCAATCGCTTCGATGATGCTCAGCATCGACGCCTTGTTGTCGGAGAGCAGTCCGGCGCCAAAGGCGTTGGCGCCCGGCAGCAGGTAAAACAGCCCGGAGTTTTTGTCGGCTGCCCGCAAAGATAGGGCAAAATCCGCTGCAATGCCGGGCGTCTGAACCGGTGGGATGTCGGTGCCACAAATAATAACCGGTCGTTGGCTGATTTTGATACCATCTACTACCTCGGCAAACAAATCTTCCTTCAATCCGGAAATCTGGTTCCGGTCCGGCAAGGTGTCGTAGAACTTGGCGGCCTTCTCTCCCAAAGAGGCTGCAACCTGACGATCCCCCGTGGCTTTGATTAGCAGCCTGACCAAACCACTCAGATCATCCGAAATGATTGCCAGATGCCGAAAATCCAACGGTAAAAAAACAGGTCTGGGATCGATTACGACGATTTTGGCGCCGTTTTTTTGAGCCTGGCGCAGCGCTAATGCCAGCATAGGTGCTTCGTTAATCGGATCGGCGCCCAGGCAGATGATGTAATCTGCCGTCTCAATCTCCCCCATTGACACTGCCAGCTCATCTTCCAATCTGGTGATGGCAGTTTTGACCTTCGATCTCTCGGCCGGATCCATAAAGTATGCGGGATGTCGCCAGCCAAATAATTGACAGAGGTACCGGAGCATGGTCTGAGTTTCCAGACTGCTGCGGACGGATCCGAGTGCGGCAATCGCGGAACCCCCTGAATCACGGCCGATTTTCCCAAGTTTATCCATCGCAGCTTGCACCGCCATATCATGGGAAGTTTTCTCGCCGTTGATCGATGCATGGCGCGGTCTGGATTTTAGGCCGGCATAGAAAAACCCGTAACGCCCGCGATCACATATAAAGTAGCCGTTGACCGCTTTGCTAAAGCGGGCTTCCTGCCGTTTGACTTCGCGATAACGGACGCTCGCCACGGTGTGGCACCCCAGGCTGCAGTTGATACACAGGGAGGGATTTCGCTGGTAATCCCATCGTCGGCCAAAATATCGCGAGGGTTTATCTGTATAAACACCGGTTGGACAGATATCGCTTAAATTTCCGGTAAACGGGCTTTCCAGAATACCGTCCTCGAAACGCCCGAAATAGGTGCGATTTGCACTACCCATGGCTCCGAGATCATGGTAACCGGCAAATTCCTGATAGTATCGGGAACAGCGATAACAGTGAATGCAGCGGTTCATCTCATGCTGAATCAGGGGCCCTAAATATTGATCATTATAAGTGCGCTTGGGTCCGGCATATCTTCTGATTCCGTGACCGCCGGAGACGGTCATATCCTGGAGCAGGCAATGACCTCCTTCATCACAAACCGGACAGTCGTGGGGATGATTGAGCATCAGCCATTCGATGACGGATTTTCGAAATTGCACGGCTTCTTCGTCCGTGGTGGACACGACCATGCCATCAAGGGCCTCGACCATACAGCTCATCTGAATACCCATCAACGGCCCTTCCACAAACTTCACCGCACAAACCCGGCACGCACCCACCGATCCCAAGGCAGGATGATAACAAAACCGCGGGATCATGATTCCCAGCTGCGCTGCGGCCTCTATCACCGTGGTATTCGGCGCAACTTCTAATTCTCTGTCATCGATCGTAATTTTGGGCATGAGCGTTTGTAAATTATTCCTATTGATTGAAATTTTTACTTAAATGGGCACTTATTCTGGCTGATATGTTCCTGAACCTCATCTCTAAAGTGCACGAGTAAACTTTCCAATGGTGCCACGGCGCCGGGGGCAAAAGCGCAGTAAGCGTTCCAAAGAGACTTGCCCATCTGCTCGAGCATGGATAGATGCGCCGGCTCCCCCTCTCCGTTTTCAATTCGCTTCAGAAGATCCAGAATATAGGGCAATCCTTCCCGACAGGGCGTACACCAGCCACAGGATTCTCGTGCAAAAAATTCGATTAAATTGACGGTGGCGCCCACCAGACAGGTTTTTTGGTCAAATACCATAATGGCACCGGTGCCGAGTCGGTTGCCGATGTTGCGCAGGCTGTCAAAATCCATTTCTATGTCATAATGTTGCCGGGGCAAAAATCCGGTGGACGCACCACCGGGCAGACAGGCTTTAAATACCGATCCGGAAGACATGCCGCCGGCGTAGTCTTCGATAATTTCACTCAGACGGACACCTAACGGCAGTTCATAACAACCGGGTTTATTGACTTTGCCACTGATACCATAAATTTTCGTGCCGGCCCCGCTTTTGGTTATGGCAAGATCCTTGAACCATTGACCGCCATTTCGGATGATGTGGGGAATGCAGGCAAAGGTTTCAACATTGGACAAGACGGTGGGTTGATCCCAAAGCCCTTTCTCCGTCGGGTACGGCGGCGGCTTCATTGGATTCGGTCGCTTGCCCATCAGCGCGTTCAGCTGAGCGGTCACCTCCCCGCAAATATAGCGGCCGGCACTGCGATGAACAACGATCTCCAGGGAATAGTCGCTGTCCAGAATATTTTTGCCCAGGTAACCTTCGACGCACGCAATCTGGATTTCTCTTTCCAGAATTCTGGCGGCATTCTCGTATTCCGGCCGAATAAAAATAATGCCGTTTTCTGCCAGCGAGGCATAACCGGCAATAATAATACCTTCGATCAGCATGTGCGGATCGGCGTGAATCAAAACCCGGTCTTTGAATGTCCCAGGCTCCATTTCATCCGCATTGCAAATGATATAACGTGGAAAGTCCGCGTCATCGGCGACCGACATCAGCTTCATCCCGGTGGGAAAAGCGGCCCCGCCTCGGCCGAGCAAATTTGAATCGATCACCGCCTGCTGGACATCCTTATGAGAGTAATCCTTGAGAACATCCTTCAAGGCCCTATAGCCACCGCTCTGGCGGTATTCATCCAGGGTAGCAATCCGATCCGGTTTGCGATTTTGCAAGAGAACTTGAGGATAGTTGGATGACATATGCTTTTGTTTAACTAATATTCAATAAATTTTTGCTTTTAATTGCCAAGCGGGGCAACTGAAATTCGAAATCTGAAATTCGAAGCCCGAAACAAATACGAATATCAAATGTTCTAATGTCATAACCAATGAAGGTGTGAGTTTTAAGAAAACTGTTTGGGTCATTTGAATTTAAAAAATTAGAAAATTGTTTCGAATTTTGATATTCGGATTTCGGATTTTTTCAAGTCCTAAGCTTCTTCCTTGAGTTTCGCCAAAATATCATCAATTTTCTCCGTTGTCAGATTCCCATATGCTCTGCGATTAATCAGCATGGCCGGAGATCGATCGCAGTAGCCGATGCAGCAAACCTTCAAAAGCGTGAATAGTCCGTCCGAGGTTGTTTCTCCAGCTTGAATACCCAGTTTTCGGCAGAGATATTCCCAAACGGATTCATATCCGTTCATCCAGCAGACCACACTGTCACAGACATGAATAACGTATTTTCCGACCGGCTCCCGGTAAATAAAGGTGTAAAAGGTGGCCAGCTGGTCAATCTCAAGGGGGGACATTCCAAGGAGCTCAGCGGCTTCCCGCACACCCTCATCGGTCAAATTGCCGTAGAAATCCTGGATCGCGAATATCACATCCACGGCTAGCTCCCGGGGATGCTCAACCTGATCAATGTGTTCTTTTAACGATTGTCTGAGATCTGCAGGTATCATAGGTTCCAAAACCAATCAGCTGAGCAATCTCCCATCTGAAATCCGCATCCAAAATCCCAAATCGTCCTATCTGTCAATATCCGGTAAAATGTAGTCGAATGAGCCGATCGTTGTCACCAAATCGGCTAAGGTTTCCCCCACCGTCATCAGGGGCATCGTCTGCACATTGGCAAATCCCGGTCCCCGAATTCGGGTGCGGTAGGAATAGCCGAGACCGTCACTTACCAGATAATATCCCTGCTCTCCCCGAGGAATTTCACAGGATACATATGCCTCTCCCACGGGCATCTTAGGACCACGGGTGACATTGATAAAATGATGAATCAGGCTTTCAATATCGGTCAACATATCTTTGCGCGCCGGAATGGCGTAACGGTAATCGTCGGTGACATAGCGTCCGGCGGGCATGTTGTCGGCGGCCTGCTTGACGATTCCAAGGCTCTGGCGCATTTCCTCCACCCGCACCAAATAACGGGCATAACAATCGCCCCCGTCGGCCGTGGGAATTTCAAAATCGAAATTTTCATACCCTGAGTAAGGAAACGCTTTGCGAAGGTCCCACTGCAATCCGCAAGACCGCAAATTCGGCCCGGTAACCCCCCAGCTCATGGCATCTGCCAGCGTTAGCCGACCGATTCCCTGAGTTCGTGCTTTGAATATGGGATTGTTACGAATCAGACTCTCGTATTCGTCAAGACGCCGGGGAAATATCTTAACAAAATCATCCAGGAGCGGCTTCCAGCCATCGGGTAAATCGGCGGCGATGCCGCCAATCCTGAACCAGGAGGGGTGCAGCCGTCCACCGGTAATCAATTCCACAATGTCCATGATCATCTCGCGTTCACGGAAGACATAGAAATTGGGTGCCATAGCGCCCACATCGTGAGCGTACGTGCCCAGCCACACCAGGTGGTTGCTTAACCGGAAAAGCTCGCTCAACATTACCCGGATGACCTGAGCCCGCTCGGGAACTTTGATTCCGGCCAGGGTTTCCGCCGCCATCACATAAGGCAAATCATTGGCGGCACCGGCCAGATAATCGACACGAGCGGCATAGGGGATAAACTGATGCCAGGTTTGACGTTCGCCGATTTTTTCGACACCCCGGTGGTGATAGCCGATATCTATATCCATGGAGGTAATTTCTTCACCGTCGAGGGTGACAATATAGCGTATTAGCCCATGGGTACTGACATGATGCGGCCCGATATTTAGGATGAGTTGGCGTCGCCGTCCGTATTTTTCGACATAGACGCCACCGTCGATGGGCTGGTTTTTTTTGGCATCTGCCAGCGTATAGGGCGGCATTTCCGTCGCCCGTCCCGGATAATTTTTCCTCAACGGGTGACCTTCCCATTCCGGCGGCATGATCAGGCGCTGGAGGTTCGGATGGCCTTTAAATCGAACGCCGAGAAGGTCGTAAACTTCCCTTTCGTACCAGTTGGCCGACGGCCAGATATCCGTCACCGTATCTGCTGTCGGGTCCGGCCCGGACAAAGGCACTTTCAACCGCAAACGGGCGGCCGGATCGAAAGACAACAAGTGATACACCAGCGTAAAATCCGGGAATAACTCGCGCTTGCGGCGGGCGGACTCATCGATGGCAGTCAGATCATCCAGGCGCTGAAACCGGGGAGTGGCCTGGGAGTTGAGAAAGCGTAGCACGTCCTTGACATGACTTTTGGGCACGATAAAGGTCGGAAAATCGCAACGCTGTGGTTCTGGCCTGATGGCCTCACCGAATCGAGCCTGCAGATCGCGGGCCAGGTCTTGTGATGGGCTGTCCAACTCGATGGGGGGCGATGGCGGGGTCCACATGCCATCTGAGCGGCTGTCCCAGAATTTGTTCGGCAGTACCGACGTGCCACGAATGGTGGTGCCTTCCATGCCCGGGCCGCGCGGATCTCTCGATTTGGGTAGGCCATCAACCAATATCGGCTGTTTGGTAACCTGGCTGCCCCCTTCGAGATGCAAAATAGGACGGGTAGGTTTTTCTTCAGCCGTGAGTGTATCCTGCAACATGACAAGGCCTTTCAGTACGGCAGCCGGTCTTGTCGGCCAGCCTG
>JARFPZ010000357.1 GCA_029288035.1 Desulfosarcina sp.
AAAAGCATCTTAAACTAATAGAAAGTCGTGGCGGCACTGATACATTTTGGCAGCATTTGATCTTGGCTCAAAATTACATAAGGCTTGGTGAGGACAAGGAGGCTAACTACCATGCGACTGAAGCTCTCAAAAAGAATCCCGCGTAAACCTTTAAATGGGAACGTGAAAGCAGCCAGTATAAGGATCCAGCGCTGATTGAGCAACAAATTGAGGATTTGAGAAAAGCTGGACTTACTTGTGAGGGTGAATAGGCATATTTTAAGCGAGATTCCCGATATTCTCAATACATCAGTTGTTGGCTTATATTTGGTTATGGGTAAATTACTTTCAGCGTATCAACTCACGTCACCTATTTTTGTTCAGGAATAAATGAATATGAAAAAGGGAAAAAGATCTCAGAATCTGTCAACCAGACGGGAATTCTTAATCGGAACGGCAGGTCTGGCCTTGTCGAGTGTATTGCCTGCTTGCAGCCGGACGGCGAAAACTCTACAAACCCAACCGACAGCACCGGAGATATCTTCGATAGCTGATCGGGAACCGAGGGTGAGTTGCTATTGGGTGGCCAAACGCGAGCATAAGAGCTCTTATCCTCTCTTCAAAAGCACGATAGAAGCGACAACTGATTTCGCTTGGTTGTCTAAAGGTGATCGGGTGCTTATCAAAATTGCACTAAATTCGGGTAAGCGTTATCCGGCTACCACTGATCCCTGGTCCGTCCACTGCATGGTAAATCTGTTGAAAGAGAAGGGAGCCGGTAAAATATGGATAGGCGACCAGAGCGGTTTTGGAACCGTGCAATGGACAAAAAACCGGCAGGAGGGATCGTCCCGTCAGTTGGCAAAAGCGGCAGGTTTGTTGGATGTCATTGAAGACAGCGGTGCTGAACCCTGCTTCTTTGAAGAGTTTGGATGGGACGCTTATCGACCGGCTATCCCAGAAGGTGAGCATCACTGGAAAAGACCGATAATGATCCCCGCTAAATTAGATGAGGCAGACCATATTATTTACCTTCCCAGAGTATCATCACATGTTCTGGCTGGTAACACCTTGGGGTTCAAACTGTCAGTCGGCTTTTTGCGCAGCGACAGCCGAGGGGAGTTTCACCGGGGAGGCAAACAATTCTACGCCATGTACGAGGAGATCAACCATGTTCCGCAAATAGCATCCAAGTTGAGATTGGTTGTATCCTCCGGCCGGTCGGTTTTGACGCTGGTTGGACCCAATGAAGGTCCGACGGCAAAGCCGGATTATGGATTGGTCCTGGCTTCCGATAATTTACTGGCTCATGAGATGCTGGCCTATGCCTGGCTTCAGTGGAACCGGAAATTCGAGACCTCCTCAATTGCCCACATGACTATGGGGAGCCATACCAAGAGTCGATCACGCTACAATAAGCAATTTTCAGACCGTATGTGGCCGGATAAAGATGGTCGTGGAACGCCCCCGATAGATTATTTCGAACCGGAAAGCCTGTATAACCATCCGGCTATTGTCAATCATCTAAAACGTATGGGTGGCCGTCCCCGTAGCATTGCCGTTGAAGAAATTAACAAACAGCCGGATAGTTCGGTTATCGATTTTTTAAAGAGGCAGTTGAAGGCATAATTGGTTATCTTTAACAAATGCCACGGTATTTGGAACCTTAAGGATCGGCACGAATAGCCCAATTTGTGCTTCAATACTCAGAATCAATTGAGGATAGAGTAATTAGGATATGACTATTCAAACCGCGTGGATCGTTTCCTATGCATAGAAAATGAATCTGTCGGCTTTCCCGAATCGCTGCCCTGACTGACCAGGTGTACAATGGACGCCGGATTCGACACCCAGAAGGCTTTCATTCCTTCGGGCAACGGCTCGATTTCATCGCATCGCACGATCCCGGCCGACTTCAGATGGGCGGATGCGGCGTGAATGTCGTCGGTGACCACTTCGAGCCAGATTTCGGCCTGACTCGCAGAAGGCGTGCGGTCGATCCAAAGGCGATTGACACCGAAGGCAAAACACACCGACGCGTCCTCACGGCTTTTCTCCGTGAAGCCAAGCACATCCCGATAAAATCGAACGGTCGCCTCGAACTGGTGGGGCGGAACCTTCATGGCAATATTGCGGCCCCCGCTAAACTTTACTTTGGGTGTCATTCAGATCCTCCATTATCAATCTTTTTGATCCATGATTGCGAATTTTTGGTGGATATTGGATTTATATACGACCCTAACTCCGTTTTCTGTTAACAGATCCAGTGTCCTTTGAAAAGAGTCATGATCCTTCGGTTTAAAATCGTTCTTTGGACGGGTCACGACAATAACACGGAAATAGGCCGCAGAGAGTTGGAGAAGAATGAAAGATATGAGCTTAATGAGCCCCAAAGTCCCTACAACCGTCTTTTTGCCCCTGCAAAGCGCAGTCTAAAACTGAAAAACAACCATATCTAAAGGTTTCTTAATAATTCACAAACCCATCGTTTGGTCCGACAAGAGATAGCACATCGCTGTGGCTAGCAGACAGCTTTTCGCTTGGCCGGCCTATCTATTAAACCCACCCGCACGGGCCGGACTCACGACTTCAAGAACGGGGAGTTCCCAATTATCGGCCCTGATCTTTTTCTGGAAATTTTCATCAGGATCATCCCGGTTGCGTCGCAGCATGGCCAAGACTCTCACTTCCAATATATGATCCAACCCTTTCTGCCATTTACTGGCCCCCTCGCTTGACAGTCTGGCCAAACAGTTGCCGCCGCGATCGTGAATCTCTATTATAGAGTTGTTCTGGTAGAAAAAAACGCATTGTCCCGTTCCCAGCTCGGCTAAATGGCCGTGAATCGGGTGCGTTTGCGGAAAACATCCCGCATAGTCCAAATATATTTGGTTTAAACCCAGCAGTTCATATTTTTTGTCAATGTGCTCGCCAGCCTCAACCATTCCTCGATATGTTAACGGGATCACGAAATCACCCTTGATTTCTTTCAGAAACGGATTTGTCCTCC
>JARFPZ010000383.1 GCA_029288035.1 Desulfosarcina sp.
TAATCTCTGAAGCTGAGCTGCTCCTGACCTATTTGAAATACCTGTATGAAAAGAATCGACATTATCCAGCATTTGGTGGATATTTCCGAGCTGGGTTTGGATTATCTCAAAAAGGAGAGTGACCACATCCGTATCGGCGCGACCACCCCGATCAACGCGATTGGTGCTTCGCCTCCTTTTTTTATCAGGCCCTTATGGGGCATTGTCGGACGCGGCCGGCGCTCACTCCACCACGACCATCAGAAACAGGGCAACCGTGGGAGGCAATCTGTGCAATGCTTCTCCCTGCGCGGATCTTGCATTGCCTTTGTTGGTAACTGATGGCTGCACCGTAATGACGATTGAAGGACTCCAAAGCGGACCCGAGCTTCATCCCCTGCAAAAAGCATTTGTCAGCGAATCCGCACTACAATGCGGATACTGCACACCCGCTATGATCATGGCCGCCAACGCACTGATCAACACCGAACCGGAACCTAACGAAGATACCATACGGGAAAATCTAGCCAATAATCTTTGTCGGTGCACCGGGTATGACAGGCCTGTAAAAGCCGTCCTCAAGGCGGTCAAGGATATGAAGGAGAACCGCAATGCCTGAATCCCATATTGCGGTAGGAAAATCCTTGCCACGGATCGACGGCGTCGATAAGGTTACCGGATCGGCCAAATATGCGGCCGACATCAGGCTTGATAATATGCTGCACGCAAAGCTACTTCGCAGTCCCCATGCCCATGCCAAAGTAAAAGGTATCGACACCGCTGGATTGCGGCACCCATGGCAGTCGACAGGCCTATGGTGGGGGTCTTGCCGTCAGGGCGGCGGCAACCGAGGCCCGTAAAAAGCTACTTGCTTACGCAAAAAAAGAACCGGGCGTGATGGAAGATCAACTCCGAATCAAAGATGCTGTAATTTTTGAAGCAAAAAATCCGGATAATAAAACCCTGATCAGCGATTTGATGCATAAAACCCAGATTGAAGACATGGGTGTATGTGAGCAGGTGATCGGATCGGCATCCGGCGTAGCACCCGCCATGCCCGGCTATTATGGCGCCATCTTCGGGGAAGTGGAGGTGGATACCGAGACCGGCGAAGTTAAGGTCTTGAAGCTGACAAGTGCGTTTGATGTCGGTCGGGCCATAAACCCGGACCTGGTCGAGGGACAAATCATCGGTGAATGTGGCATCGGCCATATCCAATGCAATTTGTCATGCGACCGGCGTAAGGTTGACCGACCTGTGTATGACACCTGATTCGATTCTTCAAGGTTTGAAGCGATGCCCAAAAGTCTGATTCATACCAAGGTTATCCACAAAGGAGAGCGGCCACCATGCTTGAAATCACAGCAGCAATGCCGGGGCTGCTTTGGGTGGCGCGATATGCTCAACGCCGCTCAAACCGATATTTTCTGGCAGAGCTACCCCTTCAGATGCGCTCTAACGGGCTTGACGCTGAAAGTCGAGGGAATAAACAAATTAGGCGGTGGCATTATTAATGGACAGATATTCCGAACGTAAACGCATAATTATACCTATCCTATCTTCGGCCATTGGTTCGGCTTAAGTTGAAGGAGAAAATCGACGACCGGCCAACAGGGAATTCCATCAACCATCAGTTTCTCCGCTCCTCGATATAATAACATCGCACTGGCTTCCGGGTAGTCGCTCAGGAACGTCTTGAGTGATGTTAGGCTTTTGGGGTGAATTTGTTTTGTGCCCTTAACTTCCATAGCGTGGAAGTGATGCTCTCCATAGACTATAAAATCAACCTCGGCCCCTCCACGGGACCGCCAAAAATAGCAGTTCACCGGAGCGTCCGAGTAATCGCACCAGGCTTTAAGATGCTGTAAAACCAAGCCTTCTATGGCCATCCCCCCAATTTCATCGGGGCTGTCAAGCGGCCCCCTGGGGCGCAAATGGTTGTAAACACCGGCATCAAACAAATAAAATTTCGGCTGAACCGTCATTGCGCGTCTCGCGCGTTTTGTAAAGACGGGAAGTTTATATCCCAGTAACAGATCCTCAACAATCGATAGATAGTTTTCGACAATCTTTCGGGAAACTTGGCACTCTCTGGCGATATTGCTAAGGTTTAAAATCCCGCCGTGAGAAAAGCTAATGGCTTCCAGAAAGCGGGCAAAGGCACCGATGTCTCTTACCAGCGCCTCTTCCTTGACTTCTTCCTTCAGATAGAGGGCAATATAGGTTGCCAAGGTCTTGCCGGGTGCATTTGCCGATACGACTAAAGGAATCAAGCCATTTCTGAGTGCCGCATCAAACGAAAAGTCAGTGCCCAATTCAGCAGCTATGAATGGATGCAAATGGGTTAGGATGGCACGGCCCGCCAACAGGTTCACACCGCCACGGCGCAGTTTTCGGGCACTGGAGCCGGTCAGGATAAATTGATGTGTTTTATATTCCTCGATCAAACTGTGGATGCTGTCCAGCAGCGGCGGCGCCTTTTGGACTTCGTCAATAATGAAGCGTCTTGTCTGTGGGTTCGCCTTGACAATTTGTTTGATGCGCTCCGGTTGTGCAATATGATCTCTATACGTCCTGTCGTCCAACAAGTCTACCAGATAGGCATCTGGAAAAGTCTTTTTAAGCCAGGTGGATTTGCCTGTACCTCTTGGGCCGAAAAGAAAGAAGCTATCGGCTGGAGCGCTAAAAAATCTCTCAGTGAACTTTTCCATTATTTTTCCTATTTGGTACAACAAATTTAACCCAGCAAGTAAAAATTGCGTCTCAATTTTACTTTTTTGGGTAAAAATTGCAAGTTATATTTTTAGATATTTCCCTTCATCTTCTCCAGTTTTCTCTCCACGAATTTCTGCTGATTTTGGGCGCCGGCACAAATCAAAAGATGACCGGCTTCCAGTTCCAGTGTTTGCTCGAAGCTCGAGTGCAGTCCCTGGTCGATGGCGATCCGGGAGAGTTTAAGTGCCAGAGGAGATTTTTCGCCGATTCTGCGGGCCATGGCCATTGATTCCTCCAATAGACTTTCAGCCCCAACGACCTTGTTTGCCAAACCGATTTCCATGGCCTCATGGGCATCGACAAGGTCGCCGGTGAAGACCAATTCTTTGGCCTTGCCCAGTCCGACGATCTGGGCCAGCAACTTCGTGCCCGCGGTAGTGATGGTGAGGCCGACATCGGTCTCCGGAAAACCGAACCTCGCTTCTTCCGAAGCGATTCTGATGTCACAGCTCATCGCAAACTCGCAACCGCCGCCCAGTGCATATCCCGGCACCGCTGCTATCAAAGGTTTTCCCAGGGCCATGATCACACGCTGTACTTCCTGAAGCCCTGCCGTTTCCTCAATCCAGTCGTCAAAACTTTTTCCGGCGGACGTCTCTTTCAGATCCTCGCCGGCACAAAAAGCCCTTCCCGCACCGGTTAGAATAACCGAGACAATGTCCTTGTCCTGCCTTGCCGTCTCAAGAGTTTCGATCAGGCCTTTGAGAAGATCTTTATTTATGGCATTCAGCCGCTCAGGTCTGTTCAGGGTGATAATCCCCACGTTTTGATTTTTGCTGTATAGCACGGCTTCTGTAGTCATTTAAGCCTCCGGATAATTTAATGGTTCAAAGGTTCAACCCCTTTTCATGCATCCTGCGCAGTTCATTCTTTAAAATCTTTCCCGTGTTGGTCTGCGGCATCTTTTCGAGAAACACAACCTCCCGGGGATAGGCATGGGCCTCGAGTTTTGTTTTTACATGGTCTCTGATGCTCTCTTCCAGCGCTTCGTCGGGCCTCACCCCCTCTTTCGGTAGAATAAACGCTTTTACGATTTCTCCTCTGATCGGGTCGGGGACGCCAATGACCCCGACCAGGGTAACGGCCGCATGCTTCATCAAACAGTCTTCCACTTCTCCCGGTCCGATCCTGAAGCCGCCGCTTTCGATAATATCGTCTTGCCTGCCGCTAAACCAAAGATTTCCGTTTTTGTCTTTTCGGCCGTAATCGCCGGTGCGCAGCCATGCACCGGTATATTTTTCCAGAGTTGCCCCTGGATTTCGCCAATATTCTAGAAACATTACAGGATCAGGACCCTTCACCGCAATCTCACCGATGTCATCATGTTTGGCAATCTTTCCGTCCTCGTCGATTATCTCAACAACATGTCCTGGGACGGTTTTGCCGATGGCCCCCGGAACAATGGTCATAATTTCCGAACAATAACCAACCACCAAATCACACTCCGTCTGCCCGTATTGCTCGTTGATTTCAACCCCGAGATGCTCTCTGGACCAGTCACAAAGTTCTTCTCCCAGAGTCTCGCCACCGGCGGTGATCGATCTCAACCGCATATCGTAGCGGTCACGGGGGTGTTTGACCGCATGCATCATCATCCGCAGCACCGTCGGAACAGCCATAAGATTTCTGACCCCATGTTTGGCCATCATGAAAAAAGCTTCTTCAGCATCAAATTTGCGGGGTCTGTAAGCCAGCATGGGTACGCCGTGATGTAAGGTCGGAAATAAGGCGTCATAGGATCCGCCGATATAGGCCCAATCGAGCGGTGTCCACATGAGATCGTCTTCTTGCGGAAACAAATTGTGGTAGAATTCAAACCCCGGCAGGATACCGAGCAAAATCCGGTGCCCGTGAAGCGTTCCCTTGGGTTGACCGGTGGTGCCGGAAGTATAAATGATCAACGCAGGATCGTCCGGTTTGGTCTTTACCGGCCTAAAATCAGGGCTTCCTTTTTTGACAGATTGCCAAAAATCCATGACGCCTTCTTCTTTGTCGGTATCAATGGCAATCATCAGTTTTAGAGCGGGAAGATGTTCTTTAATCTCCCAAATCTTTGATAAATTCTCCTTGTCTGTTATCAATGCTTTGGCCGCACTGTCCTGAAGCCTGTATTCAATGGCATCCGGGCCAAAAAGGGTCAGCAGTTGCACGGCGATCGCGCCCAGTTTATAGACCGAAATATGAGAGATGAGAGTTTCAGGACGCTGTGATAGCAGAATTCCAACTCTATCCTCACGTCCAATACCATGAGCTTTTAACGCATTGGCCAAACGGTTGGAAATTTTTTTTAGTTCTCTGAAGGTATACTCCCGATCCTGGCCGTGGGGGTTTGCATAGATCAGTGCCACCCGGTTTTTGTCGTTGGCCCATTTATCACAGACGTCAACCCCGATGTTGTAATATTTTGGGATCTGCCATTTGAAGTTGCGGCACACCTCCTCATAGGTTCTACCCCTGAGCATCTTGCCCTCCATAGGCCCTTAAAGATATTTTTTCTGAATAGATGGTGAAAGGAGTCTAAAATTTTTGCAAATCCAGACCTGGTTGAATAGTTCACGGGTTGATTGGTTGATCGAGTAAATTATTAGCATAGTTTCAGGATATTACGACAAATCATCAATCTTCATTCTTCAATATTCAATTTGGTTATTGCCCGACACCCAGCTCCTCGCGGGTGAAACGGATACTATCGACAACGGCCTGATACTCCCGGCGACGGGCCTCCTCGCGGCCGTCTGCTGCGGGATCGAATTCCACTTCGATGTTAAGTCGCTTCATATTTGGATTGGATTTGATGATTTGATAGGCTTCCCGCATGGGGACATCTCCGCTTCCGCTCGCAACCCCGACGATGCGGCAGCCGTATTGATCAAAAATAATTCTATGGTCGGAAAAATGATTGGTGAAGGACACGGGCGCCAGCTTGCGAATGGCGGTCAGCGGATCTTCTCCCACCATCAACGAATTGTTTGTGTCAACACAGACCCCCACATACGGATGATTGACGCGGTTGATGATCCAGAGCACTTCATCACTGAAGGCTTCGGTGTGATTCTCCAAGCAGATCCGTACCCCCGCATTCTGTGCGACGGGAGCTGCCGTTAGAGCCTTAACGGCGATGTTCTCCAGTTGGGGAATCACCTCGGGATGAAAGGCGGAGCCGCATACGGGATGGGGTCTCCGAACGTCCATGCTGATTTTTCCGATATCAGAACCGATCGACTCGGCAATGGCGATACCCTCTTCCATGGTATGGGTCAGGCGATCGTCGTATTCGGATGCGTCCAACGAAAAATTATACTCCAGAAATAATCCTCTTTCCTCTGCAGCCCGGCGTACGTCGCGCAAGTGGTCCTGATCGGTTGCACCCAAATCGGCAGCGGTCAAATGCAGACCGTCAAGACCCAGCTTCTTGGCCTCGTCCATCAGACCGAAAATGTCCCAAACCGGCTCCCATTGAAGCTTGAAGCCACCCCAGTTTTGACCCATGCCGTGTAAATGAAGACTGTAGGTGTGTAAACCTAATAGCATAGCCGAAACTCCTTTCTGGTATTTTGATCTATCGGAATCACTGCAATCATGGTTGTGACAATTTTATAGCTCCTTCTAAAAATCTGAAGGAATGCAGCGGCAATCCAGTATCAAGTATCGAGCATCTTGTCGCATCTCAGATAAAATGCTTGAGCCCAAAAAGACAGCCTTATTTGCGGATAGATAATGTAGTCTGATCTAATGGCTCATAAGGGTTTTGCCTTTTTTCCCAAGGCCCTCTTTGTAGCGTGTCGGCCGTAATGGATTGTCTTTGGAATCCATCTTTCCGGTTACCAGGTCAGCGATGCGCTTGCCCGCCTCTGGAGAGAGCATGACGCCGGCCCAGTAGCCGCAGTTGACAAAAAACCCTGGCACTTCCGGCACAGAGCCGATCAGGGGTTGGTCATCGGGCGTGTAAACATAAAATCCGGCCGACGTCGTCATATCGGGTTGTCTGACGGTCCTTTCGACCTCCTTGAAAAACGGTGCCAAACGCCTAACTTTGTCTAAGGTTACAGCCGGAAACTCCCAGTCTGTATGGACGTTTTCAGAAGGCTGACTCACCGGCTCGTCCGAATCTACCCAGGCAACAAGCACCCCACCCGGTTCGGGACGCCAGTAGGAATTGTTATTGACATCTACCGTAAAAGGGGCATCTTGAGGAATCTTAACAGAGGTCTTTATATATACCTTTTGCCGACGAACCGTCTCCAATGGCAAATCCAGGTTGACCATTCGTCCCACCTCAGCCGCAAAGGGACCAGCGGCATTTACCACGGTACGGGTCGGCAGAACTCCCCGATTCGTTTCCACCCCGCAGACCCCTTTCGCATCCGTGAGAATACCAGCGGCTTTGGTATTGATAAAAAACCTGGCGTCACAGCCTTTGGCAAATCCCTGGGTTGTTTCATGACATGACAGCCACCCGTCCCGCTGTCTGAAGGTTGCAGCCAGCACAGAAGGAGAAAGAAAAGGAAATCGGGCCAGGATCTCATCTCGTTCCAAAAATTCCGAGTCTGTAACTCCTAAGCGGTGTTGCTGATCGACATTTTCTTTGAGATCTTCGACCGTCTGCGGATTATCGGTGAGAAAAAGATATCCTTGCTGTTTGATGGAAATGCTATAGCCAGGCAGGCCGATAACTTCATCAAAATGTTCGAACATCTCGATGCTTGGTATCGCCAGGGCCGCCATGGCCGGCTCAGTGAACTGTGCCCGAAAACATTCCACCGATGCCGGTGTCGTCAAGGTTGACAGGCCGTCGCGCATCTCCACCAGCACAACATCCAACCCCGCCCTGGAAAGCCAGAACGCTGTCGACGTGCCCACGATACCGCCGCCGATTATCACCGCATCGGTTTTGCCGAAATCGTTTTCTGTCGGCGTAAAAATCCTTCCCATATCTTAATACCTCCTTCTGGAATAGTTGACTGGTTGATTAAGTTGATTGGGTTAAATTCAGAACTCCTAATGTGTCTTAAAATCTGATGCAACCCAAATGTCTATGGTCACGCCAACAATGTTGGATATCGGACGAATCGTTCTGAATTTTTATTTCTTATTTTTTTCGGTTCGGTAACCACAACCAAGGGGTTCGCTATCAGCCGGTGTATTCAATGTCCACTGGCGTCGATACGAGCTTTTATGGACGCTGTTGCATCTTGAATAGACGCTTTATTTTTCTAGCATTGCAGGTTCCTTTGACATCAGGACCTCCCGAGATTTTTCCCGAATGAGGTCATGAGCCCTGCAATTGGGCCACTGAACAAACTGCTTAACCCATCAACTTAATCAACCAATCAACCTTCAGCTCTTGACAGTCCTCGACTTTCCAAATCTTCCGCTACCTCAGACAAACCAACGGCTGTCAGGGCCTCCTTGGTCGGTATACCGTTGTCACTCCACCCTCT
>JARFPZ010000390.1 GCA_029288035.1 Desulfosarcina sp.
GGTGGAGACCCGGGCCGCATCGGGCGACGAGTGGAGCTGGCGGGAAGGCCATATCGATCGGCTGGCCGGAACGGACGCCGTGCGACTCCTCGTCGAGTCCGGCGCCGGCGTCGACGAGGTCACGAGCTCGTGGCGCGCATCGCTCACGGCCTTCGAAGAACTGCGCGCGCCGTACCTGCTCTACGACTGATTGGACCGCACCGATCGACAGACGAACGACCGACTCAAGAACGATCCGACCCACGACCGAACGACTCTGCGAGCCCACCTAGATGGTATCACGCCCTTCCGGATCCCCCGCTAACTCCGCTCCCGCCCGCCTCCGCCGCCCCGCCCCGCACCTACGCCACCCGGCACCCCCAACTTTCTAATGGCCGAAACAATTCCGGCTGTTCAATATCTGACTCGTTGTAAACCGGGGCTTGGGATTTTTTTTCTTTTTCTGGGATGACGTCAACCTCGGCATTTGATATGTCGCGCAGATAACGGGGAGGAGAAAAGCCCTTTTCACAGGATGTTATTCCGGCCTGTTTTACAAGAATCTCTTGTTTGAGGTTGTTCAGGGCGTTGCCGATTTTTTTGGCGATCTCCTTGTTGTCCGTTTCCATCTGGAAGTTTTGCAATAAATCATCAAAAATCATCGAAAATTTATCCTGGAACCATTCAGATGCTTTGTTGACTCGTTCCAAAATATAGGCATCGGATTCGGGCAGGCGTTGTTGTTCAAAAATAGTTCGTAACTGCTGTTTGAATTTTTCACTGACCGCAAAAATCTGCTTCTCCGCCGATTCCCGCAGCCCGACCACATCAGGCACGCCGGAGATTTGAACCAGACCGGCATTCCCCGCCAATAGCCGCACAAAGTAGTTGAGGCGGTTACGCAACGATTGAAAATCGAAACACGCCAGCAGCAATTGCTGCTGGTAGGATACTTTGGCGGCCTGAAGTTGGGTTTCAGAAGGCGGGTTCTGCCTGGCCTTTTCAACAAAGTTCAGCACCGACGCGTCGGTATCAATGCCCTGGGACGGGATCGGCGAACTGAGCACCATGCCTTCAAGGGTTTTGCAACGGCTTAAGGCCACATAAACCTGGCCATGGGCAAAAGCGGACTGGGCATCAATGACCGCATTGTCAAATGTCAGGCCCTGGCTTTTATGGATGGTGATGGCCCAGGCCAGTTTAAGGGGAAATTGTTTGAATTTGCCGATGATTTCCTCCTGGATTTCCTTGCTCTCTTCATCGACCTTGTATTTAATATTTTCCCATTCCACGGCCTCTACCTCGATGTCCTCAGACTCGCCGGGGCAGGTAATAGAGATTCGCCGGCCGGAAATGGTTTTTATTTTTCCGATTTTGCCGTTGTAATAGCGCTTTTCAATGGACATGTCATTGCGAAGAAACATGACCTGGGCCCCTACCTTGAGCACCAGTCGGCCCGGGGTGGGATAGGTATGCTCGGGAAATTCTCCGGAAACCTCGGCCTTAAAACGATATTCTTGACCCCTCAATGCTGCAAGCCTGTTATGGTTGATGCGGTCCGCACTGTTGTTGTGGGTGGTCAGGGTAATATAACCCTCGCCTTTTTCAGGGGTAAAGTTTTCGATATAGCGCTGATTTAAAGCCCCGATGGCGGCTGCATCCAGCCGGTTGTCCCGAACCCGGTTAAGCAATTTAATAAATCGGGCATCACTCTGACGGTAGATATGTTGTAATTCAATGGTAACCAGTCGATCCTGATCAAGGGTATGACTACTGAAAAAATATACCGACTCATAGTGTTGCTTTAAAAGCTGCCATTCATCCTGCTTGGCCACCGGAGAAAGCTGGTGCAGATCCCCGATCATGAGCAGTTGCACGCCACCAAAGGGTTGATCATTGTAACGGTGCCGACGCAGGACCGCATCCACGGAATCTAGCAAGTCGGCCCGCACCATGCTGATCTCGTCTATCACCAGCAAATCAAGGCTTTTTATAATCCGCTTTTTTTCCTTGCTGAATCTGAACAAACGCTTCCGGCTTTGTTCATCGGCCTCACTGCCCGGAATAAAGGGGCCGAAGGGCAGCTGGAAAAAAGAATGGAGAGTGACGCCGCCGGCATTAATGGCTGCAACCCCGGTCGGGGCGGTGATGATCATCCGTTTATCGGAATTTTCTTTCAGCTTGTGTAAAAATGTGGTTTTTCCGGTGCCGGCTTTTCCGGTTAAAAAGACATGATTGCCCGTATGTTGAACAAACGCTTCGGCCAGTTTGAGTTCATGATTTTCCAATGGATTGCCGGTCATATAAACTACTCCTCATAAACGACGCTCAGGTCGCGGGCGTCTATTCTGAATCAACCATTCAACCAGTAAACTATTCAACCAAGCCTGGAATACGTATCGTCACTTTGTGTCTCTGAGCCTTAGTGGCAGGCAGAGCTGTTTTCTTGAATGAACTTCATACGAGGCCATTATTTACTTATCTTAACGACCACCAAAGTAATATCGTCTTCTAATTTAGTGCCTTCCACAAAACGATTCAAAGACTCAAAAACTGCATCGAGGATGTCTTTTGCACTTGAGGCTGCATTCTTGCGAATTAGGCTATAGACTGGCTCGTTTCCAAACATATCTCCTTTATTATTGCGCGCCTCCGTAAGACCATCGGTGCTAAGAAAAATTATTTGTCCCTTTTCAAGTGCTGTTTCTGTATTTTGCGTATACTTATAATTTTCAATGACACCAAGGGCCGCTCCTTGTCCATGCAACTCTTCAAATCTATCAGAATGAGGATCATAAAAAATGCCCGGGTCATGGCCGGCTCGAACCCATTGGAGAGACTTCTGGATCGGGTCAATGGTCAAATAAAACATGGTGATAAATTGCCCCGAATCCTCCACATCTTTTACCAATTGACGGTTTACATCTGAAATGATGCGACCGATACTTCCCGGCAGGGATGAACGCTGTCGCAAAGACGAGCGAACGGCAGCCATCAACAAGGCAGACGCAATGCCGTGTCCTGACACATCTCCTACGGCGATACCGATTCGTTGTTTCTCATCGTTATCGCTGACGATAAAATCATAGTAATCCCCCCCGGTTTCATCGCAGTAAATGCTTTTGCCGGCAATATCCAAACTATCCGACCGCGGATACTCATGGGGCAGCAGGTTTTGCTGGACCTCTTGCGCCAGATAAAGGGATCGCTTTATCCTGTCCTGTTCTTTCAAATCTCGAACCATGGCGTTGATTTGATCGGAGATGACACCAATTTCATCTCCCCGCGATATCTCGACCTTGACATCAAAATTCCCCCGTCCCACTTGGGCGACGATACCGCCAATTTTTACCAAGGGATCCAGAATCAGACGATTTAGAAATAGGATCAGACAGAAGGCGATCAGGACACCCGCCACGATTAGAATAGCGCTTAACATGAAACCGGCCTTTTTTATTTGCATGTTCAGATCGGCGGTTGAAATCTTCAGCTGCAATACCCCCAGCAGGTCTTTGCTTTGGCCGTGACACATCTGGCATTCGGGCTTATTTTGAAAAGGGTAGTAATATTCGAAGTGTTGGTTTTGTTTATCTTCAAATTTAATCGGCTTTTTTTTATTAAGGATGTCCTGAAATACTGGAGTATCGAGCTCTTTTTTGGCAATTCGAGGCGTTTTGCTAAATTGAAACGCCTGCTGCCGGGCATTTACAAAATCTAGCGTTTCATATTTCATGGGGAATAACCCTATTAATTTATGTCCAGCCGAGGTGTCGACGGCGGTCGGACACCCAAAGCGGAGCAGAGCGACCACCTATCAAAGCAATGCGCCGTTGGGGTTCTAATGTTTCTCAAAATTTTTATTTTTAGTCAATTTAGATTTTTTATGCGTGGACGCTGCCTTCCAATTGATTCGATAACGACGGATGCGGTTTATCGCAAATTCATTTTTGCGTTCTCTTACAACACTTGACGATAGATATGTGTTTAATATATCTTTTGTAACATATTTACATTCATCATGAGAGAAAAATGGCGCTACGTATTAGAAAAATCCAAACCGAAAAGCTGGCGCGGGAGCTTGCGGCTGAAAGCGGGGAAAATATCACTTTTATTTGGCGAACCGGAAGCCTTATTTTTTACCAGATCGATTGCAGATGCATCCCGGAAATTGATGAGTGCTTTCAATGCATTGGAGACCGGAATCGTCGTTGAGGCCAGAAAAGGAGAGGCCGGTGGCCGGGAATTTGATCTGCTTATCCATCGGGCTCTAATTGAAATCGTTGCCATGAATGCTGATCAGACTGAACTGGCAAGGGCAGCGTGGCGGAAACACGGAAAGGGTAACCATCCGGCAAGCTTGAACATCGGAGACTGCTGCGCCTATGCCCTTGCCAAATATTCAGGCGAACCGTTGCTATTCAAGGGAAGCGATTTCAGACAAACGGATATTCAAGCTGCTATAACACTATAAAATTTCGATACCATATATCTACAATCTTCATTCTTCAATTTTCAATTCCAGCTGACTTGTGCTAAGACTGGGCCACTACGTACTCAAATTCCTGTCGATTAAATAAATTGACAATATTCTTAATATGTATATACTAATTTGTGTATACAATCACTTGGACGGCGTGCACGATTCCGAAAGCGGAACAAATTCTTACCCAAAAGAGGGGAGGGTGTTGTGACGACAACACGAGTTTTTAAATCAGGAAATAGTCAGGCGGTCAGGCTACCAAAGGAATTCACCGTCAGGAGCAAGGTGCTTGAAATTTTTCGCCGTGGTGACGAAATAGTGCTTCGGGAACCATCCAAAGGATTGGCTCGGGCGTTTAAGCTTTTGACCGACCTGCCCGACGATTTTCTGGCTGAAGGCCGAAAGGATTTGCCGCCACAGCATCGTGAGGGATTGTGATGCCCGCGCGTTATCTTTTGGATACCAACATTTGTATCTACATTCAACGTCAGAAGCCTGGGGAAGTGTTAGCGCGTTTTCAAAAGCTTAACCCCGGTGACGCTGCGATCTCAGTGATCACGTGGGGGGAGCTGCTGTATGGTGCCGAGAAAAGTCGGCAGCGCAAAAAGGCTTTGCAATTGCTGGAGGAGTTCAAAAACTTTATTCCGGTTCTGCCGATGCCTGAGAATGCAGGGAAAACTTATGGGGCCATTCGTGCATCACTGGAATCCAAGGGGAGGCCTATCGGTAATAACGATTTATGGATTGCTGCACACGCTAAGGCGGTAGCCCTTACGATAGTGACCAACAACGAACGAGAGTTTCAACGCATACCCGGTTTGAAGATTCAGAATTGGGTTGACTAATAAGGTTACAAAGCTAAAATCACTGGAAGCTGACACCATGGCCAAACCAAAGATACAAATCCTTCTGATACCGGACGACGGTACATTCCCCAACAATGATGCGCTTGCGCTGATTCTTATGCACCAAGTTTTTGATCCAACAACAAAGAACTTGGTAGGGAGCATTGAAGAAACCTTCCATGTAAACGCGTGGAGAGGATCCTGGCGCAATGGTATCTTTACTTTTCATCACTACCACAGCACTGCCCATGAAGTCCTGGGTTTGTATGCAGGCCGGGTGAAGGCCCAGTTCGGCGGACCCGACGGACAGGCAGTAACCGCCAAGGCCGGTGATGTCATCATAATCCCTGCCGGCGTGGCCCACAAGAACCTCGACCAATCGCCGGATTTTCGTTGTGTCGGTGCCTATCCTGCGGGGCAGTCACCGGATATGCAATACGGTAAACCCGGTGAACGGCCACTGGCAGATCAAAATATAATAACCGTACCGCTCCCAAAAACAGATCCTGTCTTTGGAAAGAATGGACCCCTTTTGGAAATATGGCAGAGAGATGTTTAAAGTATTTATCATCATAGGACTTAAAATCAGCGGCTACCAGCAGAGGTGGTCCCGTCCCCTTCCAGGGGCCATCCTATGCGCCCCATCTCTGCTGTTGGTTGCTGATTATCGGATGACTGTTTCATTTCTTCTTCGACATACCGCATTATGGCATCAATCACTTCCTGTGCAAGATTGGAATTCTCTAACATCCCCTGAAGCCTGCTAAAGGCATCCGGTACTGATCTGGGCATCTGATTGTCGTAAGGATCAATCATTTCTTTTATGGCCTCTTTATGTTTGGGGAAGTCCTGAATGACTCTTGTCAATGCCCGTTGAATTTGATTTACCGCTCGGGTTATCCTGGCAAACTCCACAAATCCAACCTCTGTCGTAAGTTATTCGGGGAAATTGACCCGTACATACATGATGCCCAGGTAAGTTATATGTGGGCCGTTGGTATCGCCAACTGTACTTTTGCTCATGAGGCAAGGCAGATATTGTGAATTGGGAAAATATGGATGCTTATCGTTAAATGTAAATGGCACCCTTGCGGAAGCATCACTACCTTCAAATATAATTTTCTGAGCGACTTCGGCTTGGTCTTTTTTTATTTTTGAAATATGGTTTTCGCCATCGACAACATATTGTTTTACACGGTCTAAAAGATAATCTACCGTTACCGGATTATCTCCATCAGGGTCAGGAAATTCATTATAGTTAAAATTATAAAAATTAGCAAAAGTTGGATTGATTACATATGCAACGGGTTCACCGACCATATCTTTATCTAAATACGCCAAAATACCCGACTTTTTTCTCCATTGGACACGAATCACACTAGTCGGTAGGGTTGTCTGCCAAGTTTCGGTGAGATATTTTGGGTCACCCGCCTTAGCAATGTCGATCAAGCCACACTTTTTTTCGATATCGGAGCACGGAATAAAAATAACATAGATTCGAATCGGAATGATATCAGGGGTATTATCTTCCTCGGACGGTTTCTTTTCAACGCGTGTTAGGAACGGTAAGAATCTTTCATTGTCTTTGCCCTGGAATGGTTTCATGACATGCGTTAAAGCATTATCGTTCTCTATATTTTCAATTGTTTTCTTTAGTTCATCGAGCCATGTTTCTTGCTGTAAAGCTTTGAAC
>JARFPZ010000070.1 GCA_029288035.1 Desulfosarcina sp.
TTAAAATCAATGCTCTACCATTTCGTTCCAAGGATTCCATTCCTTCTCAACTTCTATGTTCTGTTGTGTTTTAGTGAGATATGCAGCCCTGTCATCAGAATTTGCCATTGCATCCAGAATATCGCTCAAATGAGCTAAGATTATGGCCGAATTTGTTTCTACTTCATGGCTGGAGTCTCCACTCCTAATTGCATTTGCCATTTCTTCCAATAATTTAACCATACCCTTTATTTCTTGTTGAGTTACGGATAAAGACACATTTTGGTTGTTTATCTTAGTCAACAAAAATCTTTCCTAAATTTGCCGTTGTCAGAGGATCATCCAGGTACATGCTTAGACCATAGCGTTGTATTGATTTCATCCCGCGCTCATCGTAAACGGGCATTTTGACATCCGGCGCATCATCGGCAGTGACCTCATCTGCGATCTTGATCACCTTCTCAAGTTTGACAAAAGAAAAATCAACCATCCCGCGTAAAAATCCGAAACAGTGGCGGAGCATATGGAAGTCGTATTTCTTAAAAAGAGCCAGGCCGGAGCGTGCATCCTCAAGCGCTCGGTCTGTGACATGTTCTTCGTTGGTCGTGCATCCGCTTTGGATCGTCGGCAGATCGAGCATCATATTCAAATGAGCCATAAGCAGGTTGAGTAAATTATGGCTCAACAACCCATAATTGGGGTTATAATCAAACCGCGGGTCGGCAATGGAGGGCAAACCACCGTGAATGCAGATATTACCGGGATTTAACAGCTGAGCGGTGCAGATCGCGAACAGGACTTCGGCGTGGGTGGTGGCCAACACCCCATTGTAGCAAAAAGGAGCGCTGATGCCGGCCATGGGCAAGGCCGCAACAAACACGGGCAGGCCTGACTTGACCACTTGAACGAAGTAATCCGACGAGTTTTCGTTTACCTCAAGTGGATGGCGGGTAAGGCAAAACGTTACCATCACTCTGCCGCGTTCTTTCTGAATTTGCTTGACTCTTTCAAGTGATCGGCCTGATGTAACAGAAAAGTACAAAGGCTTCGAGCAGTGTTCAGCAATTGTATTGATTTGTGATAGTTCGTCGGTCAACTTGAGGCCAGGTCCCATGCCGGCCACAATGGGACTGGTCTCTGCTATCCTGGCGATTCGTTCCATATGGTCCGGGACAGGCAGGGCACCCCCCCTGCCCTTGCAGTCATCATAGACGTAGGGGGCTCTGCCACCTATGAATAAGCTGTTGCGGGGGACGAAAAAATCGTCAGGCCCGGGTACCGTCGCCAGGCACTCTTCGACCAGGTCACCCGCAATGAATAGGCGGTTTTCATATGCGATGGCCTTGCCATCGGCCTCAAATCGACGAAAAGCGTCCACAATTTCCGGCTGCAAACAGCCCACGCCCATGTTTTCCAGCATCCAGAGGGCATCTTGATGCACCTGAAACAACATATCCACCGTTGCGTTCCCCAACACTTGCGTCGATGCAATTACTTGCGATTTGTTTTTGAAAATATCCATAAGTCACACGTTGCGAGTGCAAAGATAACGAATTGAAGGCGAAGATAGTAATTGTTGCGCAGTCTTGCGCATATGGGTCTTGGGATAATCCATGAAGGTCAGCCGTAATTGTCGGGGATGGTTTTTCGTGCCTGGCAGCACGTCTCAATTTTTTTTTTATCCGGGAGCCGCTCCCGAAATTAAGCCGGAAGACCCTCTAATTGCGTAGCCAAACGTAAATCCTAATCATCTCCGAACCTGGAAAAATAACCATTCTTATCCAATTTCAGAGATCGAGCCGGCTTTATGATTTTCAGGTCATTACGATCCGCCAGCTCCGACGCATAAGCCTGCGAGATATCCACCTCATCCAAATAAAGTGTGTTTTTGATCCGCATGATTTTTTGCTCGGCATAGGGAGTCAGACCTACGGCCATCATGCAAACTCTAAGGGCATCGCAGTCATTTTCCATTATCAGTGGTGTTTTTCCAAGCTCAATTTGAGCGCCCACAATGGTGTTAATGGCGGTTTTTTGGTAATCCATTTTATTAAAAAGCCGTCGGGTGATCACGTCGGCGGTGCTTACACTCGAGGCATTACCGTTGGTTTTGTCGGTTAAATCCGACACCATGATTCTTTTAACAACCGGTTTTTCAGGATCCGGACCAAGATAGGAGCCGATACGTCCCACTACATTGGTATCAAAACCGTGCCCTGAAATTTCTTTGCCGATTTCCTCAATCATCAGAACGTGCGCAAATTCGAAAGGAAGCCTGGCTTTGATTTCTCTGTATTTGGCCAGAAAAGCCCTTTCTCGACCTTCTATCTCCTCTTTTTTGAAAACCCCCACATCCGCCACCTGATGGTAGGCATTTTCAATACTGCCCACACCAAACAGGATGCTGCAATTTTGCAGAACGGTGCGGGCGCCGGACAAAATAACATCATGGTAGCCGTAGGAAAGTATTGCTTGGTGATATCGCTTGGCGCCTTCGGTCTTGCCCAAACCGATCACCATGAGCTTCATAAGCCCGCTTTGAATGTCCGCCTCAAAACCGGTATGTTCTTTGATGCGATTCAGGGGAACGATATGATCGGACTCGTGGGCCAGACGGTCGATATTGACCGGTATGCCCTCCTTTGTTTTTCCAACCGTCACCACTTCCAAATTGGAACGGATGGGAGCCCCGACTGTCGATTCCGCTATCCCCAGATCGTTCAAAACTTTTTCCTGACCGCAGGCGGTGGCGGTACCGTGGCTGCCCATAGCGGGAATAATAAAGGGCTTTAGCTTTAATTCCTTGAGTCCCGTGACAACGCTTTTTACGATCAGTGGATAGTCGGCCAGCCCCCGACTGGGACAGGCCAGCGCCACGCTTTGTCCCGGCCGGATGGGCAGCTCCGGGGCAAGGGCCCTGATTTGACCAAGAATAGCGCCTTGAACATTCTCTATCCGGATGGGATTAAATTTCTGTCGCACTCTGATCATCGGAGGAAAATCTACTTTGTCTAATATGTCCATGGTGTTTCTTCTATCCTTGAATATCTGCCAGAAAGCGACGGGAATCGTTGCCGGTTCAGCAACCATCCCCGAACTTTCTGCACCCGCAAGAGAAGGTAAGTGCCAATGACCATTTTCATTCGTTTAAAATCATCCTTCAAACCACCATCTCTCGCAGCATTTTCCCCCGTCCATTTGCCAATTGCCGGCAAGGTTTTCATATTTAATCTTATCGCTGGCGGCATGTAAATCAGAGGGGAAAACATATATGACAGCACCGCCTTCATCCCGGACGATTCGCTGCATTTCTGCATACATTTCACGCCGTTTGGCGGTATCGGTTTCCGCACGCGCTTCAACCAGAAGTTTATTGAACCGTTCATGGCTCCAAAGCGTATCATTCCATGGCGCGTTGGCAGCATAGGCGGTTGTAAACATCCAATCCTCAGTGGCACGACCCGCCCAGCGGCAACTGACCCAGGGTTTCTTTATCCACACTTCGCTCCAGTAGCCGTCTGCCGGTACTTTGAGGACTTCGATATTAATGCCGGCTTTTTTGGCGTGTTCTTTGTACAGCAGGGCAGAGTCCTCGCTGACCTCGCCGATGCCAACGGAAGTGATTAAAGAGAATGTATGCCCTTCCAAACCGGCCTTTTTTAAATGATAACGCGCCTTGTCCGGGTCATATTGCCGCTGGGGAAGATCTGATGCGAAAAAGCGTTGCGACGGGCCAATGGGGTGATCATTGCCAAGTTTTCCATACCCTCTGAAAACATTTTTGAGTATTTGTTCGCGGTCAATTGCGTATTTCAGGGCCAACCTGACGTCATTGTTGTCGTAGGGTGCCCTATCGGTCAGCATGGGAAAGGTGTAATGTCTGGTGCCGGTGGAGACGATCGCCTGGATACCGGGCATCTTCTCAAACAAGCCAATTGTCTTGTAATCGCTTGCGTTTATAGCATCCACCTGCTGGCTTCGCAATGCATTTGTCCTTGCCGCCATATCGTGGATCGTAAGAATTTCGACGTCATCGAAGTGCGCCCGATCTTTTTTCCAATAGTTCTTAAACCGTTTTGCGACCGTTTTAAGCCCGGGCTCGTAGCTTACCAGTGTGTACCCCCCCGTGCCGATACCTTCATTGAAATTCACTGTTCCCGCCGGCTGTATACTTAGGTGATAGTCACCGAGAATAAAAGGAAAATCGGCGGAGCCGCCTTCCAGGGTTATGATAACCTTATGTTTGCCATCGGTCTTGACATCCTTGATGCCCTTCAAGATGCCCTTGGCAGCAGATTTTGAATCCGGCTTAAGGTGATGCATCAAGGAATCCACCACATCAGCACTGTCCAATGTTTTGCCGTTATGAAACTCAACCCCTTTGCGAATATTAAAAATCCATGTCTTCAAATCCTTTGAGGGTTCCCAACTTTCAGCCAGCTCGGGGATTGGATCACCCTTGTAGTCGACTTCAACC
>JARFPZ010000339.1 GCA_029288035.1 Desulfosarcina sp.
GTATTTCTGATCGGCAGGAAATTTTGGGTACAATAAAGGATATCCGGAAGAAAGAAAGTAGACTAGACGTCGGCATTGAATTCACGAGAGTTGCCTGGTGGGTTCCGCCATATGATTGAGACCCAAACCGGACCAACGGAAATTGAAGATTGACGATTGACGATTGAAGATTTGTGGATGTCGCTTCGCTCAGTCATTTTTTTTTATGAGTTCATCAAATTTGGTGTCGTCATATCTCATCACACAGGACACCGAGAGCACTGTGGAAAGATTGAAAATCAAATCGCAGTGAACTCAGTTCTCTGAGGTTTCGCTAGTATTGACCCATTCGCGTAACCGAAGTTATGAAACAACACATTAAGTGAAAAGACACAATGGAAAATTACGACAATCGTCCCGAGGAAGCCAGTAATAGCAGAGTGTATATTGATTTCTACAAGTTAAAGGAACCCCCTTTTTCTATTACGCCTGACCCTGAATTTCTTTTTCTCTCCCAAACCCATCAAAGCGTTATGGAGAGGGTTCTATACAGTATTGATAGCAAAATGGGGTTTATCCTTCTATCCGGAGAGGTTGGAACCGGTAAGACAACTATTTGCCGTTCCATTATTGACACGTTGAACTCCATCGCTGAAATCGTCTATATCATTAATCCGTCTCTATCCGGCAGAGCCCTCATTGCAAGTATTTTAGACGATTTGAGTATAGCGTACGCTGCAGACTCATCTAAAAAAGATCTGATCGATCAGCTTAATAATTTTCTCTTATATCGCGATTGCAATAAACCCGTGGTGATCATCATTGACGATGCACAGACCATGTCGTTAGACGTGCTGGAAGATCTGCGTCTTCTTTCAAACCTGGAAACCGATAAGGAGAAAATGCTTCAAATGGTAATTGTCGGGCAACCGGAGCTGGAAGATCATCTGTCGCAGCCTGAAATGAGACAGCTCAGACAACGGATTTTCGTCACATGTCGGCTTGAGCACTTAAAACCCCGTGAGGTTGAAAACTACGTTGATAGACGTCTGTTTATCGCCGGCAGCAGCGGTCAGGTTCAATTTAGCCCCAAGGCGAAACGACTCATCGCCAAGAGATCGAAAGGATTCCCTCGCGTCATAAATAAAATTTGTGATTATGCCCTGACAGCCGGCTATGTAGATGATGAATTCGTTATCCGAAGAGAGCATGTTAAAAGAGCTTTAGTCGAGCTGGGGGATTGGGGAATCAAGATAAGATTTTTTCGCAAACTAGAACATCAAACTCTAGCATGGACGCGCAGAGTACTATTGGCCGCAACGGTGAGTATAGCTGTATCGTTCTCAGTTTTCTTGTTTTGGCAGTCAGCGCAATTTAAATCCTTCCAGAATTATGTGGCCGCTTTGTTTTTAGTCGGGCAAAATTCTTCTGCTGACGATTCTAGTCGTCCTTTGTATGCACAAGAAGGAACCGGCGGCGAAGGCTATAACGAAACCCATCAATCCAGCCAGTCACTTTCTCATGAAAAGAAACACGCGGACGCCCTCAACCAGAAACAGAAATATGTGGATGGCGTGAATTGGACGCCTAGCTACCATCCGTTTGTGATCCAGTTAGGATCGGTTAAGACGTTTGAGCAGGTCACCCGGGCGGTCTCCAGTTATGCCCTAAAAGGTCTCGATATTCACTGGGATTGGGTAGACTCAAAGGAAAAAGGTAGGTGGTATCGAATTTTTGCTGGGCATTTCGAATCAAAAGCTGAGGCACTTAAAGCCAAAAGAGAGCATCGCTTAAGAAATTCTCTGGTCCGGTTCAACCCTTGGACCGTGCTGGTGGGACAATATACCGATAGCAAAATATTAACCGCAATTCAATCCTTATTACTTGAGAATCAATTCGACAGTCTCATTGTCGAAAGCGCTGAAGAGGTCGACTGGCTTCTGACAGGGGCATATGCCACCCGAAAAGGGGCGGAAAAAATTGTTAAAGAACTCCAAAAATTAAACTGTTCAGCGCAAGTCGTACCGCGTTGAACTGGAGATATTTATGAGTCTGCTGAATGACGCGCTTCGAAAGAATACCAGCGAAGCTAAAATAAAGAAAACCGGCTGTTTTGACCGGAGCCATGCTTCGCCGCCTAAGGACAAGGGAGGGCAAATTTATCGCATCTGCGGACTGCTTCTTTTACTTGGGGGTGTGGTTTTCGGCGGCTGGTATTTTTTGGGTTCTTTATCCGCGCAAGTGGATTCACCGGTTGTTGTAAACCCTATCTCAAAGCCTATTGAAATTGAAGCGGCTAGTTCTATTAACAAACCCACCGGGACGTATCAGCAAGAAGCTGTGGCCGTATCCGCTATGCTGACGTCCAAAGGAGAATTTACCTTATTGGCGGAGCCGAACAAGCGTGAACCGATTAAGAAAGCCGATTTAACGGCCAAGCTTGGCTCTGAAAAAGTATCACCTCGAACGACGCCAAAGAAGGAAGTTGAACTCAAACCCAATATCCAGACTCCCGTAGGCGTATCTGCCTCATTGGAAGAATCGGTTGAGCTTGACGCGAGTAAAAAAACCGACCTGTCGGCCAAGCGTCGTCCCGTAAGCGTATCGCCAGCGCCAACAAGGAAAGCAGAGACAAAACCTCACTTTGTAAAAAAAGAATCGCCTCGCAAAACCCCCAAGGCAAAAAGCACATCCTTACCTTCTCACCAGGAAGCGCTTTTTCTCAAAAAGGCCTATCGCTATCACCGGCAGGGTAAGATTAATCAGGCCATCCAGATGTATCAGCAAGTGCTCCGGGTTAAGCCCGATCATCGTGATGCCTTGTTTAATCTCGCTTCCGCATATATCCAACTGACGGCCTATTCGGAAGCATTGCCCCTGTTGAGAAAATTGAGAAGTTACGACGATGGGAATCCGGATGTTTTGGTAAATCTGGCGATTGTTGAAATCGGAATGGGGAATTCAACCGAGGCGATCCATTTATTGGATTTGGCAGCAAAACAATACGCGGATCCTAAATTTGAAATCTATTTTCACCGGGCAGCCGCTCTCAGCCGGCTCGGCCGGTTGGAAGAAGCGCTGCATTCCTATAAAAGCGCCGAAGAACTCAACCCCAAGCACCCCACCCTGAGTTTTAATTTAGCGCTGCTTTGCGATAAATTGCAGAAGTATCATGACGCCGTCGATTACTATGCTGAATTTTTGAGCCAAGGCGGCAATCTGCCGCGACATGAAGAGAAAAGAATTGAATCTCGAATTAGATCCCTGCAGGCGTATTTGGCGGGAAATGGGAGCTACTAATGAGTTAATTTCTGTTTTGATATGGACTCACCGCCCGCTTCGCTCGAATCACAGAGATCGCAGAGGGACTTTTCTTTTAACTTTTTGCTGAGCCCTGCTAAAAAGCAGCGAGATGCGAGCAAGGGCAGAAAGTTAAAAACAGACGCTTTTTGAGCAATAGTATCGTTTGCTATTTTGAGTTTGTCATGCAGAAATAATTTCTTGAGTTTGAGGCGGATGGTCATTTATTTTTGACGTCCTCTCAACGGCAAACATGAAACAAATATTTTCTGCATGCTTTGCGGCTCTGCGGTGAATAAAATATTAAACCTCAATAGAAAATGCCAAAATAACTATTGCCGCATTGTTAGTCGGAATAGGTAGAAACAGATAGAAAAATAAGGTCGAGAAATGAAAAAGCGAATTGGTGATATTTTGATTCAAATGGGTTTTATTGACCAGGGCCAGTTGGAGATGGCGCTGATAGAGTCGAAAAAAACCAGTGCCATGCTGGGAGATGTGCTGCTTCGCCTGGACTGGATCACCGGTGAACAGCTTCAAAATGCGATTGCGGTTCAAAGTGGTGCCGAAATTTTGGACACATCAGCGGTGGCCATCGATAATGCCCTCATAGCAAAGATTCCGGTTGAATTTGTCAGTGAAAACAACGTGTTTCCCTTTTCCCAGGAAGACAAGACCATAAAGATGGCGACGGCCAATCCGTTTGATGTCCTGACCAAAGATGAAGTCGCCCGGATGACAGGCTGCCGGGTGAAGACCTACCTGGCACCCAAAGAATGGATTGCCAATGCCGTCGAGCTTCATTACAAGCGAGCCCGTACGATCGATGAGGATATCGAAAAGCTGACCATCAGTGATGTCGGCGAAGATACCTCTGCCGAAGACCAGTTCGTGAAGCTGGCCGATTTATTGATCGAAAAAGGAAATGTGCTCGGCGCCAGCGATATCCACGTTGAGCCGGACACCAATTTGGTCCGTATCTATTATCGGAAAGACGGCGTGTTACAGCAAAAACATATTTTCCCCAAAAGCTATCACCAGAGCCTGACGACACGCTTCAAAATCATGGGAGATATGGACATCTCCAACGTCAACATCCCCCACGACGGTCGTTTCAAATTCGAGGGGAGCGCAGAGGAAATTAATCTCAGGGTGTCGACCTTTCCAACCCATTTAGGGGAAACGGTGGTTTTAAGGATCTTAAAATATACCGATGTCGTGGGGGATATTTCACGCCTTGGTTTTGAAGCGGAAGACCTTGAGAAGTTTATCAAAAACCTGAAGCGCCCCTACGGCTTGATTCTATCCACGGGTCCCACCGGTTCGGGCAAAACCACAACCCTTTATTCCGCTTTATTGAAAATCAACAATCCAAGTATAAATGTCATGACGATTGAGGACCCGATCGAGCATGTCATCCCCATGATCCGACAGACCGCCATTAATCAAAAAGCCGGCCTGACCTTCGGCAATGCCCTACGCTCGGCCATGCGGCAGGACCCCGATGTCATTCTGGTCGGTGAGATCCGGGATCAGGAAACGGCGGAACTGGCCTTAAGGGCCTCCATCACCGGTCATCTCGTTCTGTCCACTTTGCATACCAATGATACCGCATCGGCCATTAACCGACTGCTCGATCTGGGAATCAACACCAGTATCCTGGCAGCATCACTGAACATGGTGGTGGGCCAACGGCTGGCACGTAAAATCTGTCCCCACTGTGCGACCTCCGAACCGATCGGGCCGGAGGAAACAGAACTTTTTATTCGCAACGACCTTGAGCCGCCGGCCGATATTCCAAAGGCCGTGGGGTGCGAGAGCTGCGATAATACCGGATATAACGGCCGAAGCGGAATTATTGAAGTTCTTGAAGTCGACCGGGCCATGGAAGAGCTGATATCCGCCGGTGCGATTCATAGCAAAATCGAGGAAACCGCCTCAAAATCCGGGACCTGCCTGATGTTTAAACAGGCATTAAAAAAAGTAGCCCGCAAAACTACCTCGATCGAAGAAGTCCAACGGGTAATTGCATATGCCTAGTTACAGCTATAAAGCCATCGATGATGTCGGCAAGATTCAACGCGGTAAAGTGGTCGCACTCGGCGAAAATGACGTCGAAGCACGGATAACACAAGAAGGTTTGACCCTCATCGAAAGTAAAGAGGTGAAAGAAAGTCGGCTGAATAAGGTTTTCGCCGGCGCAAAAGTCAAACCGCGACTTCTTATCGAACTTTACCGCAGGCTGTCTCAAACATTGGAGATGGGGTTGCCGATCGTCACGGCATTGGAAGAAAATTCTAAAATGTTGCCTTCCCTCAGACTGAAACGGACCCTCAGTGAAGTTCAGATCGGCATTGAAGGCGGCCAAACCCTGCATGAAGCCGTCTCCCGTTTCCCGTTGATTTTTAGCAAACTCGATTTAAGTATAATCCAGATCGGCGAGCAGGCAGGTATCATGCCCCAATGTCTGAAGGATCTATCCGATTTTCATGAATGGAAGGAAGACATCCGGTCCACCATCAAAAAAGCCGCCATTTATCCCTGTTTTGTGCTGGTAGCACTGACGGCCGTGATTGGCGTCTGGGTGGGGTATGTCCTTCCACAAATGGCCGGTCTCCTGACAGAGATGGGTGCCGTTATTCCGAATGTGACGAAAATCGTGTTGGCCACCAGCCATTTTCTCAGGAACCACTGGATATGGCTGATCATCGGCATCGCGGCAATGGTGGCGTGTTTGTTTATGATACAACGCAACCCCAAGGGTGCTGTCTTCTTGCACAAGCACATCTTGAAAATACCACTGGTAGGTAAGATAGTGCAGAATATTGCGCTGGCACGCCTGGGCCATTATTTTGCCACCATGTACAACGCCGGTATGTCCATTAACGTTATTTTCGAAATTCTGACGGATGGGGTCCTTGGCAACCGGTATCTTGAATCTCGTATGATCGAGGCTCATCAGGATATCCAACAGGGTCATACGATTGCGTCCAGTTTTAAAAAGGCCGGCGGCTTTCCGCTGCTGCTGTTAGGCGGCATTAAAAATGGGGAGACCACCGGCACACTTGATGAGGCCTTCAAACGCCTGGGTGATTACTTCGACGGGGAAGTCAAACGAACTGTCCAGATCTTGCTCAGCAACATTGAACCCATAACCATCTTTGTTTTAGGGGGTGTGTTCGGCCTGATTATTCTCTCGATTTTACTGCCGTTATATGATGTTATGGGTGAGCTTGGGAAGTCGTATTAGAAACTGATTAAGGGGAAGGTACGTTGATGGTGAAACCATGACCGGCAAGGGCTATGGGCGTGGAGGGCTCGGACGCTACATTGTTTCCCGCAGAATCTTGTATTTCAATCCGTGTACCCGAAATGATAGTGTAGGTAGCAGTATCACCGTTGTTTAGGGCAGGACTCAAATCGGCACTTGTCGTCAAATTATGCACATTAACGGTCACGCCGGAATCATTTTTAACTGCTAGCGTAAGGTATTCACAAATTTCACCGTACAATGCATTTTCACCCAGATAGACGACCAGATCATCGTAGGTATCGACGGAGGGATGTCTGATATAATTGGGGTTGCCGTCCGTGTTATCTCCTTGGTGAGTGCCGGTGGTGACGTCATCAAAAACATTGCCGTCACTGTCTGCATCCATTGTCCCGGCGCTGATCAGAATTGCCGCAATTGGAAAGGGCGCCGCTGCGCCGTCCGCATCAACAACATCCGGTCCACCCGACAGGCCTGATCTCAATGCGTTGCAACTGGCTGTCAGGTTGGTCCCCAGATTGGCATTTATTTCATACCCAAGCGTTCGTTTATAAGGGTCGGTTGGGCTTAATTTTAGGGTTTGATACGGCAGACTGCCGGCGGCGGCACCGGAGTTTTCGGCGCCGTCTCCACTCGTATCGGCCCAGGGAAGCCTTCCGTTGATGTCTGCAAAGCTGATTAAGGCCGCCTGGGCCTGCTTCAGATAATTGATGGTCTCGGTTCTGGCTTTGCGCTTGGTGAGCATACCTATCAGCGAAACACCGCCACCGGCAAGTACGCCGATAATCACCATCACGATGGCCATTTCAATCAGGGAAAACCCTCGGTTGTTTCGTATTAAAAACAAACCGCTTTTCCTTTTTAACACTTGTTAACAGGATCCGGAAAACTTTAAATCTCTGAACCCGGGACATCTGAAAAATCAGCGACCACCAGCAGAGCTGGAGGTGTGAGGATTGGATTGTCCAGGGAAGGGATCGGGGCCACCGCTGCCGGCGGCCGCTGATTTTTAAAAGAGTATGTAAAGCTGCCCGACAGTCGTTCCTGCCGTGTAGGCGGTATTACCAACGATCGAGCCGCTGTTCCAGGTGCTGTTATCATATTTGGTATCGAGTTCCAGGCAAACATCGGCGGGAAGGTTGTCGAATCTGAGATAATGTTGCGCAGTTCCCGCACCCGGCGGGTTCACCCAATAAAGTCTAACGGTGTCACCAAAGGCATGTCGGGGGAGGTCGCTGGTGCCGTTGTAGACCCCACTGATCAGACCTGCCAGTTGAAGGTCCCGATATACTTCGAAATCTTCGCCGCCAGCGTTGATTTGACCGGTGCCATTGCCTTCGGCATCGGCTCCCGGCGGAATGGCGGCAATGTTTTCGTCTCCGGGATACATACCGTATTTATCATAAAAGGACATCACGGCGGCCCGCAGTTCGTCTGCCTGTTTGGCGACCCGCTTGACCTTGGCATTTTGGATCATGGCTTGTCCCTTGAGCACCCCGCCGATCAAAAGTCCGATGATGACCATGACGATAGCAATTTCCACCAGTGTGAAACCTTTCTTTGACGTCCGAATCTTTCTAAAATCCATCATTTAATTACTCCCTATTAGGTGAATTAAAAACTACTGATAGGTAGAGAAGCAATATTTGTACCATCTTAGATTGTTTTTAGAATATAGGTTAAACTTCGTCTAACTCAATTCATAAGTCCCCGGCTATGCCGATGAAAATCTAAAAGGTTCTACCGTTAGTTACTACGAAAGAATACATCAGCTGCAAAACTCGATGCCGGCGGCTTATGAATTGAGATCAATAAGAAATGTCGACTAAAAACCAAGCGCAGCGAACCATAGTCAAAATTATGACGAGAATCACTAAAACTAGTCAAAATTTTTAATTGAGAAAATGATTAACTCCCTTCATAAGCCACCGGCATCGTTCAGATCTAGATCAATGCACTGTGGTTACCCGGAGAAGGTAGAACCTTTTCAATTCTCATCCCACCAAGGCGGGGTGGCTTATGAAGGGAGTTAGTGAACGGTTTTTAGGTAGGGTGTCAGGAAGATGACCAGTTCACTGTTTTCATAGGTTTCTTCGAACCGGCCGAAAAAATATTTTAAGAAGGGTATCTTGCTTAACAATGGGAGACCCTCATGGTCCAATTTTTTTATTTGATTGATCAGCCCGGCCAGGACGACGGATTGTCTTTCTCTGACCCTGACGGTTGTCGCCAGCTCTTGAAGATCGATGACAGGGTTGGAAATGGTCTGGCTTCCACCCCTGGAAGTTGGCAGTTCCACATCCACTTCGTCTTTGATGCGGGTGATGGTGGGAACAATCAGCAGCGAAATGATGCCGTCTTTGGAGATTTGGGGAGTCAGACCCAGCTGCAACCCAAGAATAGCTCTTTTTATGGTGCTTCTAAATGTAACCGTATTGGTTTCTAAATTTTCATCGACCCCTTCTATGTCCCCAAAGGGGAATTGAAAACCAACGGTGAATACGGCGGATTGGCCGTTCAGGACCGCCAAATGGGGATTGGACAATACGGATACCTCACCCTGGGTCCGTAAAAAATCCACCACCGCACTGAAACTGGACGTATTCGCAAGAGCAACGGTGCTGCCGCTATTCACCAATAAATCGAAAGCATCCGGAAAAATGCCGGCGTCGGACGTAAACAAGACATCCATTGCAGTCCAGTCGATGCCGTATTTGTGGGTATCATCTAGCTTTACTTCCATAATTCTGGCCTCGATAAAAACCTGCCGGTGCAACGATTCCGCCAATGAGTCCAGAAAATTGACCATTGTGGCGATGCGCAGCGGCGTGTCGGCCATATATATGATGCCGGCATTGCGGTTGAGCCGCAGAACACCCTCCGGCGATTTAAGTGCCTCCAGGGCTTTATCGACGTTGGTCCATACATCGTTTATTTCGGCGCTGCGTTTAGATTTTACCTGAAATTTGCCGACGACGCCGGCATCTTCCACGCTGGAGGCCAGCATGTCACCGCCGATATCCATTTCGGTACCGGCGCTCATATCCAAGTAGTCAAGATTATATATTTTTTCCTCGAATCTTTGGATATACAAAAAACCGTCTTCAATTTTCCAGGCGTAATCAGATCCTTTGGCAACGACCATCTCGAGGGCTTCGCGAAGAGTTGCATTGGTTATGCGCACCGTTACCGGTTTTGTCAGATCAATACCCGACTCGACAGAAAGGTTATAATCGGTATCCGTCAGAATCGCGTTTATAATCTCCCCCAAAGGCGCATTTTCAAAAATCAGGGAATACAGCCGAGGGTTTTCTGCTAGACCTTTGGTGACTGGTTCCATCTTTTCGGAAAACGAGGGCGGTTCCAGCGGTTTAAAGGATGTTTCCTTTTGCAAGAGGTCTTGTGGCTGTATCTTCTCCAGTTTATCCTGCGGCACGGGTTTCAATTTTTCGACAGTACAACTGATTACGAAAAAGCAAAGGATAATCATACTACTTATGGAGAAAAGTTTTTTTACCATATATTCCATGTTTTCCTCACAGCAACTACCACTGCGCAAATGTATGGCGGTCTCCCCAAATCCGGAAGCACACATCAAGGTGCTTTACGAGCATACATTTTTTGTCTCGATAATTTACTCATTTTTAAAATATAAAAAGGCCGTAAATAGCAGTTTTAAATTATGGTCATTTTGAATCCCTATTTTCGGCGCCGGATGCGTGAACCCTTGAATATGAGACATCCGGGGCGCTGAGAAACCACTGCTTACCACTATTTGTAACAACGACACCATCTTTTAAAATTTCCTTGATTTTAAATCCTTGTATCCTGTCGTTCTCCTTCAACCGTTGGCCATCAATGACCGCCGTTGCATATACGCGGCCATAAATATCGGTATTGCGCAGGATACCGGATAAAATCGGGAGATGATTTTCTGTTTGTTGGACAATATTATTTTCTTCAAGCGTAACACCCGGTGGCTCCGGTAAACTATTATTAGAACTTTCGAAAACCCCCAGTAAGGCCGTATCTAGATTGATGACTTTTGTGGAGGACGCGATACTTTGTGAAATTTTATTTTGCAATTGACGCCACTTCTGACTTGCCAGCTTAACTTCCATGGAACGCCCTGCGATCGGCG
>JARFPZ010000453.1 GCA_029288035.1 Desulfosarcina sp.
ATCATCGCCATGACGGCGCACGCTATGGCCGGTGATGAACAAAAGAGCATTGAAGCAGGAATGAACGATCACGTTACCAAACCCATTGATCCGGATCAGCTCTTTGCGACATTGCAAAAGTGGATCAGCCCGGTTGAAGAGCGGGCTGCCGTGCAAAAGCCGCCAGTTCTTGATGCACCTCCTGAACCTCATCAGGCGGTGCCGGAGGAAGATGAACTACCGGAATCTTTGCTGGGATTTGATCTGGCGGCAGGCCTGTCGCGCTTGATGGGCAATAAACGTCTCTACCGCAAGCTGTTGCTTGATTTAGGGGCAAACTATGGTGGAGTCGCCAGTGAAATTCGTGCAGCACTGGAGGTCGGTGATTTTGAGCAGGCTCACAGCTTGGTGCATAATCTCAAAGGGCTTGCCGGCAATCTGGAAGCCAAAAACCTCCAGGCGGCAGCAGTGAAAATGGAAAAACTTGTTAAAGGTCAGACTGCGGAGACTGCCTCTGATAAAGAGCTGTACCAGAAATTAACAAACCTGGAAAGTGCTCTCAACCAGGCTCTGGGCGCGGTTCAATCCTTAGGTCCAGTGGCTGAAAAGAAGACCATTGCGAGCAGCAAAGATGTAAAGATCTCGGTACCTCCCGGGCAATTAAAAAAGATGACTGAAAGCATCAAAGAGGCTACTGAAATGGGGGATGTGACACAAATTAAATCAATTGCCGCCAAGCTGCTGGCCGAATCAGATGCTTTGGCACCTTTTTGTGACGAATTAATCCAATTAGCTGATGATTTTGATTTCGATGGTATTCAAAAGTTGATGCTCGATTTAGACAGATAGATTAAGTTGAAGGAAAAAAAATGAAATGTCACAATTGGAAACGATTGTTATTTGTCAGTTTTCTTATGCTTGTGCTTTACTTATGCATGCCGACATTTCCGGTGGTGGCACAAGGCCTAAAGACGGATCAATCAAGCTCGGCAGTGACAGAACAGGCTTCCCAAGAGGTCGATGCGAATGTTGCCGCTATGACTGATAAGCAGGTCAGACAGGCGTATGCTCAAAAATTGAAACAGGAGTCCGCCGCACAATTTAGTTCTACGCCGATGGCAGGTGGAGAAGGCACCCGGCAAGGTGTCAGCGCAAAATTTTATGGGGCCGCCCGGGTTGTCGCTGCTGATCTTAAACGAATCGGCAGCTTTTTTTCCGGAGAACAAAAAAATTCCGGACAATGGCGCGATGCCATCTCCAAGCTAACCGATGGAAAGGGCGCATCTCATCTCTTATTGACCCTGATTAGTCTAATCGTGATTATTGCCTTCGGATTAGCCGTTCGCTGGTTCTTTCGACGATCCACATCCGACATCCAGCAGAATATCCTCAATGCCGTGCGATTGGGCAAATTGCAATTTCTAGGACGGATCCTGTCACGCATGCTTTTGGATGCGCTGGGGGTGGGTATCTACATACTGGCCACATTTATAATTTTTGCTTTGTTCTTCCGGGAAGGTGCTCCGAGTTATCTTATTGTATCCTCCTCCCTGATCATCAGTTATTATATCATTGTCCTGGGTTTTGGCGCCCGGGTAATATTTTCTCCCCAGGCCGCCTCGTTGAGACTATTCCCCATGGAAGATCAAGATGCGATGTTTCTGTATAAATGGATTTTGCGAATCATCTTTATTGCCGGCTTCTTTGCAGGAATCAGCTTAATTTTCAGACAATTCGGTGTGAGCAGTCTGCTTTACCTGTCGATGGACAGCTCTTCAGGCGCGGTGGTCATTTTAGCTCTGGTATTCATGATCTGGCAAAGCCGTCAACGGGTGGGCCAGGCAATCTGGACAGAGGGTTCTGATGCAGAATCCGGCGGTAGTTCCCTGCGGGCGGCCTTTGCCCGCAACTGGCATTATTATGCTATCGTTTACGTACTGGTGGTCGGCGGAATCTGGACGGCCAAAGCCCTTAACGCTGAAAACGTAACGGTTTTGAACCTGATTCTCAGTATTTTCCTGATTCCCATCGTCATTGGAGTGGATCGGTGGGTTCAGCGCCTATTAAATATAGTCTCGGGCGAATCACGTGAAACCATAGATCTGAGCGGCGACGAGCCGACGAAAATAGATGAACAGGCTGAGGCTGTCGGTAAAATGGATCTGACTCATTATGTCCCGCTTCTCAGGCGGTTTTTCCGTATCTTTATGATTGCCTTTCTTTCCTTTGGCTCTCTGCGGTTGTGGGGCATTGATGTTTCCATCGGCCGCGTGTTTACGGGCAGTGCCTTAAGTATCGTTTTAATATTGCTACTCAGCTTTATCACCTGGCAGCTGTTCAAGGCCAGAATCGACCAAAAAATAAAAGAGGAAATGCCGGAAGATGACGGGGAAGCAGAGGAAGGTGGTGCCGGCGGATCGCGCATGGGAACCTTGCTGGTGCTGCTGCGTAAGTTCGTGCTGGCGGTCATGTTTGTCATCGTTGCACTGATCATCCTGGCGTCTTTGGGTGTCAATATCGGTCCATTGATTGCCGGCGCCGGCGTGGTCGGGCTGGCGATTGGTTTTGGTGCCCAGACCCTGGTAAAGGACATCATCGCGGGGGTATTTTTTCTGATCGATGATGCCTTTCGAGTCGGAGACTATATCGAAACGGGCGGTACTAAAGGTTCGGTGGAACACATATCCTTGCGCTCGTTAAGGCTTCGCAACGCCCGGGGCCCGGTCCACACCATACCCTTCGGCAGCATGGGCACGGTGACCAATATGAGCCGTGACTACATCATTACCAAGCTTGATTTCCGTGTTCGTTATGACACCAATGTGGACCAGGTCCGAAAAATCATCAAAAAGATTAATCTGCAAATCGCACAAGACCCGGAAATGGGACCCGATCTGCTGGACAAAATCAAGTCCCAGGGGGTCAAAGAAATGGACGACTCCGCCATGATCATGCGCGTGAAGTATAAAACGGTTCCCGGCGGGCAATTTGTTATCCGACGGGAGGTGTACCGGTTGTTACAGGAGGCTTTCAGGGAAAACGGCATCGAATTCGCCCATCGCAACGTGACGGTTTACCTGCCGCCGGGGGAAGAAACCGGTGAACACGAT
>JARFPZ010000080.1 GCA_029288035.1 Desulfosarcina sp.
ATTGCTGGCGCATAGCATTGAAGAACTGAAAACAATCTGTAAATGTGGTCAAAAAGCGATAGCCAACGGCCGCAAGATCGGGGGCCGCTTTGTCTTTGAGGGCGCTCAGGTGGCCATCGAAGGTGAGGCCAGTGTTGATTACGAATCTCTGTGCGCACGCTGCTATTTTAAGTATAAAAAGCAATACGAGGATCGTAAGCGATTTTAAACCATCTCCAAGGCACACGCCATCGAAACCCCCCCCCCGCCGCAAAGGGTTGCCAGCCCAAGGGTCTTGCCTCTTTTTTTCATGGCATGCAACAGTGTGACCATAATGCGGACACCGGTGGCTCCGACGGGGTGCCCCAGACCGATCCCCGATCCATTGACATTGGTGATCTCTCGATTCAGGCCAAGTTCTTTTTCGCAGCCGATGTACTGGGCGGCGAAGGCCTCATTGATTTCAATCAATTCAAAATCATCTAGTGTCAAGCCGCTTCTTGATAGCAGCTGATGGACTGCCGGAACCGGTGATAGGCCCATAACAGATGGATGGCATCCGCCTCTTCCAACGGCCTTCAGACGGGCGAGGGGACGGATGTTTAACTCCCCGGCTCTTTCGGCCGACATAATCACCATGGCGGCGGACCCATCGTTGATACCGCTTGAGTTTCCGGCCGTTACTTTACCGATCTTGGGTACAAAGGCCGGCGTCAGATTGCTCAGTTTCTCAAAGGTCATACCCGGTCTGAAATGTTCATCTTTGTCGAAAATGATCGGATTGCCTTTTCGTTGGGGGATCTCCATGGGAACAATTTCTTCTTCAAACGAACCGTCGTTGGTGGCTCTCTCGGCATTGTTATGGCTTCTCAACGCCACCCTGTCCATCTCCTCTCTGCTGATATCCAGATGCTGAGCGACGAACTCTGCCGTGTGACCCATGATATAAGGTTTTCCCTTGAAATAGCTCAAAGGAGGCGTTTCGGCATCCACCGGGCCGTCTTCCGGGTGTGGTATGACGTGGGAACCGCAATGGAGCCCCCGAATGAGGTTATCGACAAATTCATGGTCCTGGAGTCGACAGCCCCATCTGGCAGCTGCCACGGAATAGGGCACCCCGGACATGTGTTCGACGCCGCCGGCCAGAATAATATCCGCCATGCCGACCTGGATCATCGCCATACCGGAGATGACCGCTTCCATGGCGGAAACACACACCCGGTTGATCGTCACGGCGGTGGCCGTATCCGGAATGCCGGCCAGCAGAGCTGCAATGCGGGCAACATTAAGGGTGTCGACCGGTTCCAGACAACATCCGAAGCGAACATCATCGATACACGTCGGATCAAGGCCGGCCCTTTGTAGGGCTTCTTTCATGGTTACAGCGGCAATGGTTGCTGCGTGGCTGTCGCGCAGGCTTCCACCAAAGCCTCCGATAGCCGTTCTGCATGCTGAAACAATAACGATATCTTTCATGAATGGCTCCTTGTTGCGGGTTACGGGCTTCACATGAATGAATATTGTCGATTGAATAATGAATATTTAAGGTTCGCCTCTGGCGGATCAATTATAAAAAACAATCCTGAAAATGACAAAGCGAAGAGATTCCCTCATTCATCATTCGCTCCCACGGAGTTACGGATTGAGGGCAAAAAAGGCACGGAACATTGTGCATAGAGTAAGACATAGCTTAATGGGAGGTGCAGGAGGATCAGGGAGGTTATCGAAATAAATTATCCATGCAATCTGATTTCCGGCATTTGTCCTCTGTTCTCTGTCCTCTGTCATCCTATGAGAATTGATCTTGCTTTGTCAAGATGTTGCTGTTTTGTCTACAGGTGAAATTGACCTGTTAAGAAAAAACGACCCTTGAAATAATAAAGAGAAATAGGTAAGGTCGATCTTATATAAAATTCAGAACTACCGATGTGACCTAAATTATGATGTAACAGAAATGTCAGAAATCGCACTAACAATACCCAATCTGAGCGATTGGTTCTGAATTTTAAGGAGTCGCGAAAATTCTCGACCTGTTCTTGAGAGCTGAAAAATGAAAAAAATACAAACCAACTGATTCTTTGAAATTACCCAGATTTTGTGGGATCAGAACCTTCATGCGTCTGCCCCATGTTCCCATTGCAGAGGAAGCTGACTTTGCGGTTATCGACGTTCCGTTCGATACCGGCGTCACCTTCAGGGCCGGTGCACGATTCGCACCCGAGGCGATACGAAGTAATTCAGTGCTATTAAAACCCTATAATATCGCGCTTGATATTGACATATTTAAATATTGCTCCGGCTATGATTTTGGAGATCTGCCGATTGTCCCGGGTTTTATTGAAGATTCCTATGAATTCATATCTTTGATAGCGTTCAGGAAAAAATTGGATGCCTAAACCGGATAGTAACCACAAAGGCAACAATAGGTGTCAGGTGTCAGGTGTCGGGTGTAAGGAAGGCGAATCGCTAAATCCTGAAACCTGAAACCTTCATTTTCTTAAAACAGGTTGTCAGATAATTCCCGATAAGGACCTATGACTGAATTTATAACAAATGCCCATAAATGAAGACGATGGGACAATGATACCTACAATCAGAACCATCATTGATGAAAAAGCCAAACAGGAACCCAACAAGGTCTACCTGGTCGCCCCTGATGCCCGATTGGAGTTAACCTACGGGCAATTGCGGGATGATTCTTTTAATTTCGGGCAGCATTTAATGAAGCTGGGTTTACATAAAGGCGACAAGGTTTCTTTCATGTTAGGCAACGGGTACCAGACCACTAAGATCTTTTTAGGCACCATGTATGCCGGTCTCGTTATCTCACCCATAAACCTTATGTCTCAACCTTCGCAGCTTGAATATGTGCTGGATCATTCAGACACCAAACTGGTTTTTTTCACCGAAGATCAAAAGGAAAAATTAGAGACTGCCGCCTCAAAAATAAAACAGGGACTCGAGCTGATTCAGATCGACAATGACGCCGAAACCATTTTTTCTGCGGATGACGATATTTCCGGTTATTCCTTGCCGGAGATCACTGAGGGAGACGATGCCCTGTTGCTTTATACATCCGGTACCACCGGCCTCCCAAAGGGCGTGGTGCTTTCCCATAAAAATATGATAGCCGGTGGTGAATACACAGCATTGGCACACGGGCTCACCACTGAAGACAGGGCACTGTGTTCTCTGCCCCTTTACCATATCAACGGAGAGGTGGTAACGGCAGTCACGCCTCTGGTAAGCGGGGGTAGTGTGGTGATGCCACACGCGTTCAGCGTCTCTAATTTTTGGGAACTCATATCGGAGTATGCCTGTACATGGTTCAGTGTCGTACCGACGATCATTTCCTATCTGCTGAATGCCACCGACCTTGAAGGGAAAGACCTGAATGTCGATCAACTCCGCTTCGGGCGTTCGGCATCTTCAGCACTCCCACCATCGCTCCATAAAGCCTTTGAAAAAAAATTCAGGGTATCTATTGTTGAGACCATGGGTTTGACCGAAACGGCTGCACCAGTTTTCTCGAATCCGATGGACCCCTCAAAGAGAAAGTACGGCTCACCCGGACAGGCGGTAGGCAATATCGCCAAAATCATTGACGCGGAAGGCAACGAATTACCCCGCGGCATGCCGGGTGAGATTATGATCAAAGGGGATAACGTGATGAAGGGCTACTATAAGGCACCGGATATTACTGCCAAGACCCTGGAATGGGATGGGTGGCTTCATACCGGCGATTTGGGGTATATAGATGAAGACGGCTTCGCTTTTGTGACCGGTCGACTCAAGGAACTAATTATTAAAGGGGGCGAGAATATCGCCCCCCGGGAAATAGATGAAGTCCTGTACAAGCACCCCGCCGTGCTGGACGCGGCCGCGGTGGGCATCCCCGATGATAATTACGGCCAGGAAATCATGGCGTGCGTTGCCTTAAAGCCAGGTTTCACAGCCACTGAAGAAGAATTGAGAAATCACTGCTTTGAGCACCTTGGAAAATTTAAAACGCCCAGGCGCATTAAATTGCTGGATGAACTTCCCAAGGGCCCCTCAGGTAAAATCCAGCGTCTGAAACTCCCCGAAGTAGTGAATCTTGGCTGAACTGAGAGTAAGATATGGCAGAGTTCTTTGAGTATCTACCACTGGCCCTTACCTTTGCCAACCTTCTTACGTTGATACTCGGGGTGATCGGCGGCTTGATCCTCGGCGCCACTCCCGGCTTGAGTCCGACCATGGCGGTGGCCCTCTTGGTTCCCTTTACCTTTCACATGGATCCCACCACCGGATTGATTCTGCTGGGTGCCGTGTATACCGCCACGGTCGCCGGTGGCGCCATTTCCGCGATTCTCATCAATATTCCCGGAGCACCCGCCAATATCGCCACCCTGCTGGATGGACACCCCATGGCGCAACAGGGCAGGTCTCAGACAGCCCTTTATACGTGCTTTATTAGCTCGTTGGTTGGGGGGCTTTTCGGCATGCTCATTATGATCCTGTTTACGCCCCCCCTGGCTCGGATTGCGCTCGAGTTTGGACCTTCCGAGATGTTTTGGATCGCAATATTCGGCATCACGGTCATGGCGGGACTTTCCGCCGGCTCCATTATAAAAGGCCTCATCGGCGGCATGTTCGGGCTCTTAATCAGTACGATTGGATACAGTCCTTTGTTGGGAGTGCCCCGTTTTGTTTTTCACGATGTGCTGACCGGGGGTGTCGCCATTGTGCCGGCCCTTATAGGGCTTTTTGCCATTCCACAGGTGTTTTCCTTAGTCGAAAAACTGGACCTGCATATTGAACGACCGGAATACAAGCCGGAGAAAGGTGTTTTGTTAAGGACGTTTGTTGAAAACTTAAAGATGGTAAAGGCGCTTGGAATCGGATCTGTTGTTGGTTCCATTATTGGGGTAATCCCAGGAGCAGGCGGCCAGGTCGCGGGACTCATCGCCTACGATCAAATCAGGAAGTTTTCGAAAAAGCCGGGGAGTTTTGGTACGGGAAACCCAGAGGGTGTCGCGGCAGCAGAATCAGCGAATAATGCCATGGTAGGGCCCTCTCTAATACCCCTTTTGACCTTGAGTATCCCCGGGAGTCCGACGGCGGCTGTTTTGCTGGGTGGGCTTTTGATTCACGGTCTCTTCCCGGGACCTGACCTTTTTTTAAACAACGCGCCTGTCACCTACGCTTTTATTGGCAGCCTGGTACTGGCGCAACTGGCCATGTGTATATTTGGGCTTGCCATGTCGCGTTATTCTTATATGGTGATGAGCGTTCCCAATCTTTTTATGATCGCAGCGGTGACCGTCTTAGCCGTTTATGGCACCTACAGCGTACAAAATAGCTTTGATGATGTGATTGTTATGTTTAGCCTGGGGTCCTTGATGTATATTGGAAACAAATTCGGCTTTTCTGCGGCCCCTGTTGTGCTGGGAATAATTCTCGGTCCTATTGCGGAAGATAACTTCCTAAAAGGCAAGCTGATTGCGGATACCGACGTCGGCGCCTTTTCGTACTTTTTTAGCGGACCCATGAATATCATCATCATCCTTTTGTGTGCGGCTTCCATTGGTTACAGCATTTATGGCGAAATCAAGGCCTTTAAAAAAGCCAAGGAACAGGCAACTTGAGAAAAGAACTGATCATTTCCCTGGTGTTGCTTGCCGGGACAATTAGTCTTTATTTGTCCCTTTCTTTGATGGAAGATCCGCGGGCCGCCACTTTTCCTAAAGTAATTATCCTAATCATGGGGGGGCTGTCGATGACCCTGCTCCTTCAGAGTGTTATTACAGGACCGAAAAAAAAGAAGCCGGGGCTCCAAAATGATGGGGTTAGCGCTGAGAAGGCTTCAGCATCCAAAATTTCTTTCCCTTATGGGACCTTAGTTGGTTGTTTTATTTTGATCGTGATCTACTTTGCCGTCATGGAGTGGCTCGGATTTTATGTCTCCGCTTTTCTATTCTTTGTTGCCGTTACGTTTTTGCTGGGTCGAAAAGATTTGTCCGTGCGCAAAGGTGGTCTGCGGGTCGGAATTGCTTTGATTTTTACGACCATTCTGTTTGTCCTTTTTAACAAACTCTTAGTGGTTCAAACGCCAAAGGGACTGTTTTTTTAGTGAGGATACCTTACAAATGTGAGGCTTTTTCAAGATTTAGAAACCGTAAACAGATTAGAAAGGAGGACGAAATGAAAAATAGCAAAAAGTTTTCTTTAACAATGTTGGTGATTATCATGGGGGCGCTTATTCTGGGATTGCATTCCGTTTCTCTCGCCGAGTACCCAGAATCACCAGTGAGCATTATCGTGGCCTATTCTCCGGGCGGTGCCACTGATTTTCAAGCCCGGATTGTGACCATGATGGCAGGATTGGAGAAATATTTAGGGCAGCCGATCGTAATTATCAATAAACCGGGGGCGGGCGGACAAGTCGGATGGAACTGGTGTATCGAGAAGGGCAGCAAAGACGGCTACACCATGTTGGCCTATAACGTCCCCCATTTTATTGCTCAATCCATTGTCTACAAGACCAAGTACAACATCCGCGAATTTGAACCCATAGCCAATTGGGGAGCCGATCCCGCTGTCCTGATCGTGCCTAAGGACAGTCCCTTCAAAACGGCCCAGGAATTAATCAATTATGCCAAAGAGAACCCCAAGAAGATCACAGTGAGCGGAGCAGGTATGTTTGTGGGACATCATATTGCCTTCTTGCAATTCTCTGAGGCGGCAGGCATCGAGATGACCTACATTCCGGAAAAAGGTGGGGTGCCGGCCATGCAGTCGGTTGTTGCCGGCAAGGTCAAAGCAGGTTTTAACAACCTTTCCGATTCGTACCGAAATAAGGACCGCATAAAGATCCTTGCTATTGCAGATATTCAACGCCACGAGTTCCTGCCGGATGTAAAGACATTCAAGGAAATGGGCGTGGACGTGGATGACGCCAGCGTCAACTTCAGGGGTATCGCATTTCCCAAAGGGGTTCCGCAGGATATTATCGACAAATGTGCCGAAATTTTTCCAAAGATGTTCAATGATCAAAAAATCATAAGCAAGATGAAGGCTAGTGGAAGCCCAAGGCGGGTTATGACCAGGAATCAAGTCATCACCATGTTTCAAGAAAGGGAAAGCTATTTAGGACCGCTTCTCAAAGAGCTCAAAAAGTAGTAGAAACGGTTACCATCAATCCGTAAACATCACACACCGCGAGTTTCTGCCGTCCACCTTCAAGGTAAACGGTTTATCCAATTTAATATGCGCTAGATAAGATGTTTCCTGTGCGGCAGGCTGGGATGTGAGCCATTCCCAGCTCAGAAAATCTTTACCGTTATCGGATATCGAAATATAGTTAATCCCTAAGGTTATGATATTGTGAAAAAAATGAGATCCCTGGGAGGGGTCGGCCCGAAAATTTAAAAAAGTCGTTTCAATAATTGCGCCCACCCCACAAATTTCAGACCAGTTTACCGGTATGCCCAACCAGCGGTCGGCCGAACCCCATCGCCCCGGGCCGATCAGCAGGTACTTGCGATCCGTTGACACCAGTTGGGAATTGATCTTGCCGATCTCCCTGGCAATTTCAACCGTGCGGCCGGGGTCAAAGCTATCAGGCCTCACAAAGATGATATCGGCAATGTCCGTCTTTACGGCATTGCCCAGGGCATTGCCGGAATAGCAGAAGGCCCGTGCAATTTCTTCATCCCTGATATCGACTTTGAGGTGCTCTGTTCTGGCGGACATGGGTCTGATCTGGAGCAAGGCGAATTCCGGTTTTCCGCCTTTTGCCGAACTCAGGTTAACGGAAAACTCTATTTCGACAGGACATCCCATACCTTGATGGCTGGCTTCTAAGACTGCCACCAGGATATCGGCAAGTGGAAATGTCTGATATTTTAAGACTGGTGCAAACGTAAGCACCGGGTATCCCGTCATCTGAGCGGTGTCCCGAATCTTATGCTCGCCAGGGAAGTAAGTGCTTGCAAGCAGCTTTATCGGCGTTTCTTGTGCGGCATCGCTTACCTCCCGTTTTTCTAAGGTGGCGTCTTCATCGACATCGATTTGAGAGCTGAAATCTGCTATTTTCATAACATAGAAAAAATGTTGGGCATTTTCCAGGATATCGTCCACTGTGGTACGCTGGGGCAGCAATTGCGGGTACTTGGGACAAAATCGCAGTGTTTTCTCACCCTCTGATACCATCTTGCCCAGGCCCAGGGCGATATTTACGATACCATCTTCAGGTTGCATATGAGAGAAGGGGTAGTAATTATGGGATTGCGCGATCCCTGAAATGGCCGGATAAAAATAGTTGCCGTAGGCCTGTCCAATGAGTTGTTGGACAATTACTGCCATCTTTTCGTCCTCCGTGCGGTGCCCGACATGCCTGGCAAAACCCTTGGCATCCCGAAAATAGGTCGAGGCATACACCCCTTTGATGGCGGCAATGAGATGTGCCAGCCTGACTTCAAGATCCGGGTGGTCATTGGGAATTAAATACGTGCTGTAGAGACAGGCATAGGCTCGAAACTGTGCATCTTCCAAAAGACCTGAAGAACGGATGGCCAGCGGATAATGCACCTGTGCAAGATAGGCCCTGAGGTCCTCCGTAATATCCACCGGAAAATGTGCTTTTTGGAAACGATCCATTATTTCTTTATCCGCTAGGTCTGATTTGGAGAGGACTGTGAGGTCATTTTCCGCGATAAAGGTATTAAACCCCTCGGTGGTAATTACCAGGGTTTTGGGAACCACTAGGTTGACCTGGTCAAATTTCTGGTGGATCTCGGAATTGCGCCGGAGTAAGGTTGAAATGAAAGCCAGCCCTCTGCCCTTACCCCCCAGAGACCCTTTGCCAATCTTCAGGAAATCCGTATCGGGATCAAAATCGTCGGCATCAAAGTTGACCACAACACCTTGTTGGCGTAGTTTGCGCCGGGCGCGAACCGTATCAATGAGGTATTGCCGCATCATTTCCACTTGGCCCCCGAAGTCGGTATCTCTTAGCGGACGCCACTTCGAAGCGAGCCGTATTTCCGAACGGGCGAAAAGCCATCTTGAAAAATCGTTGTGCCGCCAATGGTGATAAAGCGACTCCTGAGGAATCGTGGGAAGGATCTTTTCAAGTGCGCGGAAATTGGCGGCGCGTCCAATCTCCCGGCCATCCGGCATGCGAAAAACAAAGTCGCCGAATCCAAGCTTATCAACAAAGAAGGACCGGACTTCAGAAAGAAGAGAAGGCGAATTTTTATCGATAAAAGATGCGGGTATCTTAACGGCTTTTTCCCGGTTGGAAGGTTCTGAACTGGTAAGCAACAGAGGGATATCGAATCTTTCTTTCTTTATCTCGGAGAGCAACTTAATGCCGGCATTGTGGTCTATCTCATCGTTGTTTGGAAAGCTGACGTCAGATATAACACCCAGAATGTAAGGTTCGAATTGTTTAAAGAGACGTCTTGCCTCTTTCAAACTAATGGCGTAGAGAATCTTGGGCCGGGCGCGCATGGTCAGCAGCCGGTGCTCCTCGTTAAGGCCCTCCACCATTACCGCCTGAGCCTGTAAAACGATCGCCCGGTAAAGTATCGGCAATAAAACCGAGGCGTAGATCGGAGAATCCTCCACGAAGAGAATGACTCTGACCCCGGCTAGTTCCGTGTCACGGATCACATTGAGGCGGTCCTCCGCATTCTTGATCAGGGCCAGCAGGATATCCGTATTGCCGGACCACACAAAAACCCTGTCAATGCCCTGGGAGCGTATTTTTTGCGGGATAAAATCCGGTGTCAGCGCGCTGTGGGTCATGAGAATCACCGGAAGGTCCGGCATTTTGCTCTTAATTTTTCGGCCCAATACAAACGTATCCATGTCCGCAAGCCGGGGCATGGTAATGACCATGTCAAAATCTTTGGTGTCCAGAGCGGCGAGGGCTTCTTCAGCAGAGGGAACCCAGGTGATCCGCGGCGGCTGGCTAAGATTCAATCCCCGGTACTCATGGATAATTCTTTCCGACAGCCGGCCATCCTCCTCCATGATGCAGAAGTCGTAGAGACTGGATACCAGTAAAATTTCCCTGACCTTTCGAGTCATCAGCTCGTGGAAAATCTTAAAACTAAAATCCAGGCCGTCCTCAAAATGGTCGGTCTCGATGACCATATGGTAGCCTCTCTTCTGTTCTTGAATATTTCTCGTAACCGTTCAGGGGTTCATAGGTTCAGGGTTCAGCGTTGCCACTGGCTTGAAAAACGGCCAGTCTGATCGAGAAAGAAACTTTGTGATTTTATTTCAGTTGTATTTGGATTGTGGGAGCGGTTTTTAACCGCGATTGCCCGTATAAATCGCGGCTGAAAGCCGCTCCCACCAATCATTAATTATATCTTAATGAACATTGAATTAAATGAAGTTTCATATAAGAATTTAATGATTAACCGAAAATCAAATTTTGAAAAAATCTAAGGAACCCTATGATATCGTACCGGCCTTCAAGCGTTGCTGACGATACAACCGTAACCTTGAACGGTGAACCCCCTGGCCCAGAACTGGTTTTACGTTGCTCAATTATTTAGATTCATATTTGGGTACCTGACCCGGGCCGTAATATGATCATATAAGTCACACTCTCCGAGGCGTAGGCTCATCTCTACGAGCCGGAGGCCAGGGCGGGCTGAACCTGCAAACGCTACACATCATGAAAGGTGATGTCGGTTTCTCCTTTAGGCAGCGGGATGATAAAGACAGGTATTCTGGAGCGGCGCAATACCCTTTTGGCCACACTTCCCAAAAACGTATGGGTCATGCCCTTTTGATGGGTTCCCATGATGATCGCATCGCAGTTGAATTTATCGGCCTTTTTGAGGATCTCTTCTTCCGGGTAACCCTTACAGACTTCTATTGAAGCCATTTTTTTTGCACATTTAGGGTCATCTTCAAGTTCCTTGTCGCAAAATATCTTCAAACGTTTGTTAATGCGCTCGAATGCCTGAGCTTCTCTTTTTGCTGCAAACTCCTTGCGTCGTTCCTTATCGATATAGGCTTCGAGTACGATTCTGGCATCGTCGGAAATTTCTCCGACAACATGTAAAATGATGACCTCGGCATTGAATTTTTTTGAAAAGTATATGGCATATCGAAAGGCATGAGCAGAATTTTGCGAGAGATCGGTCGCATAAAGTATTTTTTTGATATCAGGTATCATTGCATTTTTTCCTACTTGTCTAAATCTTCCGGGACTTATGCCGAATCGGAGGCTTTGGGCCAGGGTATCAGTATCCTAACAGCCCCGGCAGCCACAGGGAAATAGCCGGGACATAAGCAATGAGAAACACTGCCGATATTTCCACGATCGAAAAAGGTATGGCCTTGAGCGAAATATCTTCGATGCTGGTATCGGCAATGCCCGACGCAATGAAGAGATTTTCTCCCAGCGGCGGTGTTTCAAATCCGATCTCACAGCAGCATACCAGGATAATGCCGAAATGGATCGGATCCACACCGAGTTTCGTCACCACCGGCAGCAGCACCGGGGTCAGAATCATAATGGTCGCCAGGGTCTCCATAAACATGCCCACAAAAATCAGAAAGGCGATAATGAGCGCCAAAATGATATAGACATTGCTGGTCATGGCCAGCAATGCATTGGCGATGATTTCCGGAATCCGGTACTGCACTAACAGCCGACCGAAGGCACGGGCCGTGAACATGATCAAAAGGACCCGGCCGGTGAGCCAGGTACAGGCCTCCAGGGATTTGGCACACCCGTTCCAACGCAGCTCCTTGTGGATGAAAATGCCCACAAACAAGGTGTAGAAGATCGCCACCACCGCCGCTTCGGTGGGGGTGAAAAAGCCGGTGTAGATCCCGCCCAGGATCACTACGGGTGCCATCATCGACCAAACTCCGTCTTTGATCGCCTTGCCCAGCACGCCAGCCGACCATTTGTGGCCGCTGCCGGTGTAGCCCTTCTTGCGGCATAGATAGTAATTGACCGCCATGAGGCTGCCGGCAATGATAATCCCAGGAATGAATCCGGCGATAAACAGCTTAGCGATGGACTGGTTGCCCGAAACCCCGTAAATCACCATGGGTATGCTTGGTGGGATCACCACGCCGAGTCCGCCGGAGGAGGCCGTGATGGCCGATGCATACCCTTTGTCGTAATTTCTTCGAATCATGGCCGGGATCATCAGCATCCCCACGGCAGCCGTGGTAGCCGGGCCCGATCCTGAAATCGCACCGAAAAACAGACAGGCAAGCACCGTGGCGCTGGCCAGGCCCCCGGTGGCCGGACCGGCCAGGGCCTCGGCCACATTCACCAGCCGCTTTGAAATCCCGGAATACTCCATCAGGGCACCGGCCAGGATAAACGCCGGCAGGGCCATGATCGGAAAAGAGTCCACCGAGGTATAGGCCACCTGCACCAGGTAGACCAGATCGTTGCCCAGAAAATACAACGCCGACATCGAGGCCACGCCGAGGGCCAGGGTGATGGGAGCCCCCAGCAGAAGCATCAATCCGAACGTCCCAAATAACAAGGTGACGACATTCATTTTTTCAGCCTTTTGATTTCATTTCACAGGTTCACACGTCTCTTCGCTTCTATCGACTGACGGTATCCTTTTCCATGTCTACTTCGATCTTATCCGGATCTCGGATATCGATTCCTTTGACGATTTTCAGATAGTTGACCTGAATGATACGAATGGTCATCACGGAAAAACTCAGCGGGAATATCATGTATATGTAGGCCATAGACCATCCCAGGGTTGGCGAGATATAGGGAAACTGCAACATGGAGTTGATCAGGAAGATGCTTTTATAAATGATGACGATATTGAACACGATCCAAATAAGATCGGCAAAAGCCTCTATGTAGTTTGCCGTTTTCTTGGAAAACCACCTGAACTGAATGGTAACCCGGTTATGGGCGGCCAGCCTGGCGGCAAAGCTCGCCCCGAAGAAAACAAACCAGACAAAAGAAAAACGTGCCAGCTCTTCTCCCCACGAAATGTTCACACTGAACACCTCTCGGCTAATAATCTGAACAAACAGCAGGATGATAAAGAAACTGAGCAGAAACTGGCAGATATAGCTTTCTACATTGTCGAGCAAGCGTATAAAGATTCCTTTACCCTTCATTGTTACTCCTTCTCCGGTTGCGTCGGAAATTGGGATGTCTCCGATCTGTATGGGCGGCAAGCCCATAGATCGGAAACACCCCATCCTGACTTGGGTCCTTCAATCCGAATGCGGTCTTAGAACGGGAATTCGCGATTGATGGCTTTCAGCGCTGCATCGACTTTTTCCTTGCCGCCGATGCTTTTGTAGAATTTAGGCCAAACCGTTTGGGTGGCCTTTTCGATCCATTCCTTCTCTCCATCCGCCGGATCCATAATTTCCAGACCCTTGCCCTTCAGCTCATTTTCGATGGAATCCTCAAAAAGAATGAGAAACTGCCGGCAAAACTCCTGGGCTTCCTTGCCGGCGCGCAAAAGGACTTGCTGGATTTCGGGGCTCTGACGCTGAAAAAGCTGCTCGCTGATGACCAGCGGCTCCAGCAAAAACACGTAGCGGATTTTGGTAATATACTTCTGAACCTCGTAGAATTTCATGACATACTGGGTAATCAAGGGGGTGTCCTGACCGTCGAGAACCTTCTGCTGCAGGGCAGTGAAAACCTCGTCCCAGGCCATGGGCGTGGGGCTGACGCCCCAGGACTTGTATGAATCTATCATGATGGCGTTCTTGGGTACCCGGATGGTCAGGCCTTTCAAGTCCGCCGGTTTTGTGATGGGCCGTTTAGAGTTGCTCAGCCGCCTGAATCCGCTGTAAGACCATCCCAATATCCGAACGCCGGCCGATTTGATGGTGTTTTGCACAAGCTCTTCACCGATGGGGCCCTGGGTGAGGGTGACCGCCTCATCCACGCTCTGGATCAGGTACGGAAGGGTAAAGAGACCGACGGTGGGGGAAAACGGGGTGATGTTATTAATGGCGGCGACGGAAAAATCAAGGGTCCCCAGCCGACAGTTCTGCACCGTCTCCTGTTCTGAACCAAGCTGACCGTTGGGAAACAAGGCCAATGTGATCTCACCACCCGTATAAGCCGACACCAGCTTGGCGAATCGTTCGCCCAGTGCCCACTGGGTCCCGCCAGACGCATCCCCCAAGGCCATTTTCCATTCCGTCTTCGCCTGAACTGAAAGGGACAGGGACAACACCAATCCAATCGCTAGAACAACTACGAAAACGCTTGTCCAAATACTTTTTTTCATGATTTACCTCCTTTGGGTTGAAAATTAATTGCCTGACTTGTTGGCAGTTAATTATAGTTAACCGGTCCATAATGGCCGGCATAAGACCCTTCGAATCCGTATCAGAGAGCTATAAGGGTGTCAACAGCCTGTTGAATCAAGCTTCCGTATATGCGTCGGCAACCTCCAACGCCTTATCCATGATGGCAATGCCTTCGTCGATTTCATCCTTGGTGACGATCAGGGCCGGCGCCATGGCAATCACGTTGCCGGGGTTTGCTGCCATGGCCATCATCCCCAATTCACCCAGTTTTTTGGCCACCTCCAGTTTTGGGTTCATTCCCGGACGAACTTTGGCCGCCAGCGGCATGATGGGTTCACGCGTCTTTTTATTTTTCACCAACTCCAGGCCCACAAACAAGCCCAGTCCGCGGACATCCCCGAGACAGGGGTGCTTATCTTTGAGCTCCAGCGCCTTTTCCAGGAGATATTTGCCCATCTTTGCCGAATTTTCGATGAGATTGTCTTCCTGGTAAATGGGGATGACGGCAAGCGCGGCTGCACAGCCAAGGGCATGTCCGGCGTAAGTGGCACCATGACTGAAAAATTGCTCCTTGAAACGATCGCCGATGTGTTTGCGCACCACCGTAGCGCCAAGCGGTACATATGCGCCGCTAAGCCCCTTTGCCATGGTCATAATATCCGGCACCACGTCCCAGTGATCCACCGCAAACCACTTACCCGTCCTACCGAAACCGCTCATCACCTCATCGGTAATCAACAAAGTGCCCCAGCGATCACAAATTTCCCTGAGCCGCGGAAAATACTCCGGCGGCGGCACAATGATGCCGTTGGCCCCGGTCACCGGTTCACAAATGATGCCCGCCACCTTCTCACTGCCGCCCTCCAATTCGATCACCTCATCGATGTACTTGACACACTGCAGATCACATTCAGGATATGTTTGCCCAAACATGCAGCGGTAGCAGTATGGCTGGGGCACGGTGACCATCTCCGTGCCGCCCATCACCTGAAACCATCCCCGGGAGTCTCCCGAGGAAAGTGACATGGACGTCGCTGTACCGCCGTGATAGGTTCGGTAGCGCGTCAACATTTTTCGTCGTCCGGTAAACTGATGGCAAATCTTAACCGCCGCCTCGTTGGCTTCGGTGCCACCCAGCGAAATAAATGCACGCGAAAGGTCTCCCGGTGTCACCTCCGCCAGCATTTTGGCTAAAAGCGCTCTGGGTTTGGTGGATAAGCTCGGCGCAAACGAACACAGGGTTTTGGCTTGGTCGGAGATTGCCGCTGTCACACGCGTATCCTGATGACCGATGTTATGGCTCACGAAACAGGAACTGAAATCCAATCTTTCGCGACCGTCCTCGGTGGTAAATCGTACCCCTTTGGCTGAAACCACCCGCATAGGGGACTGGACCGGTTGATACGACCAGGACTGGAAATTATGTTCCACTTCGTAGGAATCCAAATCTTCTTTGCTGGATGGGATGCTTCTTAAGTCAATCATTTAATTCTCCTTGCAGATCTTAGTTAGGTAGTTCGGAGCGTTCACGGGTTCAACGGTTACGGTAGTTTCTTATTTCCCATACTTTTGCCACAGAGTGCCGAAAAGATCCTCATCGGTGATCTGGGCAGGTACGATCGGCTCTGAGAGCCAGGTTACATTGATAAAATGCTTCCAATGCAGGTTGTCAGTGGTAATATTGCCGCCCCAGGTTCCGCAACCCAAGGATACCGCTGAGGGCATGCCGTTCCATAGATTGCCGCCGGCCGACGGCGCATGGGCCTGGCGAACCAGAATCCGGCTTACTTTCAGTTCGGCAGCGGCCTTGTGAATATAGCCTTGATTAAAGGAATAGAGGCCACAGGAATGCCCCAACCCGGCATAGGCGTGAATTTTCTTGACCATTTCCAGGGCCTCGTCAAATGCTTGATACTTCCACAAGGCCATCACCGGCGAAATCTTCTCACCGCTGAACCGTCCCATACCGGGATTTTTGCCTATGACCATCAGCATCCGGGTATTGTCCGGTACCTGAATGCCGGCATCCATTGCAATCTGTTTTGCTGAAACGGCAACAACCTTCAAGTTCAGGGCCAGATGCCCGGTCTTTTGGGTCGGTGTCCACATCCATCGCTCAAGCTTTTCTTTATCCTCCTGACTGCATAGATATCCGCCCTGCTTGACAAATTCGTCCACCATTGGGTCAAACACACTCGCATGAATCACGATGGAATTATCTGAACTGCATGACGTGGCGTTATCAAAAGTTTTGCTGATGGTTATTTTCTCGGCCGCATCGGCAAGATCGGCGTCTTCGGCCACAATAATGACCGGGTTGCCTGCTCCCACCCCATAAGCCGGTGTTCCGCTCGAATAGGCGGCTTTGACCATCGGTGCCCCGCCGGTGGCCATCACCAAATCTACCTGTCGCATCAGCTCTTGGCTCATGTCAATACTGGGCTCTTTGATGTATTGGACCAGATCGACAGGTGCCCCGATGTTTTTGAGACCATCGCGCATAAACTCGCAGGCTAGTTTACACGGCACTTTCGCGCGGGGGTGCGGCGCAAAGATGACCGCATTACGTCCCTTTAGAATTCCCACGCCATTGCTGCCACAGGTGGCCGTGGGATTTGTGACCGGCGTCAAGGCCCCGACGACGCCGACCGGTTTGGCATATTTGGTTATGCCGGTGGCTTCGTTGCGTTCAATGACGCCAACCGTCTTGGCCGTTAAAATGTCACGGCAAACCCCGCCCACCTTGGCCTTGTGTTTTTTAATTTTGTCTTCGACAACCCCCATTCCGGTCTCTTCCACGGCCACTCTGGCACACTCGGCAATATTGTCGTCCTTGTACAACTGCCAGCCAACCGAAAGGCAGACCTCATCGATCTGCTCCTGGCTATAGTTTTCAACCTGTTGCTGTGCGGCTCGGGCTTTGGTCATATACGCGCTAATTAACTCTTTGGCCTCAGACATATTGTTCTCCTCAAAATTCAGAACTACTGATGTGTCGTAAAATCTGATTCAACCCAAATGTCTGTGGCCGCGCCAACAATACTGGATTTCGGGCGATCGTTCTGAATTTTATTTCTTATTTTTTATCGGTTCTAGAACCTAAACAAAGGGTGTCGACACTATCTTTTAATAGATGCTGTTTCATCTTGAATTTACGCTTAATTTTTCTACAATTTTTGTAGGTTCCTTTAATATCAGAGCCTCCCGATAAGCTTTACCGACTGAGGTCAGTAACCCTGAAATTATTGAACGATGGCAGGTTAATGTCTCATACATCAGGTTAGACTCCCCGCGGCTTGCTGAGTTAAGATGGATTTTATCATCTTTGATACCCCGTGGCTAACAGCGGGGTAGTTAATTGATCTAACAAAAGAATGGATGTGGTAGACTTGAAAGAGAAAGCGTTTTTTATTCCGACTTCTGATATCAGATACATCAGATTCCAAAAAGCTGTCAATAAAAAAACACTGAAAATTTGCGGTTAAAATTGAATGACAAATCAGCGACCACCAGCAGAGCGTGGTCCCGGCCCCGTCGAGGGGCCATCCCCATACCCCCAGCTCTGCTGGTGGTCGCTGATTTCAGACGACGATTTTTATACTGAGAGCGATGGGTGCCGCCGTCAGCTGATTTTTATGTTTCGTGAGACATTTTTGCTCCATAAGCATATTTGAAACAGCCGAAAATCGTTGACGGTTCAGATGCGAGCGGGGATCCATATAAATATCTGCTGTCGACTGTTGGTAAAAATTGTCTCATACGTATCAAAAGTATGGGTGACCTGATTGCAGAACTGTAACAATCGGATGGCTTTTAGCTACCTATAACAAAGACTTATTCTTCTATGAGTCCGACAATTTCCAATTTTGGCACACTTCTTGATTCAAAATTTTCTAATATACTGATCGTTTATCTTTTTTTTTAAAAAGGTTTCAATAGCCCCCCCGTTTTTAGGGGGGACTTGGACGCTTCTAAACAACAAAAGGAGGAAATTAATGAGTAAGACCGAACAAAATTTAAGAGATGCCTTTGCCGGCGAATCCCAGGCCAACCGGAAATATCTCGCGTTTGCCAAAAAAGCGGAAACTGAAGGATACGCGCAGGCCGCCAAACTTTTTCGAGCCGCTGCCGCTGCTGAAACGGTCCATGCCCATGCGCACCTGCGAACACTCAAAGAGGTCGGCAGTACCGCCGACAACCTCAAGGTGGCCATCGCAGGTGAGACCCATGAATTCAAAGCCATGTATCCGGCTATGATTGAAGAAGCCAAAGCCGAAAACCACAAGGCGGCATTGCGTAGTTTTACGTATGCCAATGACGTGGAAAAAATCCACGCGAATCTTTATACCAAGGCCTTGGACAATTTGGATAGCATGGAACCGGTCGATTACTATGTCTGTGATGTGTGCGGCTACACGTGTGAAAATGAACCGCCCGATGAGTGCCCGGTATGCAAGGCTAAAAAAAAGGCATTTTTTAAAGTGGATTAATTTGGAGATCAGCTATGAAATGCCCACTTTGTGGTTGTAAAACGTTTTATCTCAAAGATCCGGATGATGAATACGAAACCTATGAGTTTGAATTGCACGACGGGAAGGTCGCGTTCGGACCGGATGTAGATAGCGAGAGTTGTCCCGAGGTCTGCCATGACACAGAGACCTATTGCGACAAGTGTTCATGGCACGGCGCATTCGATGAGTTGGCAGATAATTCCGATTAGCAGATAACTAACTGGTTTCGCAATAGTTATTTGTTCTATTGGAATTATGAAAAATTCAAGCACCAAAATTCCTACCAATACCAGTAGGGGGATAGCGTCCGGTAGTATGGATACGGCCGAGGATAATAATAGTATAGGGGTTTATTTGTGTAGTCCGACCAGAGGTAAATTTCGCGATTTTCTAATTTGAGGAATGGAATCTGTTCATCGCCAATTTTTTCCATGGCGGTACCGATGATCCTGCCGGCCACCGTGATGACCTGATCCTTGCCGTAGACCTCCGGGTCCAAAAAGCCCTTGTGATAAACCATGAATCTTCCCTGTGAGCGCTTTTTTGAATCGGGGTCATGACCAAAGCGCAGGGGCGTCTGCAAAACTTTCAGAATGGTCTCGGATTCCAAATTTTTGATTTCCAGAATGTAGCCTCCCAGAATCACGGTATGTCCGATATACTTGTCGGCGTCCCTGATAAGGGTTTGAAAGGGGATCGGCGGATCGGCTTCCGAGCGAACCTGATGGGACATTACGGAACAGGAGACCATTACCATCGATGCCAGTATTATTATGGGAATCGTGTGCAGCTTTTGCATAATCCCGTCTCTCACCGCTTGAGACCAAACTACCGTTTGCAGCTTAATTGGAAACAAACGAGATTCAATAGTTCAGCCACTTAAACTTATAATATAATTCCATTGGTGATGTTTTCAATAAAAGGTAGGTATTAATTAAGCCTCCTCGAAATATAGCATATCCCGGGTTGTCGATTGTTCGCTGAAAATTGAAGAATCATTTCGACCTCAAGTTCCGGCGGCTTAATTATTTTATGCTGCGCATATTTTTTAACTTTTTTATTTCGTTATGTTAAATCCGTTTGAATTTGTCTATTGCAAGCGCAAAGGGATTTAGTGTATGTATCCCGGATGAATAGGCCCTTATCGGATTTTATCTGACAATATGTTGTGAGAAAATGAAGTTTACAGGTGTTGGTGTTCAAGTTTAAGAAATATAAAAATTGTAATTTGTTATTTCAGGTTTACCCGGATCAGAAGGCCATGCTCGACACCGTAAAACAAATAGCTTACAAACACTTGCAGAATAGTCGGGGCAGCCACAGATGGGATCACACCCTCAGGGTTTACCGGCTGTGTAAACGCATTGGAACCGTCGAAGGTGTTGACATGGATGTACTGTTGGCGGCCGCTTACCTTCACGATATTGGACGCAGTTATCAGGACGAATCCAAAGGTGTCTTGTGCCATGCTGAAGAAGGGGTGCGGATGGCCGGACCCATCGTAGAAAAGCTAACGTTTTCAGAAGCTCAAAAGAACAATATTTTACACTGCATTCGAGCACATCGTTTTCGAGGTAGCCATAACCCCATGACGCCGGAGGCCAGGGTGTTATTTGATGCCGACAAACTGGATGCCATTGGAGCGGTGGGAGTCGCGCGTGCCTTTCTTTTTGCCGGAGAAGTAGGCGCTCGGCTTCACAACGCTGAGGCGACGGTAGAGGATACAGATTCCTATTCGGTCGAGGATACCGGCTACCGGGAATTTCAAGTTAAACTCAGCAAAATTAGGGATCGCATGCTGACCGCAGAAGGCCGGAAACTGGCTGAGGAGCGCCACGTAATTATGGTGGAATTTTTTAAACGGTTCATAGAAGAATATGAAGGAAAGAGGTGAACACTATGGCGATGAATATCGTTAGCAGGATAGACAATTTGGTTGGCGTTCGTCATGTGCTAATCAGCGTGTCCGACAAAAGCGGTTTGGACACTTTCGTGCCCAAATTGGCGGCTATGAACCCAGAATTAAAAATATTTTCAACCGGCGGTACTTTTTCCCGTCTGCAGGAGATCCTGGGAGCCTCGGCCGGTTCGCATTTGACGCGAGTTTCCGATTACACCGGGCAGCCCGAAACCCAGGGAGGGCTTGTAAAAACGCTGGATTTTAAAATTTATCTCGGCCTTCTCACCGAAACGTACAACGATGCTCACCAGGATGATCTCAAACGAACGGGTGCTGTGCCCATCGATATGGTGGTGGTGAATTTGTATCCCTTCCAGGAGACCATATCAAAAGCGGATGTGACGGTGGAGCAGGCCAGAGGTAACATTGATATCGGTGGCCCCTGCATGATCCGGGCATCGGCTAAAAATTTCATCCGGGTGGCCCCGGTTGTGGATCCCGCTGATTATGCCATTATCATTGACGAGTTAAAAGCAAACCAAGGAGCACTTTCTTTGGGGATGCGATATCGTCTGGCCCAAAAAGCGTTTGAACATACCGCTGGATATGACCGCGCTATTGCTGATTTTCTTCGCACGAAGGCCTTAGCAGATGTTGAGAGCTGTTACGACCACACAGGTTGAGCGGTTCAGGGTTCAACGTTCAGAGCTAAAAAAGATCGATTTAGGTGTTATTGGTTATTTGTTATCCGTTATTAAAGTATGATGATGGTTCTATAAGGTTATTGGCTGGGAAGCCAGAAAGCCGGAATGCTTGGATGCCAATAAAATGTTGAATTTTTTAAGCTTCCAGGCTTCCCAGAGGCCAACAGGTACAAGCATAAGATTCGATCGGTCATCCTGCCCGAATGGGCGGGACCTCCCAGCTTCAAGCCTCTAAACCAATAGCTCCCAATTGGGCGAATATTGGCCGTAGTATCCACCGGTTGCAACCTTTAACCCTGAACCTATGCACCCTGAACCCGTGAACCTTTTTTAGGAGAATCCACATGGCTGAAGATTTAAAAAAAATGTATCGCACGATCATGGATGATCACTTTCCCCCGAAGATGGAGATCAGCTTCATCGATGGAGATAATCGGCAAACTCTCGTTTATGAGAAAGTTACCTGGACGATCGACAATGTTCAGAAAGGGCTTCGATATGGTGAGAACCCGGGTCAGGAAGCCGCCCTTTACCGAATGGTTAACGGTAATTTGGTTTTAGGGGAGACCCAAACCATCCAACCGGGCCGGTATCTGGCCTCCGACATCGAACTGCTGCAATCAGGCAAGCATCCCGGCAAAACCAATCTAACCGATGCAGATAATTCCCTGAACATATTGCGATATTTTAGCGACAAGCCGGGCGCTGTCATTGTGAAGCATAACAACCCCTGCGGCGTGGCGCTGGCCGATTCTCTGGTGAATGCCTATCTGAAAGCCAATATGGCCGATCGGGTTGCGGCTTTCGGCGGCTGTATTGCGTTGAACCGGATGGTGGACAGGGCCACCGCGGAGGCTATTGTACAGCAATATGCCGAAGTTGTGGTGGCGCCGGACTTCGAACAGGGGGTCATGGATATTTTTGCCACGAAAAAGAATCTCAGGGTGGTCAAGATCGCCAACATTGAGCGCCTGCAGTCATTTGTCGGACAGCGATGCGTCGAATTCAAAAGTCTGATGGACGGGGGAATCATTGCGCAGTGGTCTTTTGTGCCGACCGGCCGCAGCAGGCAGGATCTTAAACCGGCCGAGTGCGACTATAAAGGCAGGCGGTACAAAATCAATCGCGAACCCACGGACAAAGAATATGAAGATATGCTTTTCGGCTGGTTGGTGGAATCCGGCATCACGTCCAATTCGGTCATTTTCGTCAAAGATCTGGTTACAGTGGGAATCGGTACCGGCGAGCAGGACAGGGTCGGCGTCGTTCAGATCGCCAGGGACAAAGCCTATCGCAAGCTGGCTGATCGCTATTGCTTTGAAAGTCTTGGTATGCCCTACAATGATCTAAAAGATCCGGATAAAAAAGCGGAATTTGATGAGCGTGTGAATCGGGAGAAAGGGGGGCTCATCGGTTCAGCCATGGTCAGCGACGCGTTCTTTCCATTTCGAGACGGCGTGGATGTCGGTATCAACGAAGGAATTACGGCGGTGATTCAGCCGGGCGGATCCGCCAATGACTATCAGTCCATCGAGGCCTGCAACGAAGCGGATGTAACCATGGTGTACACCGGACAACGCAGTTTCAAGCATTAAAATAAATGGTTGATTTGATCGAGAAGATGATTATGGTATCTGCCTAAATTGGATTAGATATCGTTTGGTTGCCGGAAAACAGGAAAATAAAAATAAACAATCGAAACTTTTTTATAATAAGGACAGATGAAAAAAAAAGACTTGAACCAACTTAAAAAAATCTTAATTCAGCAACTTAGTGATCTGTTGGGTCGCTCCGACTGCAGTTTGGATGGGTTGAACGTGACAGATAACAATATCTCGGATCTTCTCGATCGCGCCTCTCAGATTTCCGAGCGAGAATTTTCTCACCATCTTTGCAGTCGTGAGAAGCTGCATATGAGAAAAATCGAAAGGTCGTTGCAGGATATCGAAGAGGGGGTATATGGTCTCTGCGAACAATGCGGGGAAGATATTTCCTTAAAACGGCTTAACGCCAGACCAACTGCTCGGTACTGTATAGACTGTAAAACACAACTCGAAAAAACAGAGAAGCTAACCGGCATCGATGCCAATTGAACACATCCACAAATCTTCAATCTCCAATCTTCAATTCGCTGCCCCACCGCAGTGATTAATGGCGAATTGTTGCCGAATATTCGTGTATGTTCCTCGCGGTCCACATTATCTTCTACCATCCAGCTATTTAACTGAAATTTATCCCTTTTTTCGTCATCTTGCATTGAGTTAAGTATCGTTCTCACCCTTGAAATACAATCTACATCTTGATATTTCATTTCTAGTACTAATTTTAATAAACCGAGGACAAAACGATGGCGACTACTACATCTCCTGAAGAACTGATGCAACAGCTTGAATCGCTGAAAAGAGAACTCGAGGACTGTCGCAAAGCCAAAGAATTATGCCAATACAACGAATTGAAATATCGCAGTTTGGTTGAATACGCGAATGAAGGCTTTATACTGTTGGACAGCAACCGAGTGATAATTGACGTGAATAAGGCCTTGTTACGAATTTCCGGTTGCAATCGTGAAGACTTTATTGGCCAAAGCGTCGACAAATTCTACGACAAAACCTCGGTGGATTTTTACTCTGCAAGCCGTGATCATTTGAGCTTCGAAGCCTCATTTTGTGCAAAGACCGGTACTCGGATACCCATGTTGTTCAGTCGCAGCATTTTAAAAGATGAGAATCGCGCGTTTATCGGGTACATGTATTTCCTTTCAGACCTGACCGAATTGAAGGCCACCCAGGAAGAGCTCAAAAGAGCGGAACATCGATATCGCAGCATGTATCAAAATGCGGTACAGGCCATGTTTCAAAGCAAATTATCCGGCGAGCTTATTCGCGTAAATCCATCCTATGCTGATATCCTGGGATATGGCTCACCGGAAGAATTGCTGGAGCTTAAAGAAAGCGCCGACAAGATTTATTTCAACCCTGAAGATAGGACCAGGATGATTCGGGCGGTGAAAAAGAAAGGTGCCTTGGTAAATTACGAGCTCAGGTTGAAACGAAAAGATGGCAAACCAGTGTGGATTTTGGCCAATATTCGAATTACTAAAAACAATAAAAATGACGCTATACTCGAAGGCATATTGGTTGACAACACAAAAAAGAAGGCCCTAGAAAAAGAACTTCGACGCGATCGTAAAAAATTCCGCAGCCTCGCGATTCACGATAACCTAACCGGGCTGTATAACACGCGCTACCTGTACAAGATGTTAGATGATCTTATCGAAGGTAACGGGATCACAAACAAACCTTTTTCTTTAATTTTTATGGACATGGATAACTTTAAACGGATTGTCGACACCTATGGCCATCTAAATGGAAGTCAGGCACTCAGGGAAGTTGCAATCACCATTAAAAGCTGTCTAAAACCGCCTAGTTTTGGTGTTGCCTATGGTGGCGATGAATTCGTCATTGTTCTACCCGGATTCAATAAGCTTCAGGCCACCGAAAAAGCTGAGCAGATCCGATCAAAGATGAAGCAAACAACCTACTTAACCAAAGCCGGATTCAATGTTCATATTGGTGCCAGTTTTGGATTGGCAACATTTCCGGAAGACACAAACAATCGTACAGGTTTATTGGCCTTGGCTGATCAAGCCATGTTTCACATCAAGCAGACGGGCAAGGGTTCAATCGGGATCACTAGATCTTAGGACCTTAGTCCATTTTTTTCTGACAACCTGTTGTAAAGAAATGAAGGGTTTAGCAAATCACAAATAGCATTGATTGAAGATTGTCGATTCGGTCCCGTCCAAGCTATAGTTTTCTCAAAAGCCGATGCCGGCTCTTCAAGGTGACTTGTTTCCTTTGTTAGGAATCGGCGGTCAGATCGGATGCCGGCAGGTAGATATAAAATGTGGTTCCCGTTCCCAATGTGCTGGCAAAACGAATGATACCGTTATGGTTTTTAATAATACCGAATGCCGAGGCCAGCCCCATTCCGGTTCCTTTTCCCATCGATTTCGTTGTAAAAAATGGTTCATACACCCGTTTTTGCGTTTCTTTGTCCATACCTCTGCCGGTATCCGCGACAGACACACTCACATATTTACCGGGCACTGCTTCATAGGGTTGGACAAAGTCACTATCCAGTAAGGTATTCTCGGTTTTTACATGGATGGTACCACCGGGTCCCATTGCCTGCCAGGCATTCAGATACAGGTTCATCAATACCTGTTCAATTTGACTTTGGTCTGCCTCCACAATCCAGATATTATCCCGATATTTGCATATTACTTTGGTTTCTTTTTTTGTGCGGCCAAAGAGGTTGGATGACGTTTGAACAACGTCATTGAGATTAATGGGTTTGACAAAATATTTACCGCCTCGAGCGTATCCCAACAGTTGTCGGGTCAGGTTCGCGCCGCTGCGGATGCAGCGTTCTATGTTACGGGTATTTTCGTAGCGTGGATCGGCGGCATCCAGGGAAATTAAAAGCAGGTCGACGTTTCCCTGAATGCCCATAAGGAGATTGTTAAAATCATGTGCAATTCCACCTGCAAGGGTTCCGATGGCCTGCAGTCTCTGATTTTGTTGCAGCTTTTCCTCCAATATTTTCTTCTCATTTTCGGCCAGGCGACGAGCGGTCGTATCCCGACCGATTCCTCTGAATCCCTGGGGCATGCCCTCGGCATTTCGCACCAGTGACACCGACATTTCGATATATCTTTTCTTGCGATCCTTTCTGATGATTTCAAATTCGATGGCCCGGCAGGGTTTTCCAGTGCGGTAGACCTCTTTGAATGTTGAAAATATTTTTTTGGCGGTTTCTCGGCTGGTATAGTTGCGAATATTCATACCCTGCAACTCGCTTTTAAGCCAGCCCAGGATCCTTGATGTTGCGTCGTTGTAGAAGGTAAAATTACCACTTAGATCGGTTTCAAAATAGCCGTCTTCAATGCCTTCGAGAATATTGCGGTATTTTTCCTGATTTTCTCCCAGCGTCAACTCTGTTTGCAGTCGCTGCTCCATCTCTTCTTTTAATTTTTGACCGGCTCTCTCAAGATCGGCCGTACGTTCATGTACGAGATCTTCGAGATGTTCACGGTAATTGTGTAACTCCGCTTCGGCCTCTTTTCTGGCGGTTATATCCCGCAGTGATCCGACAATTTTCAACGGTACACCTCGCTCATCACTTATCAATACTGAATTCAGAGAAGCGCACGTCGGCTTTCCATCATCAAACGTTAACAAAATTTCATAGTCGGATATTTTTTTATCCGCCTGGAGGGTCTGAATCATTTTTTTCCTGTCCCGGGGAGAAAAATAAAATTGATCGACATTTGCGCCCAGCAGGCTTTCTCGTTTGTATGGTGAAATTTTTTCAATCGAAGGACTCAATTCCAATATCACGCCCTCCAGAGAGGTTTCATAGTAAACATCTTGGATGTTTTCAAATATGCCGCGATACTTCTGACGGGATTTTCGAATAGCGTCCTTCATCGATCGAAAAGAGTCGGCGGTTTCCTGTATTTCCTTGTATTTTGAACTGATATTGAAGCGCGTCTGCATGTCATTATTTTTAACCGCCAGTGCTTCCTTTTCTAAGTTGGTGATGGGGCGAATGATACTGCGCGCGAAATACAGGGCAATGACGGTGGCGACAACGGAGATTACCAGGGTAAGCAAGATATTGAACAGGCGACTCTTCTTTAGATCTCCCAGGTAGTCATCTTCCGGAAGATGGACGCCGATAATCCATGGCCATTGAGGGATAGAAAAGGGTGTCAGCATCGCATGGTGGTATTGGCCATCGTGTTCAAACCTGGCAAAGCGAGACGTCTTCAAATCAAAGCGTCCCCGGTCGTTCTGAACTAATCCCACGGCTGAAAATGTTTTTCTGCTCAGGACGGCATCGAGTTCGTGAATTTTTACCAGCCGTAAGGATTTGGAATCCGAAGATCCATGGATTTTAATTTTTTCAAGATCAGGGAAAGCAACCACATCGCCATTATTATTGATCATGAAAGCCTGGCCGTTTTGGCCGATTTTCATGTTGCCGATAAAGGTAGACAGCTCATCGATTTCAATATCTACACCGACGATGCCATTCAGAATACCGAATTCATCATAGGTGGGACCGGCAATGGTAATTCCGGGCTTTTGGGATGTAAAGAAAATATACGGATCCGTCCAGACGATCTTTTTGTGTTCAAGCGCCTTTTTATACCAGGGGCGTCCCCGCGGATCAAAGCGGTCTTTCGGATCAACTTCCTTGGAGAGAATATTCAGGTTTTTGTCGCGCCAGGTCAGCGCTGTTTTACGAATTCCCCCCCGGTGGAATATGTTTTTCGTGCGAAATCCACCGGGTGAACGCTGCTCGTTGCGGCTTACATAAAAAAAGTCACCATTGGGTTTGCCGAAATAAATACCGGCGAAATGCGAATAAATGACCAGTTGATCTAAAAAGTACTGTTCCAGCGAATCAATATTGTTTTCATTAACACTGACGACATCGGCGGCCAGCAGACGTCTCGTCAGTACAGCGGCACCATGGGCATGGACAAGATGATTCTGTGATTTTTCCATCGCTAAATCGGCAATGTTTTCCATTATATTCATGGCATGCCCATTTAACGTTTTCTGGGAGGATAAAAAGGTTGACGTCGTCGTAACCGCATAAGTTCCCCAGATCAGGCACAGAAAACCAATGATCAGCGACCAGCGAATTGTGAGCTTCATAGAGACTCTCCAAAGGGATAGTTTCTCAGGAAATACGACCGTCAGCAAACGCTTTGACGATTTCACACATAAGGTGAATATTGGGTACGATACTGTCCAGTTCGATGTATTCATCCTCACTGTGAACGTCTCCGCCGCGAACACCCATTGCATCGATGGTGGGAATACCCATTGCAGCAGTGTAGTTACCGTCCGAACAACCGCCGGTGGTCGTCAACGTCATTTCGAGTCCGATCGATTCGCCGACGCCCGCTATCTGTTCCCACAACCGGGTGGTTTTTTCAGAAGGCGCCATCGGCGGACGATTGATCCCGCCGCACACCTCCACCCGTACGCCGGGTGTATGAACGTTTCGGCCGAGGGCCTGAAAACCATCCTCGATTCTTTGCCCCTCCTTCGCCTCGGCGATGCGCACATCCACACTGGCCTTGGCATAATCGGGAATCACGTTGTCGGCTGTTCCTCCCGAAATGACGGTGACATTAACCGTTGTACCAATTTCGATGCGAGCCAATTCCTTGACGGCCAGAATTTGATGGGCCAATTCGATGACGGCATTGGCACCGTCTTCCGGGGCGGCACCGGCATGGGCGGCTTTGCCATGGCAGATGACATCGAAATTGCCGCCGCCTTTGCGGTGCAATATCCGATCACCGGTGGCTCGCCAGGGTTCGAACACGAATACACAGCGGCTTTTGGCCGCCAGGCTTTCATACCAGGAGCGTGAGCCACGTGACCCGATTTCTTCGTCGCTGTTGAAGGCCATGGCCAGGGCGATATCGTCGGCCACACCGGTTTGTTGCAGGATCTCGGCGACATGCAGCATCGTCATCAAGCCCCCTTTCATATCGCAAATCCCCGGACCATATGCACGTTTTTCATCCTTCGAAAAGGGCCGGGTGGCTGCCGTTCCCTTTCCGAACACCGTATCCATATGTCCGATAAAAAGCAGATCGAAGGCGGAATCATTACCAGAAATTTGCTTATTGGTAACCTCCAAACAGGGCACCTTTCCATCGTCAAACGAATGGTTGGTCGTCATCCAACCGATTTTTTGAAAGCGTTCCTGGAAAAAGGCGACCACAGCTTCCAGGCCAGGTACATATCCGCTGCCGCTGTCTATATTTACAATGGTCTCCAAATCGACGAGAAATTGTTCAAATTTGTTTTCAATAAGCTCTCGCATGGTCTTCTTCTCCCTTTCTCCTACCGTTGGTTGGTTCCCCGATCAAGTTAGTCGTTATACGTCGTTAAGTAATCATTTTAGAAAAATAAAATAATTTATATATTTCATCTACGTATGATTCACAAGGGATTTGTGATTCCTGGTAGCGGGTGAGCGTAATTGGAGTATATCGGGCGGCGAAAATAGGTTCTGGAAGAAGATATCACGATCGGCACCATCCAAATCGGCTGCTTGCACTCCCCGCTAAAGAATGGTAGGTCGAACATAGTTCCACTTCGTTCCGCAAGTGAAATGATGGAACAATGGGACCTGGCATCCGGCTCTTAGAGCTTACAGGGC